>NZ_DAMBKZ010000005.1:241511-282703 GCF_032066345.1 Brucella sp.
GGTAAAGGTCATGGCTGCCGGAAAGCAGAGCGGTGCATCGTTTATCGTCATTTATCTGCACGGGCGCGGCGGTAATCGTCTGCAAGGCATGAATGATTTTACCTTTGGCGGCAATTTCAACCGCGTGAAGAACCTTGCGGCGACAAATGGCGGACTTTATCTGACGCCGGACTTCAAGGATTTTGCGGCAACGGGCGAAGCGCAAGTTGCAGGACTCATCGAAGCGGCGAAAGCGACTTCACCATCTGCACCGCTCATACTGGCTTGTGGATCGCAGGGTGGGGCGCTTTGCTGGCGTATCGCATCGAATGATAATGCGGGCAATCAGCTCTCAGGCCTGATCCTTTTAGGTTCGCTGTGGGATGAGGGCTTTTTCAAATCGCCGGCTTTCAAAAAGCGTGTGCCGGTGTTTTTCGGCCATGGCAGTCGCGATCCGGTTTTCGCAATCGATAAGCAGGAAGGCTTCTATCGAGAAATCCGCAAGCGCTCGCCCGGTTATCCCGTTCAGTTCCGTCGTTTTGAAAGCGGCAATCATGGAACGCCGATCAGAATGAGCGACTGGCGCGAGATGTTGAACTGGATATTCACGAAACAATGATGACGTCGTTGGGGATGCTCAACGAAAAACCGGCATTGTGGCCTTCCTGCCACTCGACAATCTGTCAAAAGCGAATAGTTATCTCAGTTAAAATTTTACCTAATCAGCAGATCGTAAGAGGTTGATCATGTACGGACGCACCCGCAACGGAGCCCGTTTGTTTGTTATTGCCATGCTGGCTCCTTTGGCTGCCGCTTGTACAACAACTACGCAGAATGCGACGGTTCCAGGCAAGTCTGAAGCGCCAGTAACAGCTTCGACTGTTTCGCTGCCACGTTTCATTCCAACGTCGACGGTCGATTCATCTTTGGCACAGCCTTGCATCACTGCTGCTGCCAATAAGTATTTCTTGCCTGAACGCGTGATCAGCGCAGTTAATTCGCGTCCGGGCGCCGGTGGTGGTACGGATGTTGACCTGAAGGTCGACCTGCGCACTGCAGTTTGTCAGGTTTCTGCAAATGGCTCGGTTCGTTCGGTTGTCGATACGTCACCAAAGAGCGCCGACCAGATTGCAGCTGAAGCTGCTGCTGCTCAGGCTGCATCGGCTGCACCTGCGCCGAAAAAGTCGAAGAAGAAGTGATTCAATAAAACTTCATAGCTTACTAAAAAGGCAGGGATTTCCCTGCCTTTTTGTTTTTCATTTATTTGGTCTTTTCGCCATACCAGCGCGGCGTGTAAACCCACTCTCCGCCTTCCGCGCGTGGAAAGCGGGCAGTGTGCGATGAGCCGACAATCACCACAGTTCGCATGTCGACATCGTCAGGTCTGAGTTGCCCGAGCGAAACAACGCGAGTTGTTTCCGCAGGCCTGCCAATGTCGCGACCAAGCACGACTGGCGTTTCAGCATCGCGATACTGCCGGAGGATTTCCAGCGCTCGACCAAGCTGATGCGGGCGGGCTTTGGAAATCGGATTATAGAAAGCCATGGCGAGATCGGCTTGAGCTGCCAGTGCGAGACGCTTCTCGATCACATCCCAGGGCTTGAGATTGTCCGAAAGCGAGATGATGCAGAAATCGTGCCCAAGCGGTGCACCGATGCGGGACGCCGCTGCCATCGCCGCCGAAATACCGGGCTGGATAACCAATTCAACGCCGTGCCACGCCACATCAGATGATTCATGCAGTGCCTCAACAACCGCTGCAGCCATTGCAAATACGCCCGGATCGCCGGACGACACCATCACGACGTCGCGGCCTGAAGCTGCAAGTTCAAATGCATGGCGTGCGCGCTGCATTTCTTCGCGATTGTCGGTCATGTGAATGATCTGATCGTCGCGGAAGGGTCCTGCCATGCGAACATAGGTTTCATAGCCGAGTACGTCTTCGGCCTGTTCAAGATCACGCTGCACTGCTGGGGTCATTAGATCACGGGTACCGGGGCCAAGTCCAATAACCGTGAGCTTGCCCCGCTTGCGACCGATAAAAAGAACATCGGCAGGTGCTGATGCAACAGCCAGCTTTAGGTTTTCAGTCGCTATGTGTCGAACAGGGTTTTCGACCGAGGCGGCTGAAAGATCGGCATCACCTGCAACAAAGCGCAATGGCGCTTTCAGTGCTTTTGATGCCTGATGAATGTGCGGTGATGCGCAATCTTTCTCGTGAGCCAGAAGCAAAGCAAGTGAGTCTATAGACAGGCCGGCATCGTCAAAGGCTTTCCCGATGAGGCTTGTCAGTTCTTCGGTCGGCTTTTCGATAGCGATGGCAATTGTTCTCGGATGATAGATCAGCTCATTTGCCTGTGGCGTGCGACTTTCGGGCGTGATGCTGATTGTGAGTTGCCCATCGTCGGCAAGCGGCAGCTTTGATGCCGTGAGCCAGCGAGAATTGCCATTGATTTGTAATGTTTGACCTGCCAGCAGGTCTGACATGAAAGTCTTGGCGTTGTCCGGATTGGCGAGTGTCAGTTCTGCCAGAGGATGAAGCAGGTTAATGCCAAAGCGTAACTCGCCAGTCGTGGTGATCGCGGGCGCGACTTCCAGTGCATGAGCGATTGTTCGCGCCAGATCGTTGACGCCCGACAGACCGCCAAGCAATGGCACGACTGCGCTGCCATCTTCTGCAACGGCCAGAACTGGTGGTTCGATGCGTTTGTTTTGCAGAAGCGGTGCAAGGGCGCGGATGATGATGCCTGAAGCGCACAAAGCGATCACAGGTCGAGCTTCTTCATAAAGTGCGCGTATAGCGTCGCCAAAATGAGCAAAGCTTTTGTCGGCGCTTTGAACGCGGTTTTCCAGTCCCAGCACTTCCGCATTTCCAAGTGATGATTGCACTTTCCGCGCGGTGGAAATTGCAGCTTCACTCAAGATCAGAATTGCAGGCTTCATGTGCCGTTCCATTTGCTGCCCGGAACGAGAATAATCGAGAAATAAGGGCAATCGCTACCACTTACCTCGATCAATGGCGCAATACGCTGGTTTTGCATGGTTGCACGCTCGATATAGAGGGCACGATCCATCAGCCCAAGCTCGTTCAGCACATCACGCACCTTGTCGAGATTTTTGCCGAGTTTCATGATGGCTGCGGCCTCAGTGCCAGCGATACGTGTTTTGAGTTCTTCTGCGCTCATGACGCCTGAAAGAATCGACAGGGTCTGGTTGCGGTAGACCAGGGGTGCGCCGAGCACGGCAGCAGCTCCCAGAACAGAGCAAACGCCAGGCACGACTTCCGTTTCGTATTTTTCGGCCAGTCGGTCATGGATATACATGAACGAGCCATAGAAGAACGGATCACCTTCCGCGATCACGGCCACATCGCGGCCTGCATCAAGATGACTTGCAATCGTCGTGGTGATCTCAGCATAGAAATCGCTGACGATCTGCTCATAATCCATATGTGCGGGCAGTTTTTCCGTTGTTACCGGATAGATGAGCGGAACCAACGTCTGTTCTGAAGACAGGTAGGTTTCGACAATAGTCAGTGCATTGCCCTTTTTGCCCTTGGCTGCGTGGTAGGCGACCACAGGAGCGGATTTGAGCAGTCGAAGCGCTTTGAGTGTGATGAGTTCGGGGTCGCCGGGGCCGACACCCAGACCATAGAGCTTGCCTTTGAGGGCCATTATTCGCGCTCCGAAGCAAGTGCATTAACGGCAGCTGCGGTCATTGCGCTACCGCCACGACGTCCGCGCACAATGACGAAAGGGACACCACGGCTGTTCTCAGCCAGCTCGTCCTTGGATTCTGCAGCACCCACAAAGCCGACCGGCATACCGATGATAAGCGCAGGTTTGGGCGCGCCATTATCCAGCATTTCAAACAGGCGGAAGAGGGCGGTTGGTGCGTTGCCGATGGCAACGATGCTGCCTTCAAGGTGTGGAAGCCAAAGGTCGAGGGCTGCGGCAGAGCGTGTGTTGCCGATCTTTTTCGCCAGCTCCGGAACCGATGGATCGTTCAGTGTGCAGATAACATCATTATTGGCTGGCAGTCGCGAACGGGTAATGCCTTCTGCAACCATGCGCGCATCGCAGAGGATCGGCGCGCCATTGAGCAAAGCATCACGTCCGGCCTGTCCTGCGCCATCTGAGAAGACGATGTCTTCAACGATATCGACCATGCCAGATGCGTGAGCCACGCGCACGGCGAGCTTTTCGAGATCCGCAGGTATGCGGCTCAGGTCGGCCTCGGCGCGGATGATGGCGAAGGAGCGGTCATAAATTGCCTGCCCGTCGCGGATGTAATCTGTCATGGCGTCCGCTTTTGCTATTTGTTCAGCAGCTTTGCTGCCTCATCAATGGTGATGTTTGACGCCAATAGCCGCCCGAAGCGTGCTGGTCCAGCTTTGTCTTGCAAAAATAGGTCGTAATGCATTGGGAAGCGGGCGAGAAGCGTGTGCGGCAAGGGAGAAAGTGCGGCGCAGGATTTGGCGCAGCCCGTGATGTGAATATGTGAGGTATCGCTTTGTAGCTTACGTGCAAGCTTTTCACTGTCTGCCTGTGTATCTGCAAGCGCTGAGGCGCAGCCTTTGGAACCGGAACAAGAACGAAGGCGGGCGGCAGGCGAAGCAGGATCGGTGGAAAAGCCAAGGGCATGTAGCTGGCTGATGATGCTCTTGCCTTCAGCTTCCGCAATATGCGGGATGAGAATACCTTGCCATGGGGTGAGGCGCAGTTCGTTTTGTGCAAGGCTGGCAAGTCCACGCAGTTGCTGCGGTGTCAGGCGACCAAGCAGCGGCATGGCACCGACATAGAAGTTGCCGTCGAGCTGGCGATGTAAGCCAAGATGGGCGTGAGCGATGGGTGCTTTGCGCTGCCAGCTTGCTGGTGCATCAAATGCAAATGGAAGTGTTTGCAGAAACTCTGCGACTGGCATCACCTCGAAGAGGTGTTTCATGCGCGCAATACCTTTTTGGCTCGTGCTAAGGAAATGCTGTAGCAGAGCTTCGATAAAAGGCAGGGCATGGTCGTTTGAAATTGTGCCAAGCGCCTGTTTGTCAGGCGAGGAAGCCAGTCCAAAAGCATAGGCCTTGCCACCTTCAATTGCTGAGAGCCAGATATCGCCGGGATGCGAAACCATAGCGCAATCTTCGCCACCGTCGATCTGGAGCGAAAATTTGGGCGACAGCGCGTGATAGGTCTCGTTTTCCTGCAAAACGGAAAGCAGTTTGGCGGCGAGGCTAGTCACATCGCTGATCTGACGATGATCAATACCAGCAGTCGGGCTTACCATGACATTGCGAACATCATCAGCCGCCGCGTTTTCCGCACCAAGCCCGGCCTCATAAAGTGCACTAATTACATTCGGCCAGACGTCGGGATGAATGCCGCGAAGCTGAATGTTGGAGCGAATCGACAATTCAATCGCGCCCGTTTCAAATCGTTCGGCGATATCTGCGATGGCTTGAGCCTGTGCCACGCTGAGCCTTCCGAGCCGGAGCTTGATGCGGGCGATTGCGCCATCCTTGCTCATCACCATGCGCGAAAGTCCCGGACAGGCGCTACGCCGGTCGGGTCTGATAGCAATGGTCTGGTTTTTTGGCTTGCTCAACATATTGGCCTTATACGCCTTCGCGCTTGCACTTGCTACTGCACCGCCATACGAACAAAGAAAAGGAGCAATGCTTATGAGCTGCTGGCTGACGGTTATCGGTATTGGTGAGGACGGGCTGGCGGGTCTTGGAAGGAACGCTCGCGACGTACTCAACCGTGCTGATGTGATTTTCGGCGGCAAGCGGCATCTGGCCTTGCTCAATCCTGACGTTGAAGCCGAGCAGATTTCATGGCCGTCACCGTTCGATAATGCATTTCCAATGATTGAAGCCCAACGCGGCAGGCAAGTTGTGGTGCTGGCTAGCGGTGATCCGATGTTCTTTGGCATGGGTGCATCGCTGAGCCGTCATTTCTCGAAACAAGATATGCAGATCATCCCGTTTCCATCGTCATTGTCGCTGGCCGCAAGCCGTATGGCGTGGCCTCTGCAAGAAGTACGCATAGTCAGCGTGCATGGTCGTCCGTTTGAACTGCTGGCACCGCATATCCTGCCGGGCGAGAAGACCCTCGTATTGAGCAATGATGGTACGACGCCTGCGAAAGCTGCAGCACTTCTAAAGGCCAAAGGCTTTGGCCAAAGCCGTTTGACAGTTCTTGAGCATCTCGGCGGGACAAAGGAAAAATCTATCATTGGCAGTGCTGATGGCTGGTCACATGAAAACTGTGCCGATCTCAATGTTTTGGCAATTGACTGCATCGCGGAGCCAGATGCGGCTGTGTTTTCGCCTGTCAGCGGATTGCCAGACCATGCTTTTGAGAATGACGGGCAGCTGACAAAGCGCGATATACGTGCAGTGACACTGTCGCGGTTGCAGCCGCTGCCGCATGAGCTTTTATGGGATGTAGGTGCTGGTTGTGGCTCGATTGGCATTGAATGGATGCGTGTTCATCCTTCTTGTCGGGCTATCGCAATCGAAGCCGATGAAACGCGGCAAGCGATCATTGAGCGCAACACGCGTGCTCTGGGCGTGCCCGGTCTGCAGCTTGTGAAAGGCGACGCGCCTGAAGCGTTGAGTGGCCTCGAAGCACCGGATGCGATTTTCATTGGTGGTGGTGTTACAGATGCGGGCGTGATCGAAGCTTGCTGGAAAGCCCTAAAGCCCGGCGGGCGCTTGGTTGCCAATGCTGTTACATTGCAAAGCGAAATGCAGCTTTTCAACTGGCAGCAGCGATATGGCGGTGAACTGACCCGGTTGCAGGTTGCGCAAGCAGGGGCGCTTGGTTCCTTTGATGCATGGCGTCAGGCACTGCCCGTCACGATTTATTGCGGCGTTAAAGTTAAATGATGACTTGAACCCTCATGTTAAATTCGGGTATGGCTGGCTCACATTCCATGATGAGGAGAACAGGCATGTCCGAATTGAGCCTGAACGCCAGCACACGTTTCATCGTCAATAATCCATCTCGTATTCTTGATCAGGTTCTTGATCATTTTGTCGAACATGCTGATGTAGAGCGGCAGGAAAACAGTGCGCGACTTGTGTTAAGCTTCGGACAGGCTGATGTTCAGTGGGACAAGGACGCAGTATCGGTCGATGTGAAAAGCCGCGACGAAACTGGCCTAGCCTATATGAAATACTCCATCGTTGAACATGTGATGGAATTTCTTGAAAAGGGCAGCCCAAAGCCTCGGATCATCTGGGAAGGTGACGGTGCAGCAGGTCTGCCACTGCCTTACTTCCGCGAAATGCAGGTAGTTGCCGTCAGCAATGTTACGCCGCACATGCGCCGTGTCCGCCTGAAGGGAAACGAACTTGCGCGCTTTGCCCATACGGGTCTGCATATCCGTCTGTTGTTCCCACCAAAAGGTCTCGCTACGCCGCAATGGCCTGTGTCCGGTGAAGACGGTCGCCCCGTCTGGCCGGAAGGCGAAGCCAAGCTCGCTACCCGTGTTTACACGATCCGCCAGATTGATGCTCAAGCTGGCTGGGTTGATATCGATATGGTTGTTCATGGTGACGATTGCGATGCGCCGGGTTCCGGTTGGGCTATAAGCGCCAAGCCGGGCGATATTGTTGGCATGACAGGGCCTGGGGGTGGTGATGCTGCCGCTGATGCGAACTGGTATCTGCTGGCGGGTGATGAAACGGCTCTGCCGGCAATCGGACGGATTCTGGAGCGTCTTCCAGAAGGTGCCAAAGCTGTCGTACGCATTGAAATCGACAGTGATGCGGAAGAACAGGCCATTCAATCGCGTGCTGACGTTGATCTGCAGTGGCTACACCGCAAAGGTGCTGAAGCTGGAACCACGACGCTTCTGCAGGATGCCGTACGCGCAGTTGAACTGCCCGAAGGCGAAGAGAGCATCTATGTGTGGGCGGGATGCGAATTCAATGCATTCAGGTCCATCCGCACCTATATGCGTAAAGAGCGGAATATTCCAAAGGATAAGCAGCTGATCGTTGCCTATTGGCGCCGTGGTCTGGATGGCGACAGTGCACGCCGCGGTGCAGACGACTAAAGTACCAACCGTGCATTGATTTACAGCGTTTCCAACGATTCATTCTTAATTGGAACTGCTGTAAGCCGGTTTTATCCGACGTGCGTTTCACGCTTTTCAGAATGGCTATTGAAAAAGGGGACCTTTTGGTCCCCTTGTTTTTAGCGCCTGAAGCCTTCACTGGCCGTCATCAGGTTCTTTGTATAGTCAGCATTGATATTGCCGCTGACAAGATCCCCGGCTTCAAGCTGCTCGACAACTTCACCGTTGCGCATCACCGCCAACCGATCACACATATGCGTAACGACTGCGAGATCGTGGCTGACCATAACGAAGGTCAGCTTGCGGTCGCGCCGCACTTGTTCGAGCAGGTTGAGCACCTCAGCCTGTACGGAGGCATCGAGCGCAGAGGTAGGTTCGTCGAGAAGCAAAATACTTGGCTCGATGATGAGTGCGCGTGCAATGGCGATACGCTGACGCTGACCGCCCGAAAGCTGGTGTGGATAGCGGAAACGGAAGCCCGAACCTAGGCCCACTTCATCAAGCGCGCGAACGATGCGCTTTTCTGTATCACCTATGCCATGCACTGCAAGCGGTTCAAGCAGCAGGCGATCGACCGTCTGACGTGGATGCAGAGAGCCGTAAGGGTCCTGAAACACCATCTGAACATTGCGGTAGAACGCTTTGTCGCGCGGTGTCTTAAGTGGCTTTCCGTCAATACGGATTTCACCGTCGTCGACAGGTGCAAGCCCGGCTACTGCACGCAGAAGCGTGGATTTACCGGAGCCGGACTCGCCCACCAGTCCATAAGATTCCCCGCGTGCGACATCGATGCTGACCGATTTGAGTGCGTGGAATTCGTCGAAAAATACGTCGATCTTGTCGACGCTGAGAGCTGGTGCGGTGCTCATAGACGCCATGCCTCCTCACGCTGCAAGGTAGGTAGCGGATGGCGGTCAGCTCCGAGTTTGGGCATGCAGTTCAGCAATCCTTGCGTATAAGGGTGTTTCGCATTTGCAAGATCACTTGCCGCAAGTTCCTCAACGATCTTACCAGCATACATGACGATGACGCGGTCGCAGAAGGACGATACGAGACGCAAATCGTGGCTCACGAAGATGAGGCCCATGCCGCGCTCTGCCACGAGCTTGTCGAGAATGCCAAGCACTTCGAGCTGAACTGTCACATCAAGTGCAGAGGTTGGCTCATCTGCGATCAGCATTTCCGGTTCCGCGACCAGCATCATAGCGATCATGACGCGCTGTCCCATGCCGCCCGAAACTTCGTGCGGATAGAGTTTCATCACGCGTTCAGCATCTCTGATCTGTACGGCTTCCAGCATGGCAATTGAACGAGTGCGGATTTCCGAACTCGAAAACTTGCCATGTGCTTTCAGCGTTTCCGCGATTTGCTTGCCGATAGTCATGACAGGATTGAGCGAATATTTCGGGTCCTGCAACACCATGGCAACCCGGCCGCCGCGCAAGGCGCGACGTTCACGAGGTGACGCATTGAGAAGATCGATGCCGTCAAATTCAAGCTTCTTGGCGGTGATCTTCGCGTGTGGTGGGGTAAGCCCCATGATCGCGCGTCCGGTCTGCGATTTGCCGGACCCGGATTCACCAACGATCCCGAGACGCTCGCGACCAAGCGTAAAGCTTACGCCACGTACTGCTTCAATCGCGCCTGTGCGGGTAGGGAAGGTGACGCGGAGGTCTTCAACTGTCAGAAGTGGCTTCATTGGTTGTTACCCCGCGGATCGAGTGCATCACGCAGGCCATCGCCAAGGAAGTTGAAGCCAAGGCTGACGACGAGAATCGCAATACCCGGCATTGCTGCCACCCACCACTGGTCGAGAATGAAGCGACGGCCAGAAGCAATCATTGCGCCCCATTCAGGCAATGGTGGCTGAGCACCAAGGCCAAGGAAGCCGAGGCCCGCTGCCGTCAGAATGATGCCAGCCATATCAAGCGTTACTCGTACAATCAGCGAAGATGTGCAGAGCGGCATCACATGGCGCAGAATGATGCGGAAAGGTGACGCGCCCATCAGACGCACGGCGGAAATATAATCCGAGTTGCGAATGGTCAGGGTTTCAGCGCGTGCAATACGCGCGTAAGGCGGCCATGAGGTGATCGCGATCGCGATAATGGCGTTTTCAATGCCAGGTCCCAAAGCAGCGACAAAGGCGAGTGCCAGAATGAGCTTCGGGAAAGCAAGGAAAATATCGGTGATGCGCATGAGAACTGCATCGACCCAGCCACCGGCGTAACCGGCAACTGTACCGACGAGAAGGCCGATAGGTGCAGCAATGACCGCAACCAGCAAGACGACGTAAAGTGTCAGGCGTGAGCCGTAGATTAGGCGTGAGAGAATATCACGTCCCTGATCATCGGTGCCGAGCAGATAGCCCGGTGTGCCCGGAGGCAGCAGACGAGCATTGGCCAAGTCGCCACTATAAGGCGAATGCGGTGCCAGTACATTGGCGAAGGCTGCAACGAGCAGCAATGCAATGATGATGAGCAGGCCGAGAACGGCCAGTTTATTGGCCGTAAAGCGGCGCCAGACCATGTAAGAACGGCCGAGGCGTGCCTGCATACGCGATTGCGGGCGCTCGGAGAGCAGCCAGTCGCGCCACGAAAGATTGGATGTTTCTGTCATTTGGCTCATCGTGCGCGCGTCCTTGGATCGAGAAGCCGATACAGCAGATCGGATACGAGGTTGAGCGCGATAAAGACCGACCCAATGATAATTGTACCACCGAGGACGGCATTCATGTCAGCATTTTGAAGCGAGTTGGTGATGTAAAGACCAAGACCTGGCCACGAGAAGATCGTTTCGGTCAAAACTGAACCTTCAAGCAAACCTGCATAGGAAAGCGCAATCACCGTCACGAGTGGCACAGCGGCATTGCGAAGAGCATGGCCCCATATGATGCGGGTTTCCGAAATACCTTTCGCGCGCGCTGCAACGATATATTCCTGTTCAAGCTCGTTGAGCATGAAGGAACGCGTCATGCGGCTGATATAGGCCAAGCTGAAATAGCCTAGCAGAGCCGACGGCAGAATGAGATGCGAAACGATGTTGCGCAGTGCTTCCCAATCGCGCTGGATGATGGCGTCGACAAGGTAAAAGCCAGTGATTGGCGTGAAGGTATATTCGAACGTGATATCGATGCGTCCGGGGCCAGACGTCCAGCCGAGGCGCGCATAGAAAATCAGAAGTGCGAGCATTCCGAGCCAGAAGATCGGCACAGAATAGCCGACAAGGCCGATCACGCGTACGATCTGGTCGATGATGCTGCCGCGCTTGACAGCTGCGAGAACACCGAGCGGAATTCCGAGCAGGGCACCGATGATGGTTCCGATGGTTGCGAGTTCCATAGTTGCTGGGAATACGCGGCGAATATCAGTCATGACCGGATTTGTGGTTAGTACCGATGTGCCGAAATCGCCTTGCAGGACACCTTTCACATAAAGGTAGAACTGCTGGTAATAGGGGAGGTTGAAGCCCATCTCCTGACGCACGCGCTCGACCACATGTGCGGGTGCGCGGTCGCCGACAATGGCGAGAACTGGATCAATCGGCACAACGCGGCCGATGAAAAACGTGACGGCCAAAAGGCCGAGATAAGTGGTTATAACGATGACCAGAAAGCTGGCAATCGCTTTAGCGATGGAAGAGGAGCGCCGTCGGGCGCCCCTCTTTTTAGTTACAGTTGTTGTCGTGCTCAATTGTCTGACCGTTCTTCAGATCAGTCTTTGCTGATCGGTGCGAGGAAGTTCGAGTCGAATGTCGGGCCGAGCTTGTAGCCCTTCACATCGCCACGAACGCCGGCAACTTCGGTCTGCTGGAACAGCATCACGAATGGGCTCTGATCAAGAGCTTCCTGCTGAAGCTTCTGATAGATTGCGGCGCGCTTGTCGTTGTCGCGTTCCAGAAGTGCAGCCTTTGTTTCCTCGGTCAGTGCAGGAATGTCCCATGCATTACGCCATGCGAGCGTCTTGTTGGAAGCATCGTCGCCATTGTCCGGGTTGGACGTGAAGGCTTCAGCATTGGAGTTTGGATCCCAATAGTCCATGCCCCACTGGCCGATGTAAAGATCGTGGTTACGTGCGCGATACTTGGTCAGCGTCTGCTTGCCATCGCCCGGAATGATCTCGATCTTGACGCCAGCCTTGGCAGCGGACTGCTGGAAGGATTCGGCAATGCCGGTCACAGGCTGTGTGTTGCGAACGTCGAAGGTGATCGATAGACCGTCCTTGAGACCAGCCTTTTCGAGCAGTTCTTTAGCCTTTTCAACGTCGAGCTTGTATGGGGCAGCGTCGAGAGCGCCGAGAACACCCTTTGCCTGATAGGTCTGACGAACTTCGCCGATGCCCTTGATCAAGGTTGCGCCGATTGCGTCGTAATCAACCAGATATTTGAAGGCTTCGCGAACTTCTGGCTTCGCCAGATTCGGATTCTTCTGGTTGAGCGAGATGTAATAAACGGTACCCTTTGGAGCACTGGCGACGGCCAGATCCTTGTTTTTCTGAACGGCTTCCAGATCGCCTGGCTCAAGATTGCGCGCGACATCGACGTCACCCGATTCAAGCATCAGACGCTGCGTGGCGCTTTCCTTGACGTGACGATAAAACACGCGGGCGAGCTTTGGCTTTTCGCCATAGTAATTGTCGTTGCGTTCCAGAACGACAACTTCATTGGCGCGCCAGTCACGGATCTTGAATGGACCCGAACCTGCATAGCCAGTCTTGAGCCATGCTGCGGCATAGTCGGTTTCGTACTTATAATCGTCAGTCGGAGTGACCTTTACAGAATGCTCTTCAAGCAGCTTCTGATCTACAACCGCGCCAATGGTAGCGGTGAGGCAGTTCAGCACGAAGCTTGGAGCATAAGCCTTGTCGACCTTCAGAACGAAGGTGGTGTCGTCAACCGCCTTGGCATTTTCCGTGACGTTTTCACCATTGAGACCGAACTGGGTCAGAATGAACGCCGGGCTCTTGTCGAGACGAACAGCGCGTTCGAACGAGTAAGCCACGTCCTTTGCAGTCAGCGGGTTGCCGGAAGCAAACTTGATGCCCGGCTTCATCTTGAACGTGTAGGTGAGGCCGTCATCAGAAATGGTCCAGCTTTCTGCCACGCCCGGCACAACTTTCGATGTGTCGTTGATGTCGAGCCGAACCAGCATGTCATAGGCGTTGCCGATGAATTCGGCTGGCGAAAGTTCGAAGGATTCAGCCGGATCAAGCGTGATGGTGTCATCGATAGCCCAAGCCTGAACGAGTGTATCGGCCGGCGTTGCCGACAATGCCGGATTTGCAGCCATAACTGCAGCAAGAGCTGCACCGGCTGCAAGAATACGAAAACGTCCGAAATGCATCATTTTAGTTCCCTTTCTGTCATTTTGTTTTGGGATTTTGTTATCGAGCGATCAGGCTGCTTCGTGCCAAGCCTGTTTAAGCACTCTTATCCAGTTGTCGCGGCAAAGCTTCGCGAGTTCATCTTCACTATAACCTGCTTCCCGCAGCGCCGTGACGAGATTTTGCGTACCTGCTGCATCACCGATTTCGTTTGGAATGGTTGCGCCGTCGTAGTCAGAACCGAGCGCCACGCAATCGATGCCCATGCGCTCAACCATGTAATCAACGTGGCGTACCATATCTGAAAGCGGTGTATTTGCATTCTCGATGCCATCGCTGCGCAGCATGGTGGTTGCGTAGTTGAGACCGGCAAGCCCTTTACTGTCACGGATCGCATCAAGCTGACGATCTGTCAGATTGCGTGCGACAGGGGTGAGAGTATGTGCATTGGAATGGCTGGCAATAAGTGGCTGATCGCTCAGCTTTGCCACATCCCAAAATCCTTTTTCGGTGATGTGCGCGAGGTCGATGAGGATGCCTTTGCGATTGCATTCCTTGACCAAACGTTCACCGGCTTCTGTCAGGCCGGGACCTGTGTCAGGGCTCATAGGGAATGCAAAGGGTACGCCATGCGCGAAAATATTGTTTCGGCTCCAGACCGGGCCGAGCGAGCGCAGTCCTGCGGCGTAAAAGACGTCTAGTGCTGCCAGATCGGCGTCAATGGCTTCGCAGCCTTCCATATGAAGAACTGCCGCGAATGTGTCGCTCGTCAGTGCCTCGTCTAATTCTTTGCCGTTGCGGCAAAGTTTCCAGCCACCAGCTTCTTCGAGGCGGAGTGCCAGCGAAGCAAATTCAAGAGCGATGTCAAGCGATGGGGCGCGTTCCAGTGGAGGCGAAAGCGGCGTTTCGTAATGTCCGTTCTGATCTGGCTTACCCAGTTTGATATGGTGGCCAGATGGGATGTAGATGGCGCAGATACCGCCAGCCAGACCGCCCTTGAGTGAGCGGGGGCGATCTATGTGGCCAATCGACGTGCCGTCGATGAATTCCTTGATTGGGTCGCCACCATTGCGCTGGTTTTCCCAAAGACGCAGAAGGACATCATTATGTCCGTCAAAAACGCGCTGCATTTTCCATTCCTAGCTGAACGGCGAAGATATGTCTCGCCACCCAATTGAAAGCCGGTTCCCAATAGGGATTCAACGCTGCCGGAATTCACTTGAGAATTACTGGTGATGAGCGCCCCACTCGAACCGTTGATATATAAGAAGTTGGGAGCTAGCGAAGTCAAGTGGCATGAGGGGTTGCACGATAGCCGCTGCAACCTTTCCAGCCTGAGAAATTGTGCAAAAGAAAAGGCTGCGCCGGTAAGCGCAGCCTTTTGTGCAAAAGCAGAATGAGCTTATGCGAAATTGGACTGAAGTGTCCTTCGTCAAGAATCAAAAGCGGTAGTTTACACCGGCCTTGATCGAATGATTCTTCAAGTTGTTCGTCTGGCTAACGCCATTTACCTTCGACTTCACATCGTTGAAGCGCTGGAAGTCATATTCAGCCTTGATGGAGATTGGACCAGAAAGTGCCTGTTCAACGCCTGCGCCGATCAGTGCTCCGCCTTCCCAGCCTGGAGCGGACGTGGTTGCATCCTTGGCCTTGAACTTCGTTACGCCATAGCCAGCAGTGCCGTAAACCAATGTTTTGTCGAAAGCATAGCCGACTTTGCCCTTGGCATTTGCATTCCAAGACTGCTGGAGGCTGCCGCCATTGCCGATACGATGTTCAGCTTCTGCAAAGTTACCCTCGAGCTCACCACCGAAGACAACGTTACCGCTCTGCATATTTTTGCCGACAACCGCGCCACCAAGGAAGCCAGTACGGTTCGTGAATGGGCCAGGAACGCGGGACGACGAAGCGCCGATCTGTGCGCCGACGTAGTTGCCCGACCAGTCATGAGGACCGGATGCAATCGGCTCGTTGTAGGTGTAATCCGCGCCGCCCATCATGTCAGCAGCAAAGGACGGGCCAGCAAAGGCAACGATTGCGGCACCGAACGCCGCGGCGATGTAAGAACGCTTCAACATTTTTTACTCCAGTTTTCCCGCCGAAAACGCTGACGAGAAATATACTTTAACTCTTATGACAGGGGCGGATTTGAAGCCCCTTGAACTATTCGCTTCGTCGCTTGTGATTGTGTCTAAATTTAAGAAAATTCGAGCTAATTTGTAGAGGTAAGCCCGCGTTTCCGTTCCTATGCTTAATGAATGGTAACCATTCACAGGTCCGAGAATAGAGCATTTCCAGTTTTGATTGAGTTATTGGAAATGTACTGTTCATTTGTTTCTACGCGCATCTTTTTCCGAAAGCCGCTTCGCATTTTTAGAGATGCGCTCTAAATCAGTTTCAGGCCTCGCATACTAATATGGCCGTGCTTGCCGATAATGATGTGGTCGTGGACCGAGATACTCAAAGCTTTGGCCGCATCGATCAGAAGTTTCGTCATGTCGATGTCAGCCCGCGATGGGGTTGGATCGCCAGACGGATGATTGTGAACGACGATTATCGCGGTTGCAGAAAGCTCCAGTGCTCGTCGTACGACCTCGCGCGGATAGACTGGCGTGTGATCGACCGTTCCCTGTTGCTGCACTTCGTCTGCGATGAGGCGATTTTTCTTGTCTAGGAAAAGCACGCGGAACTGCTCTCGCGTTTCATAGGCCATTGCGGTCGTGCAGTATGCGATTACTTGGCTCCATGAGCCTAACACTTCGCGCTCCATCACCATGCTACGTGCGGAACGTTTGGCTATTGCCTCAACTATTTTGAGTTCAAGCGCTATGGAAGGGCCAACGCCCGGTGTTTCGGCAATAAGTTTTTCGGGTGCACCAAGAACTTCGGCGAGAGAGCCAAAACGGGTAAGCAAAGACTTTGCGATCGGTTTGGTGTCGGCCCGCGGAATAACGCGGAACAGAAGAAGTTCGAGCAATTCATAGTCCGCGAGCGCATCTGATGCCGCCTTGAAGCGCTGGCGAAGCCTGTCACGGTGGCCCAAATGGTGCGGCTTTTCGAGCCGCAGGCCGATCTGAATACCTTCATTGAATCCGGGGAGGTCTAAACTCCCCGTTTTTTTATCTTTCGGTGCCATTCTGTTTAAACCCCCGCAGAAACAGACAGACAATATTGAATTACGCTTACCGCATGGATGGCGGGCCAAAAACATTCTTTGGTGACAGTGTGAATATTTCACAGCCATCTTTAGTAACGCCGACAGTGTGTTCGTATTGTGCCGTCAGCGAACGGTCGCGTGTAACTGCCGTCCAACCATCCGACAGCACTTTCACGCCCGGCTTGCCCAGATTGATCATTGGCTCGATCGTGAAGATCATGCCTTCCTTGATTTCGACGCCTTCGTTGACAGTGCCATAATGCAGAATGTTCGGTGCATCATGGAAAAGCTGACCAACGCCGTGGCCGCAAAAATCGCGCACTACAGAGCAGCGCTCGCCTTCGGCATAGGTCTGGATGGCTGCTCCAATTGCGCCGGTTTTTGCACCGGGTTTTACCGCAGCAATGCCGCGCAGCAGGCTCTCATAGGTGACTTCCAGCAGACGCTCTGCCGCACGCTTGATTTCACCTACCGAATACATGCGGCTGGAATCGCCGTGCCAGCCATCGAGCAGATAGGTTACGTCGATGTTGACGATGTCGCCTTCACGGAGAGGCTTATCGTCCGGAATGCCGTGGCAAACGACGTGATTGATTGAGGTACAGGTCGATTTTGTATAGCCGCGATAATTAAGTGTCGCCGGGAAGGCGCCATTATCCATGCCGAACTCGAACACGAAGCGGTCGATTTCATTGGTCGTGACGCCCGGCTTTACAATGTCATTCAATGCATCAAGGCAACGAGCGGTAAGGTTACAGACCTTGCGCATACCTTCAAAGGCATCCGGGCCATAGAGCCTGATCTGCCCAGTATATTTCATCGGCGCGCTCGTCGCTTCGATATAAGTCACCATTTCGATCCGTCTTTCTCAAGCGCTTTAAAATCCGTTTTCATCAGACCGGCGCTCTAATCATTTATTCTTACTCATGCGCTGCCCGGAAACTGTTTTAAACAACTCGGGATGCGCTCAGTATTCAATGGGCACCAGAGTTTCAGCGGTGATGCCATTTTCTGTTATTTGGCATCGAATGGCCCAAGCCTCAACCCCGGCCGCCCGTGCGCGTTCAAATGCGCGGGCATAAGCCGGATCAAGATCGCCTGAGATGCTGAATCTGTTGCAATCGCTTCGCTGGATAATAAACACCATCACGCCCCGATATCCAGCGGATACGACATCAACAAGTTCATCAAGATGTTTTGCACCGCGCGCGGTGACAGTATCGGGAAATTCGGCAAGGGAAGGTGTGCGGATGAAGTGGACATTTTTCACTTCGACATAGGCGCGGGGTTGCTCACCTTCATCAAGTAGAATGTCGATCCGCGAGTTTTTGCCATATTTCTGTTCGCGTTTGAGAAGCCCGTAGTTTTTAAGATCGGGAATCATGCCGCAAAGAATGGCTTCTTCCGCAATCTTGTTTGGGAGTCCGGTATTGACGCCGACCAGTGTGTTGTCTGCTTCAACGATCTGCAACGTATGTGGATATTTGCGGTGAGGGGCGTCTGAGACGCTCAACCAGACGCGGGAGCCGGGAGCAGTCAATCCGAGCATGGAACCAGTGTTGGGAACCGATGCGGTGATGAAGCGCCCATCGTCGAGCGTGACGTCGGCGAGAAACCTTTTATAGCGCCGCTCTAAGCGACCGGTGACAAGGCAGGTTTGGAAAAGCATGAGCCGGTGTAGGCTCATGATTGCTTTGTTGCAAGTATGTGCGAAGGAGTATCAGAACAGTACCTTGGCGACGTCCGCCCAGCTCATATCTGCGCCGAGCACAAGCATTGCTGCAATAAGGCCTGCACTGAGCAGTGTCAGTGTTGTTCTTGTTTCACTGGTCATCTTCACCACCACCAAATCATCTCTGTGTTGGTGAGAATTTTGCGTGAGATTTAGCCCGCAATGTGATGTGAAGATGGCTATTCGGGGCAATTTGCGGGCAATTTATCGGAGGGTTGAACGGGCGCCAAAGCGCCTATTCCTTCACCCAGTTGAAGACCAGTTCTTCGCGGAACGCAAAGCGCACGATGTGGCTTGCGACGACGTCTTCCATTTGAGAGAGGCTTTCTTCAGGTGCCTCGACCGTTGCGACGAGATTTTCCGGATTAGCGTCCATCAGAACCAAGCGATTCTCGCCAAGATCGATTCGACCATGCTCGGGTGTGAATTCAACAGTGAATTTATGAGCCCAATGTTTGCACAGCTGCTGTAAATAGCGACTGGCATGGGCGGTCGGTACGATTGCTTTGGTTTTAGCCATAATCTTGCTGTCCATTTTCAAGTTTTACGGACAGTGCGTAACATTGCTGTCGAAGCTATGTCACTTACCAAGATATCAACTTTTCGGGAGAAAAACAAAACCAGCAAGTGGTACGCCCAAGGGGAATCGAACCCCTGTCTGCGCCGTGAAAGGGCGCTGTCCTAACCGCTAGACGATGGGCGCCTGTTGCTGGTGTGGGTCGGCTTATAGGCAGGAAATTTCAGACGCGCAAGTCCTTTTTTAGAAAAAATCAAAGAAAATTTTCGAGGGCGAGCTTTCTGTATGATTCTTTGAAAACAAAGAGATAGGGCGGCTTGTGCAAAAAGAACATGAACAACGAAAAGCGTTGGCGGCCCTTGTGGCCTTCAACGTACAAGCTGCGGATTATAGTGTTCTGGAAAAGAAAAAACCAGCAAGTGGTACGCCCAAGGGGAATCGAACCCCTGTCTGCGCCGTGAAAGGGCGCTGTCCTAACCGCTAGACGATGGGCGCCTGTTGCTGGTGTGAGTGGGCTTATATTCAGGAAGATCCTGACTCGCAAGCCCTTAATATAACTTTTCTAAAAAAAACTCGTCTGATTGTCGTTTTCTTCTGGAAAAGCGGAGTGGGGAATCTGGCAACTATATGAAAAATAACAAAAAAGCCGGACTTTTGGTCCGGCTTGATTTGCTGTGATTACTTTTTACAGCTCCAGTTCCAGTCGCGTTCTGGACCTACATCGACGTGGACTGAGGTTGTATGGCAATAGGTGCCGACACCGCCGCGGCCTGTCATGTTGCGCGCATAGCGGGCGATCTCATGCTTTGAAACACCATCGATCTGAATGTCGGCTGCTGCACAAATCATATGAAGTGATTTGCGGGCACCATTGACCTTGCGGTTGTAGGAAGGGCTACGATAGCCGGAAGTGACCATGACAGGTTTGCGGAAGTGCCGTTCCATGGTCTTCAGCATAGTGACAAGCTGAGGCTTAAGGCAGGCAACATCGACTGTTTCGCGCTGAACCTTCAGGCCATTTGGTGCGAGCCGCGCAAGCCCCGGTGCCGATGCTAACTGAACGGATGCGTAATCGTCATATTCGTTCGCATCGATATCGCTGTCGTCATAGATGCTCTTGCGGTGCTTGATCTCGAAGCCGCCGTTCGGACGCACGCCAGGGAGGGTGTAATTATATTCGTGCTTCGATTTTCCGGCTGGCCTTATAACTGCGAGCTTCTTGTTCTGCGACGTACCAGAGCTGTTTGCTGATTCATCGGTGAAGAGACGAGCGATGCTGCCTTGGCTTGCTGTTGAGGCGGGGCGCTGGGGCGCTGCATATGCATTGGCATTTTTTGCAGAGCCAAAAAGCGATGTCACTTGAGTAGGTTTCTCTGATTCGGCAGGTTTTGGCGCTTCGGCTTGTTTGGCTTCTTCCGCAGTAGGCTTAGCTACCTGTGCGGCAGCCTGCTCTTTTGTCTCTTCAGGTTTTGCAGTCTCAGTTGTTTCGGGCGCCGTTGTTGAATTTACAGGCGGCTCAGCTGGCTTTTTGCCAAACATGCCAAACAGGGAAGTGGATTTCGTCTGTGGTGCGATAGCTGCAACCTGAATAGAGCCGTCTTGGGTCGGTTGCGCGTCGTTTGCGGCTGCTGTTGCTGGCTTTTGTTCTGTATCAGTTGACCTTGCTTCGGCGACAGCGGCTTTCGCCGTTTCAGTCGTTGCATCAGCCTTTTTCGTTTCAGCCTTACCTGCGTCTGCCGCTGCTTCGGCGGCAACTGTCTGATCGGCAGCACTTTGAAGAGTGTCAGCAATCATGGAACCATCGGCGTTGTTCGTCATTTGTAAAGGCGAAGTGCCGTTGCCAGTCGATGTGCAGGATGCGAGTACAAGTGCGAGCAAAGCTACGCTGCTTGTCAGCAATCTGCCGGTCTTCCGGTGTGAAGGTTCTGCAAATTTCAATGTCTGCTCCAGCTCGACGTCCCGGCTGTTTGATCAGCTTATCGGGATTTATCAGTCTGACGAACCGGAAGCCCGTGCCCGCCTGGTTTCGGGAGATCAAATCCCCCATGTGAGTCTCGCCAATTTTAAAGAAGGCGATTTTACTCACGGAAACCGGTCATTTGTACCGGGGTAGATAAACCAAGATTTTCAGCACTTTATAGCGATTACACCACATATGTAGGCGCATTTAAGCGTGAATATACAAATCACTCAGTGATAAGTAGTAACTAATTTTTAGGATTTTTAACTGCCAAACGCAACTATTGAAAGTGCTATGTGTTTCATAAGCGCTTATTAGGTCGTTCAATTACAGAGATATAACACAATATTACTGCTTGTAATTTTTGGTTATACTTATTTATCATTCATACATCCGTCGCCGCGGAATGAAGCCAATCGCAACTCACTTGTTGACATGATGCATCGAGTTAGTGCTATCCATTCCGCACTATACTATCTGTGACGCGCTAAGTAATGTACTAGCGTCTTCAGAGCACCAGGATCGGAACCGGACATATGACCAAAAGCACACGGAAGTTTGCCAATCTCATGCTGGCAGCAACAGCCGTGGTGCTTCTCGCGGGTTGTGCCGGTGGGCCTGAGTTTCAGGGTACGCCTCAGGAAGGTGCCAAGCGCACCGATACCTATCCGACCTTTGGCCGAATGCCAAAAGCTGCGACTACACAGATTACGCCTGAAGAGAAGGCGCAGATGATGTCCGGCCTTGATTCTGACCGCACGCGTCTCGCGGCCACACGTTCTTCCAATGCGGCTCTCACGCCAGCTCAGGCTGCTGCTTTGCGCAAACAGGCGCAGGAAGAAACAGACGCCACCCTCAAGCAGATCGAAGCCGGGGAATAACGGGCTTTTCTTTCTATAAAAGCTTCGTCGCAGAACTGTAACAAGTCTCGACCCGATTCGATAACAGGTGTATAGCTCCTAACCCGGCGCATACGCGCCGTTTCATTCAACTCCCTTCTGGAACAGGATCATGTCGGAAGAATTTCATAAAGTCCGTCGCTTGCCACCTTATGTCTTTGAGCAGGTAAATCGCCTGAAGGCATCGGCGCGAGCGGCCGGAGCCGACATCATTGATCTCGGAATGGGTAATCCTGATCTGCCGACGCCAAAGAACATCGTCGACAAGCTTTGCGAAGCTGTTCAGGACCCGCGCGCGCATCGATATTCGTCGTCGAAGGGCATCCCCGGTCTTCGCCGTGCGCAGGCACAATATTATGCGCGTCGTTTTGGTGTGAAGCTCAACCCGGATACACAGGTCGTCGCGACGCTTGGTTCCAAGGAAGGCTTCGCCAATATGGCGCAGGCGATCACGGCACCCGGCGATGTCGTGCTTTGCCCGGATCCAACCTATCCGATTCATTCGTTCGGCTTCATCATGTCGGGCGGTGTGATCCGTTCGATTCCTGCAAAGCCGGATGAGGATTTCATTCGTGCGCTGGATCGTGCGGTCAAGCATTCTATTCCAAAGCCACTCGCGCTTATTCTTAACTTCCCGTCGAACCCGACCGCTTATATTGCTACCCTTGATTTTTACAAGGATGTGGTCGATTTCGCACGCAAGAACGATCTGATCATTCTGTCGGATCTGGCTTATTCGGAAATCTATTTTGACGACAACAACCCGCCACCATCGGTTCTTGAAGTGCCGGGTGCGATGGATGTTGCTGTCGAGTTCACTTCGATGTCGAAGACGTTTTCGATGCCGGGCTGGCGCATGGGCTTTGCGGTTGGCAATGAACGCCTGATTGCGGCACTGACGCGCGTTAAATCCTATCTGGATTATGGTGCATTCACGCCTATTCAGGTTGCAGCAACCGCAGCACTTAACGGCGACGGTACTGACATTGCTTATGTTCGGAATGTCTATAAGCAGCGTCGCGATGTGCTGGTCGACAGCTTTGGCCGTGCAGGCTGGGATGTGCCGCCACCAGCGGCAACCATGTTCGCATGGGTTCCGATTCCAGAGCGTTTCCGTGCGCTGGGCTCGCTCGAATTCTCCAAGCTTCTGGTTGAAATGGCCGACGTGGCTGTTGCGCCGGGCGTAGGCTTTGGCGAACACGGTGATGAGTATGTTCGTATCGCATTGGTCGAGAACGAACACCGCATCCGTCAGGCTGCTCGTAACATCAAGCGCTTCCTGTCCGCCAAGGACGAGAATGTGCAGAACATCATTCCGCTTGAAGGTCGCCGTTAAGCGATTTTAACCGGACAAAGCAGGGGCCGTCTTCTGGTCGGCCCTTGTTTCCCACCACATAGAAATTCAACGAATCGGAAAGACAGAACAATGAGTGATGCATTGCGGATCGGCGTTGCCGGACTGGGCACCGTTGGTGCTTCGGTGTTGCGTATTCTACGTGACAAGGCCGAAATGCTCACTCGTCAGTGCGGCAAGCAAGTTACAGTTACTGCGGTGAGCGCACGCGATCGAACTCGTGATCGCGGTGTCGATCTTGGTGGCATTGAATGGTTTGACGATCCGATCGAGCTTGCCAAAAGCGCTAATATTGATGTTTTCGTTGAGCTGATCGGTGGTGATGAAGGCGCGGCCAGATCGGCTGTTGAAGCTGCATTGCGTGCAGGTCATCATGTCGTGACCGCCAATAAGGCACTTCTCGCAAAGCACGGCGTGGCGCTTGCCAAGATTGCCGAAGATAAGGGCGTTCTTCTCAATTTTGAAGCAGCCGTTGCTGGCGGCATTCCCGTCATCAAGGCGATGCGTGAATCACTGACCGGCAACACGGTTTCACGCGTGTATGGCATCATGAACGGCACCTGTAACTACATCCTCACCCGGATGTGGGAAGAGGGTATTTCGTTTGAAGATTGCCTCGCGGATGCGCAGCGTCTCGGTTATGCCGAAGCTGATCCGACCTTTGACATTGAAGGCAACGATACGGCGCATAAACTTGCGCTGCTCACAAGCCTTGCATTTGGCACCCAGATTGCAGCCGACGACATTTATCTTGAAGGCATAAGCAATATTTCACTGGCCGATATTCGTGCTGCTGACGAGCTTGGCTATCGCATCAAGTTGCTCGGCGTTGCGCAGAAGACCGATACCGGTATCGAACAGCGCGTGCATCCAACGATGGTTCCAACCTCGTCGGTAATTGCACAGGTCCATGGCGTGACCAATGCAGTTGCAATTGAAACTGACCTCCTGGGTGAGCTTCTGCTTTCTGGTCCGGGTGCCGGTGGTAATGCCACGGCTTCGGCCGTGATCGGCGATCTGGCAGATATTGCCAAAAGTCGTCCCGGCTTTCAGCATGGCCCCGTTTTCGGAACACCTGCGAAAGCCTTGCAGCCATATAAGCGTGCGAAGATGCGCAAGCATGCGGGCGGCTATTTCATTCGCCTGACGGTTTATGATCGTATCGGTGCATTTGCTGGAATTGCCAAGCGTATGGCTGAGAACGACATTTCGCTTGAGTCAATCGTTCAACGTCCTTTGATGGACAGCGATGTAAGTGATGGCATCAAGACTGTTATCCTCGTTACGCACGAAACGACTGAATCCGCTGTGAAGAAAGCTCTTGAAGCAATTCTCAAGGATGATCATCTGGTCAACAAGCCACAGATGATCCGTATCGAACGCGCAGGCTGATTATATCCAATAGTGTTGCCACTCTTGAAGGGCGGCAACGACTTTGCTAAGAAGCACCCATCGGAATAGTCCGGTTTAGAGACAATATGGAAAAGGAGGGCTGTAATATGGATGTGACGCGTCACGACCGTCATCGTCAGTATGGCCCTGATTTTGCCCTGCAACATTAAATTGTGCAGGGCCGATTAAGACTGAAACAAAGGTCTTTTTCTGCCTTTTCTGAAGGCTCAGCTTCAATTGCTGTAGCCGCAAATTTGCAAGCATGTTGATTGAAGCTGTTTGAGAACTGCTCGTCAGTGCTTGGCCAAATTGGGCCTATCGTCATGTCTCTTATATCTGTTCAGAATCTTTCGCTTAGCCTCCATCAGACCTTGTTTGCAAACCTCGATTTCGTCGTAGGCGATGGCGAGAGGCTTGGTATCGTTGCCGCCAATGGTCGTGGAAAGACCAGTCTTTTACGATTGATCGTCGGAGAGGGGGAGCCCACCAGCGGTACGATCACGCGCTCGCGTGGGCTCAAAATCGGCTATGTCAGCCAGTATGTCTCAGACGATCTGATGGATCTGTCTTTCTATGACGTCGTGCTCAGCGGACTGGATGAAGAAGCACGCGCTTATGAAAGCTGGCGTGCTGATATCGTGCTTGATGATCTTAATGTTCCGGCTGAATTGCGTGAACTTGCCATTCGGCAGTTGAGTGGTGGCTGGCAGCGGCTTGCGCTTCTGGCACGCACATGGGTGTCCGAGCCTGACGTGCTTTTGCTGGACGAGCCGACAAACCATCTCGACCTTGAGAAAGTGCATTTGCTGGAAAACTGGCTTGATGCGCTCCCGCGTTCAGTAGCCGTCATTGTTTGCAGTCATGACCGCGCCTTTCTTGATGTGGTCACGAAACGCACGCTTTTCCTGCGTGCGGATAAGTCGTTCGTCTTTGCGTTGCCGTACAGCCAAGCGCGTGTGGCGCTTGACGAGATAGATGCGGCTGACGCCCGCCAGTTTGAAAAGGACATGAAGACTGTCCAGCAATTGCGCAGACAGGCCGCGAAGCTCAACAATATAGGCATTAATTCGGGAAGTGATTTGCTGGTGGTGAAAACCAAGCAGTTGCGTGCGCGAGCCGAGAAAATCGAGGAAAGCGCGAAAGCAGGACATGTCGAACGCTCTGCGGGCAAAATAAGGCTTGATGGTCGGGGTAGCCATGCCAAGGCACTAATCGTTATCGATCAGGCTGAGATTGCGACGCCTGACGGTCGAGCCCTCTACAAAGCCGGGCAGTTGTGGGTCAATCCCGGTGACAGAATCGTGCTGCTCGGCGCTAACGGTACGGGTAAGACGCGATTGCTCACACTGGTTCGTGAAGCAATCCTTCAGCCGGAACAATCGCTTGCGGGCATCAAAGCGACGCCGTCACTCGTGTTGGGCTATAGTGATCAGGCTTTATCCGAGCTGAATGGTAACTGGACGCCATTTGAGACGATAATGAAGCGTTTTGATGTCGGCGACCAGCGAGCACGATCCTTGCTTGCCGGCGCCGGTATGACGCTTGAGATGCAGGCCAAACCTTTGTCGCGGCTTTCGGGCGGACAAAAGGCGCGGCTTGCCATGCTGGTTCTGCGTCTGACCAAGCCGAACTTCTACATTCTCGATGAGCCGACCAATCATCTGGATATCGATGGGCAAGAAGCGCTGGAAGCAGAACTGTTGAGCGATGAAACAGCAAGCCTCATCGTATCACATGATCGCAGTTTCGTGCGTAACGTTGGAAATCGTTTCTGGGTAATCGATAGAAAAAAGCTGGTCGAAGTTGATAGCCCAGAGTTTTTCTTCGAAGCAGCTTTAGGTTGATCTGCAGAAGCTTCTTCTGGTTGCTTTCAGCTTTCTGGTCTCAATGGTTGGGTGTGTTCGTTCACGCCCGACCAAGACATGAAACCAAGTGTGTGACCTTAAATCGATTAAGCGCTTGAGTGCAAAATCTTTTTACCCTTCATTCTCTTGCAGGCGGCAGGGGACTTTGACAAAAGATTTGCATATTGTCGCTATAAGTGACGACACTGTCGTTCTGTCGACGCAGCAACCTCATTCGAATTCAGGACTTTGTTCACATGGCCAAGACCGCAGAGCAGCAACCGCATGGATCAGCCCAGGGACTGGATCGCATTCTCACACTCGAACTCGTTCGTGTGGCAGAACGCGCGGCAGTGGCTGCAGCACGCCTTCGTGGACGTGGCGATGAAATGGCTGCCGATCAGGCCGCAGTTGACGCCATGCGTCAGGAGCTTAATCGTCTGCCGATTGCTGGTACCGTCGTAATTGGTGAAGGCGAACGCGATGAAGCGCCGATGCTCTATATCGGTGAAGAAGTTGGCACCAAGCAGGGGCCTGATGTCGATATTGCGCTCGACCCCCTGGAAGGTACGACGATTTGCGCCAAGAATCTGCCGAACTCGCTGGCTGTTATCGCCATCGCTGAGAAGGGGAATCTGCTCTATGCGCCAGATGTTTACATGGAAAAGATTGCTGTTGGTCCAGGTTATCCGAAGGGCGTTGTCGATCTCGATGCAATACCTACCGACAACATCATGGCCATTGCAAAGGCCAAGGGCGTAAAGCCACATGAAATTACGGCCTGCATTATGGATCGTCCACGCCACGCGCGTCTGATCGAAGAAGTGCGTGCGACTGGTGCGTCCATTCGTTTGATCGGCGATGGTGACGTTGCGGGTGTTATGCACACGACCAATCCGGATGAAACCGGCATCGATATTTATATCGGTATAGGTGGTGCGCCGGAGGGTGTGCTGGCAGCTGCTGCATTGCGTTGCATTGGCGGCCAGATGCAGGGCCGACTTCAGCTTAATTCTGATGAGAAAATCGCACGCGCGGCCAAGATGGGCATTTCCGACCCGAAAAAGGTCTATACGCTCGAAGAGATGGCGAAGGGCGACGTGCTTTTTGCTGCAACCGGTGTGACGGATGGTAATATGCTTTCTGGCGTCAAGTTCGCCCGTGATTATATCCAGACCCACACAATCGTCATGCGCTCAAGTTCGCAGACAGTTCGTGAAATTAAGGCAAGACATCAGGACTTGTCTAAATTCTAACAGAGCTATCATAGGGTTGTTTAAAAGGCGGCATTGCAAAAATGTCGCCTTTTGTGTCTTTAAGAAACCATGACAACAGAACGCTTTTTTCTTGGTATCCGGAAATCCGTCACTGGCCAGAAGTGGATGGACCGGCTCGGGCCTCGTGAGGCCAATACGGCGCTCGCAATCGCGCAGCATCATGGTATTTCCGATCTGGTATCGCGCGTGCTTGCAGGGCGCGGGGTTTCTGTTGAAGGCGCGCCAGAGTTTATTGATCCGAGCCTGCGCAACCTGATGCCAGATCCAGCGATGCTGACCGATATGGATAAAGCCGCAAACCGCATCGCCGACGCTATCATGCGGCGCGAGACGGTTGCTATTTTCGGCGACTATGACGTTGATGGCGCATGTTCATCCGCCCTTATGGCGCGGTTTCTGAAACATTATGGTATCGCGCATTCAATCTATATTCCGGATCGTATCTTTGAAGGCTACGGCCCGAACCCCGATGCCATGCGTGAACTGGTAGCAAAGGGCGCCTCGTTAATCGTGACGGTTGATTGTGGCACCAACAGCGCGCCGTCGATTACGGCTGCAAAAGAAGCTGGTGCCGATGTAGTGGTTATCGACCACCATCAGGTGGGCGGTGATCTACCGGATGATGCGGTGGCCATCGTCAACCCGAACCGCGAAGACGATATTTCACAGCAGGAGCATCTGTGCGCCGCGGGCGTTGTTTTTCTGACGCTTGTTCAGGTGACAAAAGTTTTGCGCGAACGCGGGAAGGGGGCCGGGCCGGACCTTCTTTCGCTGCTCGATTTGGTGGCACTTGCGACAGTTTGTGACGTGGTTCCGCTGAAAGGTGTCAATCGCGCCTTTGTCGTGAAGGGACTGCTGGTTGCGCGTAGCCAGAGCAATGCGGGACTGGCAGCACTTGGCCGGGTTTCGCGCATTGGCGAGCCGCTCAATGTTTTCCATCTTGGCTATCTGATCGGCCCACGTATCAATGCCGGGGGACGTATTGGTGATGCAGGGCTGGGCGCTCGGTTGCTTACACTGGACGATTCAACCGCTGCTGATCCAATTGCCGCAGAACTCGACCGACTCAATCTGGAGCGACAGGCTATGGAAGCCGAAATGCTGATTGAGGCCGAAGCGGAAGCTTCACTTGAGCTTTCAGGCGGTGCAGGTGCATCGGTGATTGTGACGGCAAGTGATCGCTGGCATCCGGGTATCGTCGGATTGCTGGCATCGCGGCTCAAAGAAAAGGCGCGTCGGCCTGCCTTTGCCATTTCATTTAATGCGAATGGCATTGGCTCGGGGTCGGGGCGTTCTATTTCCGGACTTGATCTTGGCAAACTGGTTCGCGGTGCGATGGAGCGCGGGTTGCTGGTAAAGGGCGGTGGTCACGCCATGGCAGCTGGTATTACCATTGAGCGCGGCAAGCTTGGTGCGCTTCGTGCATATCTTGAGGAAGAATCGGCTGATACGGTCGCAAGGCTTCGTGAAAATCAGAGTCTTTCGATTGACGGAGCGGTTGCTGCTTCGGGCGCGACTGTTTCGCTTTATGAATCTTTGCAGAAAGCTGGTCCTTTCGGCTCAGCTCATCCACAGCCGGTGCTTGCACTTCCGCATCATATATTGGCGGATGCGCGTTTAGTTGGACGGGATCATGTGCGTGTTGCTCTGCGTGGCGCAGATGGCAAACGCGTCAACGCGATCGCCTTCCGCGTTGCTGAAGGCGATCTGGGGCGGTTTTTGTTTAATAATATCGGTCAGAGTGTCCATATTGTCGGCAATTTGTCGCTCAATCACTGGAACGGTTCAGTCACTCCTCAGATACAGATTCTGGATGCAGCTGTGCCTATTTGAATTTTCTCAACTTTTTTGTCTTCACGCTCTTGTGAAAACGGGGAGCGAATTCCCATATAATCACGGACTAAAATATTCTGTGATTACTCTATTGGGAGATACTTATGCCGGGTTCCGGAAACCGCCTGACCAAACTGACCGCTGCAATGGTCCTTGGGCTTATAGCCTCTTTTGCCGCTGTTGATTTCGCCGAGGCTCGCCGTGCTGGCGGGGGCGGTTTTGGTAGCCGTGGTGCACGTACATATCAGGCGCCTGCACCGACACGCACTGCACCAAACAATGCAGCGCCTATGGAACGTTCGATGACGCCAAATACAGGTGCAACACAGACCAATCGTCCGGGTGCAGCGGCAGGCACACAGAATGCAGCTGCGGCTCGTTCTGGTGGCATGTTTGGCAATTTCGGCCGTTCGATGCTCGGTGGTCTCCTTGTTGGTGGTCTGATCGGCATGTTGCTGGGTAATGGCCTTGGCGGTATGGCCGGCATGTTAGGCCTTCTGTTGCAGGTCGCTGTCATTGCGCTGATCGCGATGTTCGTTATGCGCATGATTGCAAATCGTCGTCAGACGGCAGCAGCGGGTGCAGGCAACGCCGGTGGCCAGCCTTTTAATGCTGCACAGGTTTTTGGTTCTGCAAAGACTGCTGCACCACCGTCAAATACTGCAAGCCGCACGCCTTCGGTAAATCCCTTTGGCGCTAAGCAGGAAGAAACCCCGGTTGCAGCTGCTGTTGAAGAAGAGCCAATGGATGTTGGCCAGGAAGAACTGGATCGCTTCGAGCAGATGTTGTCAGAAATCCAGACCGCTTATGGCCGTGAGGATTATGCAGCACTCCGCAAGCTCGCAACACCGGAAGCCATGTCTTACCTGGCTGAAGAACTGGGTGAGATCGCTTCCAGCTGTATGCGTAATGAAGTCAAGGACGTGAAGCTGCTTCAGGGCGATGTTTCCGAAGCATGGCGTGAAGGCAATGTCGACTATGCGACTGTCGCCATCCGCTACTCGGCTATCGATGTTATGCTTGACCGCAATACAGGCGCTGTCGTCGAAGGTAACCCTGATGAGCCGGTTGAAAGCGTCGAAGTCTGGACGTTCACCCGCGTTGATGGTGGCGACTGGTTGCTCGCAGCCATTCAAGGCACCGAATAAGCCTAACAGTTTTAATGAAAAGGCCCGGTCGAGATACCGGGCCTTTTTCTTGATTACCAGCTGCCGATGTTTTCGGCTGAAGCCCACGGTTCCTGCGGAGCGAGGCGTTCGCCCTTCTGGATCAGTTCGATGGAAATGCCGTCGGGTGACTTGATGAAAGCCATGTGGCCGTCGCGTGGTGGACGGTTGATTGTGACGCCAGCGTCTTTCAGCTTCTGGCAAGTCTCATAGATATTATCGACCGCATAAGCGAGATGGCCGAAGTTGCGGCCACCGGTATAGGTTTCCTGGTCCCAGTTGTAGGTAAGTTCCAACTCTGGAGCGCGTTCTGCCTTGGCCTTATCCTTGTCTGATGGCGCGGCAAGGAAGATGAGCGTAAAGCGACCTTTCTCATTTTCAGTCCGGCGAATTTCTTCAAGGCCAAACTTGTTCACGTAAAAATCGAGCGATTCATCAATGTCGCGAATTCTAACCATCGTGTGCAGATAACGCATAGTCTTCTCCTGGTTCGCATGTTTGCCGGTTGTAGGATTTAACGCTTTCCCCAGAGAATGGTTCAGCTTTTCGTATCCTTCCGCCCGGTTTCCATTGCACGGCTTGAAAGAGCAATTTCGTGGATAGGCGGCTTACGTGAAAACGCAAGTAAACAAGTTGTCGAATTGCCATGCTGCCATATGTTTTCGACGAGGTGCTTGATACGGCAATTTTCAATTTTAGAAATTGGCAAATTAACGCTGAGAGCACAAAGCCTGTGATCATCTTCATGACAGCAAAAGTTTAGGCTTGCCGCCTCCGGTTAAGGAAGTGTTATTCTTTGGGCAAGAATCAGGACAGAATCGCAACGGAACAAAAGAGGAGGGACGAGCGCATGGCGGACAAATCTGTGTCGAATGACCAGTTTCGCAGTCAGGCCTCCTCAGAAGAGCTAGGCGAACTTATTGAAGTGTCCGGCCACATCAAGTGGTTCGACGTTGCAAAGGGGTACGGTTTCATCGTTCCCGACCAGCCTGGGCTTTCCGATATTCTCCTTCATGTCACATCGCTTCGCCGCGATGGCTTTCAAACAGCGCTCGAAGGCGCGCGTATCGTTTGTGAAGTGCGCAATGGCGATCGTGGTATGCAGTGCTTCCGCGTTCTTTCTATGGATGCGTCTACAGCAGTTCATCCGGCTCAGATGGCGCCACAGCGCACGCATGTAACGGTTACGCCATCAAGCGGGCTGGAGCGCGTGATTGTGAAGTGGTTCAACCGCACCAAGGGCTTCGGCTTTCTGACGCGCGGTGAGGGCACAGAAGATATTTTCATTCATATGGAAACGCTTCGTCGCTTTGGCATGATGGAACTGCGCCCCGGTCAAGTCGTTCTGATCCGTTTCGGCAATGGAGACAAGGGCCTCATGGCTGCGGAAATCCATCCAGATATTGGCACGGCGATTCCGGTTTCTCATTGAGCAGCCCACCAAAGCTCATAGAATCACTCTATCTCTTCGCTTAATGCATCATCCAACGCAAAAACGTTTCGCACTTTTGCTGGAGATGATCGAACTCCCATTTCATATTCTGTAACAACCGGGTGATGCTGGCGACTTAGTCTTGCCGTACTACAACCTCGTTGTTATCTTCGCGGCTCAATCGCACCATTCGTGAGCGCCCGTGACTGCGCAATTGGCACGAACGCGCAGCACGAGAGCAGGGTATGGGCCGGATTCTTTTCGCATTCGCTTTTCTATTTTTTGCTGTTTCTGCCCATGCGCAGGAAACCAAGCCAATGCTATTGCCTTTGGATAAAGAACCGCTGACCTTCGTTACCTCAAAGGGCAAGGTTTCATTCGGGTTGGAGATTGCTGCTACAGATGAAGCGCGTATGCGTGGTCTGATGTGGCGAACCGATTTTCCGAAAGACCGCGCGATGCTCTTTGTTTTTGGCGAAATGCGGAGCGTGATGATGTGGATGCAGAACACGCCTTCGCCGCTGGATATGGTTTTTCTTGACGATACCGGCCATGTGTCGGCGATCCATGAAAATGCAGAACCGTTCTCCGAGGCCATCATTTCTTCGCAAGGACCCGCGGCTTATGTGGTTGAACTTCTGGCCGGGACTGTTAAACGAACCGGTATCAAGCGTGGTGACAGTGCGATCCACAAGGCCATTTGTGGCGAGTGTCGCAGTTAAGCCTGTCAAAAATCCCGCATTCTGAAATTCAAAAGGAATACAAATTGAGCGCGCTCGATATCGAATATTTCGAACATGATGGTCTGCGTCTTGCGTATCGTCAGGACGGAGAGGGCGACCCGATCCTGCTCATTCACGGCTTTGCCTCGTCGAGCCTCGTCAATTGGGTGTCGCCGGGTTGGTTTCGCACTTTGACTGAAGCAGGTTATCGCGTGATCGCCATCGATGATCGTGGCCACGGATTTTCTGCAAAGAGCCATGAGGCAGCGGATTACACACCGAGCGCCATGGCGGGTGATGCCGCGGCTCTGCTTGATCATCTTGGCATCGAAAAAGCGCACGTCATGGGATATTCCATGGGCGCGCGCATCACTGCGTTTCTGGCAATCGAGCATCCCGAACGCGTCCATAGCGCCGTGTTTGGCGGTCTTGGCATCGGCATGGTGACGGGCGCGGGCGACTGGGAGCCAATTGGTGAAGCACTTCTTGCAGAAGATCCATCGACCATCACGCATCCGCGCGGGATGATGTTCCGCAAATTTGCTGACCAGACCAAGAGTGATCGAATTGCGCTCGCGGCTTGTGTCATTACATCTAAGGAACTGGTTTCTGCCGAGGCAATTGCGCGCATCATGCAGCCGGTCCTTGTAGCGGTCGGGACGACAGACGATATTGCAGGGAGTGCTCAAGAGTTGGCAGATATGCTGCCAAATGGTCGGGCGCTCGATATTCCTGACCGTGACCATATGTTGGCGGTGGGTGACAAGATTTATAAGAAAGGTGTTCTGGCCTTTCTCGAAGAAAACCCTCTCTGAGTTCGGGCGCGATACGCTAACGACAGCGATAAGATTTATGCGGTGTAAAGGCACGGCATTTTGAGATATGTTGTCTGCCGAACTCGCATTGCAATGCAGGCTTTATGGGCAACGGGAGTGTTCAATTGTCTGCAATGAGCAAAATTGGAGTATGCATGATGTCCGTTCGTTCGAACGCAAAATTGTCCCCTTCGTTGGGGCAGGTTGATCCGATCTGGCATTCCATTCGCGCTGAAGCGGAGGAAGCGGCCAAGAACGATCCCGTGCTTGGAACGTTTCTGTATGCGACGATCCTCAATCAATCGACGCTCGAAGATGCAGTGATGCATCGCATTGCCGAACGTCTTGGTCATGCGGATCTGAGCGCGGATATCCTGCGTCAGACTTTTGATGCGATGTTTGAAGCCAATCCGGAATGGTCGCATATAGTGCGCGTCGATATACAGGCCGTGTATGACCGCGATCCGGCTTACAGCCGTTTTATGGACCCAATTCTTTATCTGAAGGGTTTTCATGCCATCCAGACGCATCGTCTGGCTCATTGGCTTTATAAAGAAGGTCGTAAGGATTTTGCTTATTACCTGCAAAGCCGTTCGTCTTCGATCTTCCAGACTGATATTCATCCGGCTGCAAAGTTTGGCAGTGGGTTGTTCCTTGACCATGCGACCGGGCTTGTGGTGGGCGAAACGGCTGTCATTGAAGACAATGTTTCGATTCTGCATGGCGTAACGCTGGGCGGTACGGGCAAGGCCAGTGGTGATCGTCACCCTAAGATTCGCCATGGTGTGCTTATCGGAGCGGGTGCGAAAATTCTGGGCAATATCGAAGTTGGCAATTGCTCAAAAATTGCGGCTGGTTCTGTCGTGCTGAAACCTGTGCCGAATAATGCGACGGTAGCTGGTGTACCGGCAAAGGTTGTCGGGGAAAGTGGTTGTTCCGAGCCATCGCGCGTTATGGACCAGACGCTAGGCGAAGCAGCCTTTGGTGAGCACATGTATGGCGAGGGTATTTAGCCCGGCATAGTTCCCATAAATCGTAACGATCTGCCGCGTCTGGTCTTTTCATCAGCGCGGACTATATCCACGATTAGTCATCCAAACTAACGGTGTATGCGCTGAGCCGCTCATGCGTTAGTGCTTTACATCAAACAATGCCGGGTGCATTAAACCGGCCTCAATTCAATATCAGGAGAAGCCGGTTGAAACCCGAAGAACTCAAGAAACTCGACGCATATTTCAAGCGGACTTTCAACAATCCGGGCCTTCAGGTGAAGGCGCGTCCGCGCAAGGACGATTCCGCTGAGGTATATCTGGATGATGAGTTCCTGGGTCTCGTCTATAAGGACGAAGACGAAGGCGAACTTTCCTACAACTTCTCGATGGCTATTCTTGACGTCGATCTTTAAGATCCGTCTTGATTGATGAACCAGAACGCCCTTTCTGCTTTGCAGAGAGGGCGTTTTTTATTGGCTTGATGGTCCGAGGAGCGTTCTCTACAAAAGTTGGCGCTGATTGAGGAAGGTGGGAGAAATCATGATTGATTCATTTGCGCGCCATGTTTTGGGTACTGCCGCAGCCCTATGTATGGGCCTTGTGGCTTCCTCTGCGCAAGCGCAAGCGCAGGCGATTGACGATGACGGTACCTGTCCCGAACTGGCCCAGAAAATGAGCGAGATCTATTTTGGTTTTCCTGAGATTGTTGATGGTTCCATTGAACGTTTTGCCAGCTGGAAGGCATCCTGTGCCGCTAAGGCTCCTGCGGGACAGGGAAATGTCGTCGCTCTTTGTCAGGGCAAGCTTCAAGGTGAAGGCAATGTCTTCTTCTGGATCAAGGCAGCCGTGGAAGCTGAAAGCAGCGGCTATGAAATCTGCGATTGATCATGGCGCAAGACGACAGAGATAAACAGCTGCCTATCTGGCTTAATATCCGCAATCGTAAAACGCGCGATATTAAGCCGGATCCTGAAAATCGACCGCAATCTGAAATGCGAAAATTTTCGTCGGGTTCGCTTTGGGCCAGTACAGTGCTCGGGGGACTGGTGTCGTTCTTTTTGCTTCGTAGTGCTTTTAATAACGTAACCACCGGAAAAATGGCGGTTTCATCGCAGATGGGGAGGCTTCGCAGCACCTATTACTGGCCGGATGACTGGGGATTCTTCTCGACAATTGTTGGTTTCAAAGTGCTCGCAGGTATCATCTTCCTAGCGGCAACACTCTATTGCCTGAAAGCCGCATTCCGTTCCCATGATAATTAGCGCATGTTGTTCGAAGAATTTGTGATGGAGGAAAGCTCATGCCGATCTATGCGTATAATGGCCACAAACCTGAATTTGCCGACCGGGCCAGTAACTGGATCGCACCGGATGCAACGCTGATTGGTAAAATTCTCGTTGGCGAGAATGTCGGCTTTTGGTTTGGAGCGGTTCTGCGTGGCGATAATGAGATGATCTCGGTTGGTGCCAACACCAATGTGCAAGAACACACCATCATGCATACGGATATTGGGTTTCCGCTCAGCATTGGGGAGGGCTGCACGATTGGCCATCGCGCGATTCTTCACGGTTGCACAATTGGCGATAATAGTTTGATCGGCATGGGGGCCATTTTACTCAACGGTGCGAAAATCGGAAACAATTGCCTCATCGGCGCGGGCGCGCTGGTGACAGAAGGCAAGGAGTTTCCGGATAACTCGCTAATTGTCGGCTCGCCAGCGCGCGTAATTCGCGAGCTTGATGTTGCAGCTGTCGAAAGCCTGAAATTGTCAGCCAAGCATTACGTCGAGAAAGGCCAATCTTTCATGCGTGGCCTGGAACCGGCATAAGCAGAATCTGAAAGATATAAGAAGAGACGGGGAATGACGACCCGTCCCTTTTTAATGTGATATTTAATGAGAATCAGTTGCGGATGCTGCTGACGAAGGTTTCGCGGCCATCCTTGATAGAGACCCAGGTGCCAGTGTTGGTCGTCGATTGGCGCTTAAGATAGGTGTAGTCGGTTTCGTTCCAAAGGCGCACACGCTGATCGAGATTGTCGAGAATGAAGTCGCCGCGATCTGTGCGTACCGTCAGAATCGCATGGCCTTCGCCATTTGCCTGACGAACGACTGTCATCAGGAGCGTGTTGACCGGGATACCGAGAGCAATAAGCTCGCGGCGCTTGAGCAACATATAGTCATCGCAATCGCCAGCCGTGGTTGGGTATTCCCAATATTCCTCGCGGCCCCAGACGTCCATATCGGTGCGTGGTGCGATTCGTTCATTGACGCTGGCGTTAACCGCGATGATTTCCTGCCAAACTTTCTGATTGAGCGTCAGCGGTGCGCTGTTAGCGCTGGTGATCTTGCACTCTGTGTCATGGCGCTCGCAAAATTCATAATGGCCGATCGGCTGAGATGTACGCTCACCCGTTGGCATCCAGTGCGACTTGGATGCTGGATTCGCTGCTTGCGCAAAAGCCGTACCCAGTATCAGCAGGATTGCTGCGATGATTGTTTGCTTCGTCATTCTTTTGTCTCCCTGTTGGAAACAAGAATGCGTGCAAGACTTTGAGGGCTGGGAAATTCAGACGCGAAAATGCGAATCTAATTTGAATAAAACTGCGCGGAACTCAGCAATGTTTTGTTCAGAAATGGCGTGTTTAAGACCATTTTAGAGGGCTTTATGGCCTTTTGATGCCCAAATTGCTCAAAAAAGCGGTTTGCCAATCCGTAACCTTAGTGCGCGTTTACCTTTATACTGCTGACCTTAAATGTTTCCAGTCAGGCTTTGCCGCCGTTGATGACCCGGAGAGCTGGCATATGGTGCGCAGGAACCGGCGTACCCCAGCGGCGTGTGCTGTTTGCTACATTGACGGTCATCACGGAAGGTTTACGGACCTCCTGCTCAATGATTAGATCGGGTGCAAGCGGTTCAACACTGTTAAGATGGCCCAAGACCAGCGGATCGGCACCGGCCCATGCGACGTCACTAAGAACAACGATGCTGCCAAGGAGATTGATTCTTCCGCCTTCGCCTCTTTCGAGCGGTGCCAGCAACATCTCAAAGGCCAGACTACGTCCTGAGAGACTAATGCCGTCATTCTGGCTCAAAGCCGGGACCAAGAGAGAATCAATGTTTCTGGCAAGTTCGTTAAGGGCAGAGCGATTGCGTTCAGGCCAGAGTGACAGGAACCGAGTGGCTTTAAGTTCGCGACCGAACAGGGCACAAACGCGTGTGCCCGCGAGGCGGAACATCAGGTCCCCCGTTTCATCTTCTTCAAGAATGAACAGATCCGACAAATGCCGTCCGAGCTTGCGAGGCTGGATCAGTTCGCGCTGCGGCGCATGGAGCGCGTTACCCTGACTTAAAGCCAGTCGCTGCCATTCGCTAAAGATTGCGATCGTGCTGCGATTTTTCATTATGCGCTGCTTGCCGTTTTATCCTGATTTCGGGCAGTGCCCGTTGGTCAGCGCATTAAAATAGTATTAACGGCGAGGGCGCCAGCTTAACCCTTTCTTCATCCACTAGGGTTGGTTGTTAAGGTTAACAAGAAGTAATAGTTGCAAAAGTTCTTTTATAGCAGTTTGATGGGTTGTCAGTTGAAGCCATTGTCTTGGTTGGCTTTTTTCTGATCTCCAGATTCTGTCTCGCAAAAGTCAGACATTTGCGACAAGGCCGTGCGGGATACTCCGGCGGCCTTTATTTTTAACGAATTGTCACTTATCAAGAATCCATATCCAGATTAGCGCGACCGCCAAGAGCGATCAGCGCGACAGGTCTTTCGCAGACGGAAAGTGGCAATCGATGAGCACGCCTCAGCCTGAAATGCGCGGAAACTCCAACGATTCGAGACGTTCGGGCGGCAGCGAACCAATATTCAACATACCAAGCGTCATTCTTGCGCTAATGGCGATCTGCGCTGGCGTCTATATCTATCAAAATTACTTTATCAGTGAGCAGCAGAACTATGAGTTCATGCTGAACTTTGCTTTGATTCCCGCGCGGTTCTCACTTGCTGGTGGCTTTACCGATCCGTCCGCACTTTTCACGCTCATCAGTTACTCTTTCATGCATGGCGGTTTTGCGCATATTGCGGTCAATATGATCTGGTTTGCGGCTTTCGGTTCTCCGCTCGCGGGCCGTATCGGTACTGGTCGAATGATTATTTTCTGGATTCTAACGTCGGTGATTGCGGGCCTCACGCATTATGCGATCTATCCCGAAAGCGTAACGCCACTCGTTGGTGCTTCCGGCGCAATCTCCGGCATGATGGGGGCTGCAGCGCGTTACGGGTTCCGCCGTGTCGGCTTTGGGCGCAGGTCGGAATTTGCAGGGCCGGTGCTGCCTATTGGTCTCACGCTCACACTTAAGCCTGTGCTGACCTTCGTGGGTATCTGGTTTCTGATCAATATTTTCACGGGTCTTTATTCGACAGGCGGAGCTGATTTATCGGGAATTGCATGGGAAGCCCATATTGGTGGCTTCATCGCAGGCTTTTTCGGGATTTCACTGCTTGATAAGCCCCGAAGCTACGACGCTGTGATTAGGCGCTGAGCTTAGGTCTCCCAATTTAGTCTGCTTGCAAAGCGGCTAATCAAAGCGCACCATTATTGGAACGCAGCTGGAGGAGTTGCGTTAGAATCATGCAGCGATCCTGCAGATTGGATTGCTGAACCTTGGGAGGGACTTTGGCATGACTGTTAGATCGATTCTCGAGACAAAGGGCAGAGATGTTGTTGTTATAGGCCCTGAGGAAACGCTTTCTCATGCTGTTGCTGTCTTAGCTCAACACAAAATCGGTGCTTTGGTCGTCTGTGATGAAGCAGGTCGGATAAAGGGCATTTTTTCTGAACGTGACGTGGTGCGTGCTATCGCGTCTATGCAAGAAAAGATCGCTGACCGGCTTGTGTCTGAGTTTATGACTACAAAGGTACAGGTTTGTCGGGAACATCACACTGTGAATCAGGTGATGGAAATCATGACTCGCAACCGGTTCCGTCATATGCCGGTGGAAGAAAATGGCAAGCTTGCTGGAATCATCTCAATCGGTGACGTAGTTAAGCGGCGCATTGAGGATGTGGAGCGTGAAGCAGAGGATATTCGGACTTACATCGCCACGGCCTAAATCCGTGTGTCCTATTCTTCAAATCATCTGGAGCGCATGAAACGCTCCAGATAAAAACTTGAATCGCTTTTAAGAACCGTTGCGCGCACGCAGATAACGTTCCGCTGCATAGAGCGAAATTGCTGCAGCATTGGAGACGTTAAGCGATTTGATTTCGCCCGGCATATCGAGACGTGCCAGTGCAGTCACTGTTTCACGGGTCTTTTGACGAAGACCTTTGCCTTCTGCGCCAAGAACGAGTGCAACGCGACCACCCTCAAGTGTCGCTTCCATTTCAAGTGGACCTTCCGAATCAAGGCCGATGGTCATGAAACCGAGCGAATGAAGTTCTTCGATCGCTTCTGCAAGGTTGCGAACCTCAATATGAGGAATCAGTTCGAGCGCACCCGAGGCAGCTTTTGCCAGAACCCCGCTTTCTTGAGGGCTGTGACGGCTAGTGGTGATGATTGCTCCTGCACCAAAAGCCACTGCCGAGCGGATGATAGCACCAACATTGTGTGGATCGGTAACTTGATCCAGCACCAGCAAAAGCGGGCTATCTTTCAATTCTGACAACTTTTTATGCCGAAGCGGTTCTGCTTCGATCATGACGCCCTGATGGACGGCATCCGAACCAGTCTCTTTGTCGATCTCTTTAGGTTCGACGATTTCGACTGGGAAGGGGAGGCTCTCCGCTTCGCCAATTTCAAGGCGCGCAAAGCCATTGCGAGTCGCACGCATACGCAAAATCGTGCGTGCGGAATTCTCTACAGCTGCGCGAACCGTATGCAGACCATAAAGGCGCACGGTTCCATCCGCCACTCGACCGGCCGGAATAGGTGCTCGTTGAGGCCTGTGCGGCACTTTGCCTTCTGCGGCTGCCTTATGGTCACGATGTTCGCGACGCAGGCGCGCATAATGAGAATCTTTGGGGGTACGGGGTGAGTTTTTATCATTCATGCGGCGCTTATACCCTGTCCACAACATGGAAGATAGCGTGCTCGATTTTATTTAATGTGAGAATTTATATCTCTTTATAGGCGTCAAATCCCGGTTTCGCGCGGTTCTCGGGGGCTGAGGGCGAGCTGATCTGTCCAAGCTGTGGAATGTTCTGCATTCTTTTCACTTTTACCCTGTTGACAGGAGCGACGCATATCGGCATAAGCCCGCTCACAGAACGACGGCGGGCCCAGCGCCAACCGGAAACTCTGTGAAAAATGCCTAGTTACTCGACTCTGCTGATAGTGATATTAGGAGGAATGCCCGAGCGGTTAAAGGGGACGGACTGTAAATCCGTTGGCTAAGCCTACGTTGGTTCAAATCCAACTTCCTCCACCACTGTCGGATTAGAGTTTAGAGTGCGCGGGTATAGCTCAATGGTAGAGCAGCAGCCTTCCAAGCTGAATACACGGGTTCGATTCCCGTTACCCGCTCCAGATTTTCAAGAGCGGATAGGCGTGTAAGGAATCATCGACGGGCGGTTCGCCGTTCCGTTTTGGCATAAATGTCGGCCTGGAAATCTGATTGGTTTCTATGCGGGCGCTCGAGCGGTTCTAGAACAAAGAGAACAACGGCGATGGCAAAGAGCAAGTTTGAACGTAATAAGCCCCACGTAAACATCGGCACCATT
>NZ_DAMBKZ010000006.1:0-259520 GCF_032066345.1 Brucella sp.
GACAGTATATCGATAATGGGATGAACCACGCTCTCGACCATGAATGGCGCATGCTACAAAACTGATCTGCAGCCCTCCATCAGATGTAGCTTCTGTATGAGGTACTCTGAGTGCTTCGTTATAGATTGTGGCCTACCTCGCTCTCCATTCGATCGACGGCCTCGATATTCTGACCGGCGAAAAATATATCCAGAAGGGCGGCGGCAACTTCGCCCGTTGGCAGCAACACATCATCGATTGGCACGGGAACCTGTACGAGGGCGTCAAGCGCGCCCCGGCCGTCGGCGAAACCGAATATCTTGTGCTGAGCACAACAGGCCCTCAGCCACTGCGCGAATTGGGCCTGACGCCGTTTGCGATGTGCGCGGTCGCCATGGAGAAGTTCCCGGAACATCGCTGGCTCGCGAAAGCAGGTCGCGACATGATCGGAGATATCGGACATCTGACGTACGATGTTCACATCTATGCGCCGATGACGTCGCCTCCGCAAGCGCGCGGTGAACGCCGGTGCCGAATGTCACCCTCTACATCTCGGAAGACAGGATGCCGCCGGAAGAGACGCTCTTGGCGCTCACGGAGCGATGCACAGCGCTCTGCACCGGCATCCTTCGGGCGGCCTTGGAGAATGTGCATGTCATTTTTGTCACCGTTCGGCATGGCCGGGGGCATCCGGCCTTTGTCGAGATCCAGTATCGCCTCGAACCGTTCTGGACAGCGGCTATGAAGCGGCGAGCATCCACGCACGCAACTGAACTCACGCCAGAGACGAACCATGACGATGACCGATTTTCCCAGCCAGACGGTTGGCGACCTGACCCTCACAGCCATCAGTGACGGCTATCTCCACGCCAGTTTCGGCCTACTCTCGAATATCGATGCTGACGATGCCTCTCAAATGCAGGAGAATGCGGGGATACTGGACCACACCGCTATCCACATCAACTGCTATCTGGTGCGCGGAGGTGGTCGCACGGTCCTGATCGATGCCGGCGCGGGCGGTTTCAAACAATGGGGCGGCCGGCTGAAGGACAACCTCGCCCAGGTGGGCATCCAGCCTGCCGCTGTTGACGCCATCCTGTTGACGCACGCCCATCCCGACCATGTCGGCGGCCTGATCGACTCCTCAGGCGAAGCCGCATTCCCGAATGCCGAGCTCATCGTGTCTCAACAGGAAGTCGCGTTCTGGCAGGATGACGGTAATCTGAGCCGCGCGCCCGAGCGTGCCCATGGCAACTTCATCTTCGCCCGTCAGGCGTTTGCCGCTTATCGTGGCAGGTTGCGGATGTTCGAGACCGGAGACGTGCTTCCCGGCATGACGGCAGTTCCGCTCCCTGGTCATACGGTAGGACATACCGGCTACCGTCTTGAGTCCGGTGGCCAGAACCTGTTGGTCTGGGGCGACATAGTTCATTTCCCAGAGATCCAGATCTCACGGCCGGATGTGTCGATTGCGTTCGATCAGGATACGCATCTCGCCGCAGCGACACGCTCGAGATTGCTGGATATGATCAGTTCGGAACGGCTTCTGATCGCTGGGATGCATCTTGGTGAGCTCGGTTTCGCGCGCATAGAGCGAACGGGTGGAAATTACCACGTCGCCTATGAGGAACGAGCACCGCGCACTCCACATGCGTGACAGAAGGTGTTCACGCTCGTTCGGTGTTTAGGACCAACTTCCTGCCCAAGTCCTCCAGATCGCTCAGAAACCAGCACGACGATCCCTGATTTGATTCATACACGAAGTCCTTCAGCGCTTTGCTTCGCGCGCAAGCACTTGAAATGTCGCCGAGGACTGCCAGACGCAGTTGGTAATTGACGAATTTCTGCACGAGCAGCCCCGCAAATCCCGTTCGGAGATCGAAGAAATTCTGCGTCAGTCGCGCTGCTGGCAATGCAACCAGATTGGCTCTGTTGCCAAAAGCGGTTTCGATGAGGCCGTTGATGTCAGCCTCTGTAGAAATTTGCGGACCATTCACGTCAAAGGAGAGTACGCGTAAATTGCCCAGGATTGTAATGACTTCGCTCATGGAATGCGTCCGATTTGCTTGTCTCGAAGAAAGTTGAAGACGGTTTCCCGCTGATTGGGGAGGTGATGAAAGGCGTGTTCCAGATAATGGAGCTGGGCATTCGCCATAGTGCTCTCCGCCCGCCGCCTGGTCTCGTTGGAATTGATGAGAGCATCCCGCCCCCCAATAATGATGAGGACCGGCATCTTCAGGCTGCTGAGATCTGCATCTGAGACAAGCGGAATCGTAATCGACCGTGGGCGGACTTTCGAATGAATGCTGGAGACGAGATCCATCAAAGGTCGCGCCCTGTCGGCCAACGCTTGCGGCTGCGGCCCCATGACCATAGCGCGAACCTTGGCCTTTCCCCAGGACCCGAGCAGCAGAAGCGGCAAGGCTTTCAGGAAGAACGACTTATGGCGGCCGATTCCTGCCGGACAAAGCAACGCGAGACGATCCACACGGTGCGGCCGGCGGACGGCGTAATTCAGAGCAAGCCACCCTCCGAAAGAAACGCCGACAAAGGCGGCGTTTTCCAGATCCAGCCCGGCAAGCACGTCGTCGAGCCACGCCGCGTACCTACCGCCTTCCACGGGAAGCTGTTTAGCTGTACTCAGTCCGGGCTCCCCGATCACGTCAACGGCATAGACACGAAAAGACTGCGACCAGAGTTCGGCATCGAACATCCAGATCGCCGAATTGGTCAGCGCTCCATGCAGGAGGACGAGCGGAGGCGCATCCTTGGGGCCACACGCGACGACAAAGGTGGAACCCTCTCGTGTATCGACCCAGAGGTGATCGGCAGCAACGGGCCATTGACCAAGAACGTTCCGATATTGATCGACGAGCATGGCGTCGAGTTTCGACATATTCGATATCTCCGTCGTCACCTGACCGCCTCCAGTTGCCAGTCCAGGCTTCTCAAGAGTTCGGAGGTATCGGATGCGGAGCCGATCATAATCAGCTTCAAATGCCGCAACTCCGCATCATAGACGGAATTGAATTGAACACGATCGGGGCTGCGCTCCTGAGAAAGCAGCATCGCCTGAATGGTTACCCTCAGGCGACGCGACAGCTCGGGGGAGACATCCGGCACATCAACAACACAGGATACTCGCGCCGTGATCGGCTGCTGCGGAGCCCGCCCCGCGCCGGCGAATGTATCCAGGTTGGATCGTAGAATTCGATAGGATTTACCGATCTTCGTGCCCTTCAGGCGTCCTTCGCGGATGAGCCGGAGCACGGTTTTCGGGTGCAGCGTCAAACGCTCCGCCGCCTGACCGACAGTATAAAACTCTTCATTCATGTTTCCTAAAATATCCTTATTATGCCACAAAAAGGGAACTTATGGGCATAATAAGCAGCATTGACGAACTTGGCAAGGCGCAGCACTCAGCGCGACCTGTTAGGTATTCCCGTCTCGAGCATCTCCGGGGCTGAGCGCCAACGCCGTTTCTCGCCAACCAAGTGCATGGTCAGGCAACGGATTTTATATCGGACGGGATCGATATCGTTGCGATAGCCGCAACGATAGAGGCGATGCCCGCCAGAATGAATGTCGTGGACAGCGATAACGTGATCACCATGCCTGCCAAGGCGGAACCTACATGACGCGACCGAGCTGTTGCGGATCGGTTCGACGCTGGCGAAGCGTCAGAAGAGCAACATCGGTGGGACCGGACATGACGCCGGCAAGAATAAGGCCGATCGCCAGCCCGCCAAACCCAAACTCAGCTGCCACGGGCCATGACGCCAAGGCCGTAATTACCATTCCGATAGCCATAATGTGACGCTCTCGACCGGTCGTTCGCAGGTGTCCTGCGAGAAGTGCGCTAATTCCGCCAGCAATCCCCATCGCAGCCCACAGGAAGCCTGTCACCGAGCTACCAACCGAGGCGTCATAATGGCTACCGACGAAAACTGGGACCACAACATAGAGCACGCCCCAGGTGACCTGGTACATCGAATAGGAGATGGCGAGGCCGCGCAGCGTCGGTTGTCTGGCGACGATCTGAATGCCTTCCACTGTTGCATGAACGAAATCTGTCTGGACGCCAATCCGGGAAGGAGCGGTACAAAGGACAGGCAGATGGCGGCAGCCGCGTAAGAGAAGGAGATCATCGACATCGCGCTTTCAGGCCCGAGCCAAGCGACGATAATGCCGGCCATCGCGGGCCCGACGACATCGACGACGGCATAGATCGCTGTATCGAGCGCATTCGCACGATCGAGCGCATGGGAGGGCACCAGGCGAGGCAACAGCGTTCGCGTACCCGCCGCGCCCAACGGGCCGGCCAGAGAGAACAGGATTACCAGGAAAAGCAGAACTGGCGGCGTTGCCCAATCGAGCCAGCCAACGATGCTGATAGCGCCAATGAATGTTGCGCTGGCAATCATGTCGATCCTGACCGCGATCGTCGGACCTAAGCGGTCGAGTTGAACGCCCGCGACCGGACTAACCAGCAAACCCGGAACGATTGCCGCGAACGTCAGCCAGCCGGCCAATGCCGGTGAAGAGAACCGCGCGAGTAAAAACAGCACTAACGTAAGGATGAACATACGCCCGGCCAGACGAGACAAGGTTGCAGCACAGATAAGAGGCATCAAGCCTGGAATTCTGATGAGTCTCTGTATGAACTTTGCTGCTCCATGGGAATCTCCGTCATGACCGGAAGGGCTGATAGCGCAGGCTCAGGCATCGCCCGATCACAGATTATTTGCATTGCCATTGACGCCTCTACAACCATCAAAGTTAGCCAGCGCGCGGCCAAATGACAGCCTGCGCAACAATGACATCTTGCCCGTTGAAAGTAGCGGCAGGAGAGCCGTGCAGTTGGAAGCCAATATCCAGCGCCTCTGAAATACGGTGACAGAAAGTCGCGTCATCTTTGCCGGACAGAAGGCGATATCGTGGGAGGTTATGGGGTGGTTTCGTTGCAACGAATTCAGGAGCATCTTTCACATGTCGTCCAACATCTTTTCCATATCTACGATCGTAAATCCCGGCCTCGCCGTATTTGGCCGGCGGCCCGTTTCTCGATAGCCGAGCTTCAGATAAAGCTCGATGTTTCTCACCATGAGCGCGTTGGTGTAGAGCGTCTCTTCCCGGCAAGGCCTTTCGGTGGCTCCGATTGGAATTTCTGTAAGCGGAGCAAATTGAGTGGCAAATTTATGTTTCTGATTCCAAGTCAATAACATTTACATGAGCAGCATGCCAAGCGCGCCCAGATACGCTCGTATGCTGAGTTGGATTCAAGAACAGCCGTGCTTCAACCCGACAGCTTCAAGCGGTTAACGATCGGCAACTTCCTGCACCGTCACGCCAGGGCGCAAGCTTTCAGAAACAATCCCGGCTTTTAAGTCAGCTAGCCAATGGCGATGGCTATCGCGCTTACTCTGATCCATCGAGAGAACTCCGTTCTGTCCATTCGTTAACTCTCAATGACAGAACACAAAATTAAACAGAATGTGGGGTCAGAACACCGGTTACGATGCAGACGATATCTCGACGTTCGGATCCGGCCTGTCAGAAATTCAAGGATGCAAGCGAATATCGAGCGCCCTCATCTCGCTCGTTCAATTTGCTTCAAGGCTGGTCACTCGAACATTTTGGCGATTACGGCTTGTTCGGCTTCCTCCCATCGACGCACGTCCTTGGTCACCTGCTCAATCTCTTTGTCACTGAGGTGGTGCGCACCGTCCCGGTCGATACGACATAGACTGAATGGCTTACCGACGGTGGGGGAAGAAAGGTCAAGCGCTTCCAAAACACGCAGGACGGCCGCGCAACCGAAGCGCATCGACCGATCGGTCAAATTGAAGTGAGACAGAAGCGAGCCGGCTTGCTGTGCCATAGCCGCACCACTGCCGATCGCGTGGAATCCGATATCAGCGTAGTGCCCGATCATGCCAGAAGGCGTTATCTCAACAATCCACGGCTCACCTTTGCGCCACCCGGCAGCCATCACGTAGGCCGATGGGGAGCCGCCACCTTCTTCGCCCGGAACGTCCGAGATGAACGTGTCGTAGTGATGGCGCAGGATCGGGAGCACCTGTTCTTGCAACGCGCGACCGATATCCGGGGCCTCCAGAATAGCCGCACTGTTTTCATTGAAACACCGTTCGACGTCGACCAGCACCGATCGCGCGCCACTTCCGCCCCAAGCCGCTAGCTCGCCCAAAGGGTGCAGCTTCTCGGCCGGGTATGTCATGCCTCTCCCCTTGTCCGTAATCTGAGAGTCAGAGCCAAGCACGACTCCATCTTGGCAAACGGTAGCAAGGACGACGGTCATAATTTCAAACCTCTCGAGTCATGTTTTTTGGAGAATCCGGCTGGATTTGCATTAGCCGCGGTTCGCTTTATGACAACAGCGCGATGCCGCCTGAAGTTGTGCTTAATAGGAATAACCCATTTTCCCTTCTCGATTTTGAGTCTAGAGAGAACACGCGTGTAGTCGTATCGTTCCCACATTGCGTAGTCAAAAGGTGCTGGCAAGGCTCAAACTATCGAGTTCTGCCGTGATTTGACCCATTTTTGCGTCTTACTGTGATCCACAGGAATGCATTTAGGATCCTGAAATCGCAGCAAATTCCTCACGATGGACTGGAGCACCGCGGAACACAAAAGTGGTTCAATTCATCGCGCAAATCAACAGCTGTGCCGACTGGCGACAGGGCAAGACGCTCATCCAAACGCCAACGCGTCGCTGACGCGCGCCAGCGACGAAAGCAAGTACGTGGGGCAAATCCGGTGCGATGTTTCTGATTTAGAGTTAGAGTCAGAGTCAAGAACAGCCCGCGACAAGATATGCACCTAGAATTAGTTCGGACTAGCACCTTTGGCAGTCTCAATAGCGAGCTGCAGAACGCGTCAGTGCACTCCTGTTTTTTTATGTGTTAGTCAGCTCCAATGGCCATTTCTGAGCGCCATGAATAACAGTAATAATTTCTACTACCCCAGACTGTAATCTGTATGCGATAACATAAGGAATATCTGCGAATACATATTCGCGGGTGCCTTTTATACGGCCCGGCCGGCCCATCGAGGGGTAACTTGCTAAATTCTCCACTGCAGAGACAATTCGCGTCACAATTCTAGCAGCAGCGTCGGGATTGTCTTTTGCTATATAGGCACCTATCTGGTCGAGCCGACGAACGGCGCGGCGCGTCCAGCGTAAAGTAGGAGCAGTCATTCGCGACGACCAGCCCCAACATACTTCCCTATGACTCTGCCTAGCTCTTCCGAAGTAGCGAATTCATGGCGATCGGCTTCTGCGATTCCTGCTTGAATCTCCGCCAATTGCCATTCTTCCCGCACCACATAATCTTCGATAGCTTGTGCGGCAAGATAAGCACGTGATCTATCAGACAGCGCGGCAATTTTATCCAGTTTTTTGACGACGTCGTCCTGCACGCGGACCGTAAACGCAGCAGTCATGATTAGGTTCTCCTTGGTTCATTCAGATTATTTATGAACCATTGCGGTTCGTCAAGGCAGCACAATTTTACTTCATTTTCTCAACCACTCACGATTGTGATTTGCGCCGCAATAATCGAGCACAGGTCGAGGATTGATTGCCGGTCAAGAACCCATGCTCTTTCAATTCTGACGTTTAGAAAAAAGTCCGAGGCGGCCATTCGGGTTTTTTGCTGTAAGTTGGAACAGCTGGCGTCAGCATGTAACGCCGCCAGCACCAAATGCATAAAATCTTGCCTAGGTTTTCAGGCGGGTTTGTGATTTGCGACTGGAATGGTAATTGTCCGCTCCCGCCCTCTAGCCTCTTCTGCCTGTGACGGCCCTGGTACAGGCAAGCACCATATCTTGCGCCCGTTTTCTGGGCTTTTTTTCTCGGTCGATCCGTTATAAGGTTTTGGCAGAAACTTATAACGACGTAGTTCAACTCGCCGCCGGTACGACCAACTCATTCGAAAAGGCTAAGAATGAAAGAGATCGACATCAGCTATAGAACGATGTTCGCGGAGTTGGCGCAGCGGACAATGGATGCACAATTCGTAGCAGACTTTCCTTTAGAAGGATGGTTTGTGTCCGTAACTGTCAAGGATCGCGATTATTGGTATTTCGATTGTCCTACCCCCGAGGGTAAAGACAAACGAAGCTACGTCGGCCCCGCGAGCGACGAAGCCATCGCTAAGCGGGTAAGAGCCCACAAAGAGATCAAGGACAATATCCGAGAGCGTAGACGCATGGTCAGCACGCTGCGACGCGCCGGCCTTCCCGGTCCCGATCCCTTTGCTGGTGACGTCACGAAAGCCTTGGCCGATGCTGGGTTGTTCCGGCTGCGCGCTATCTTGATTGGGTCGGTGGCATTCAGCACCTATGCTGGAATGCTCGGTGTCCGGCTGCCCTCTGCCGCGCTGCAGACAGGCGACGCGGACTTCGCTCAGGACTTCGCAAATTCGGCTGGTGTCCAAGATACTCTCCCGCCAATCCTTGATATCCTCCAGTCAGTCGACCCTGAATTCCGAGCGGTTCCGCACCAGGCCGATAAGGCTAAGGTGGTCGCCTTCGTGAACGCAAAAGGCTATCGGGTGGAGTTCCTGACCGGAAATCGAGGATCAGAAGAATACACTGGCAAGCCGTCGCCCATGCCCGCTCTAGGCGGCGCATCGGCGGAGAATCTGCGGTTTCTTGATTATCTGATCTACGAGCCTATCCGCACAGTGCTTCTTTTCCGCGAAGGCATAAACGTTCTCGTTCCTGCTCCCGAGAAGTATGCCGTCCACAAGCTGATTGTCTCGTCGCGAAGACTCACTGACACGTTGGGGCGTTTGAGGGCTGACAAAGATCTAACGCAAGCCGCTTTGCTCTTTGAAGCCCTCGTGCAAACGCGCCACGGAATTGAGCTAAGCGATGCTTGGGAGGAAGCGTGGGAGCGCGGTGATGCATGGAAAGAGGGTATTGTCAGCGGCCTATCTAGACTACCCAAAAACGGAGTAGAAGCGTTAAGAGAGGCACTCGGGTCCGATTATGTCGAAGGCTTACTAAAAAGGTGATCGACCAATTTCGCGAGAAACAAGAGACGGCAAGAGACCAGTCTATGATTACCAGTCAAGAATCCTGGCTCCAACCCAAAGCCGACGAACCACGTTGCCAAATGCGTTAAAAGCAGAATTGCAAAAAGTTTTGCTTCGACATGCCATAATGGAAGGCATGATGCACCTGGGGCAGCTTTTCCATGCTAACACTACCCGACTTGCCATTCCCCTGCTTCCTCGGGAATGGTTGGAAGATCGTCGTACACGAATGGAAAATGGGTTGAAAACACTAGCGCGCGCAGCGCGCAACGGGACAATCTCTGGTCGAACCATCAACACGCTACGAGTGAAGGGTTGGATGTTTACGCTTCTGAGCCTGATCTGCAATCTGCGGCGCGTAACGAACATAGAAGAACACCGCATAAAGGATGATACTTTGGGGAAATGAAAACCTTTGAAATCAATCGCCATAGCCAGTCACCTCACTCAATTATTCCCACAGAAACGACAACAGCGCAGCAGAAATGAAAATTTCGCGCCAGAACCCGGGAAGTGCTTCGGCTACAGAGTCCTCCCCGAACTCATTTCCCGATCATTCGTAGAACGGAGCCTGATCTCCCCTTGTGGCGTCTGTTATTGATTTTCACGGAGTAACCTCATTCAGATTCGAAATTCGTGGAATAGGATTGGTTTTCATGACACAATGCGAGTGAAAAAGAATTTCAGGGGAAAGTATCAAAAATTATGCTTCTTGGGCAAAAGAAGCCATTTTCAGGCCAAGTGAGCTTTTTTCACGACCGTCGCCTACCGGAACGAGCAATCCCGGTCGGATACGCGTCCCTAATCGACGCTTTCGAGCTCGCTGTTCACGTGCCGATCAACCTCGCCGCCATCGGTGCGCGCCACAAAGTCTATAAAGCTGACGACTGGAAGCTTTATACGCCACGCCACCAACCAGACGCTAGTCTCACAGGCCATCTGACCTTCGCTTTACGTTACGAAGGTCTGGACCTGGCCGTCCTTAAAGCCCTGTTTCAGGCTACTGGGCCAAGGCCACTTATCGACATTGTGCATGCAGCGCCGACCGGTGCGTATGCGCTGCGTCTCTGGTTTCTTTATGAATGGCTGCTCGACACCAGGCTCGATCTCGATGATGCAACCCGGGGCACATACGCCCTGATCGTCGATCCCGATCTGCAATGGGCAATCGATGGGACGACATCCTCTCGCCATCGGGTGAAGAATAATCTGCCGGGCACACCCGCCTTCTGCCCGATGATCTTCCGCACACCCAAGCTAGAAGCTTTTATCGCCCGAGATCTCGGCGCCTGATCGCTGAGGTGCCGGCGGATTTGCTTGCCCGTACTGCTGCCTTCCTGCTCCTTAAGGATTCACGGTCGAGTTTCCAGATTGAAGGCGAAGACCCTCCCAGGGACCGCATTCAACGCGGGGGACAGGTTATCGCGGAGGCCGGTCGCCATCCAATCGACCGTGCCGAACTGGAACGATTGCAGCGCCTCGTCATTGGCGATGCGCGTTTCGTATACCTTGGCCTGCGCGCTGATAGCGGCTTTGTCGGAGAGCATGATCGCCTGAGCGGCGCGCCCATTCCGGATCATGTCAGCGCCCGGCATGACGATCTGCCGACTCTGATCGAAGGATTGACCGCATTCGACCGCGGTGCAGCACGGCAACTGGACCCGGTATTAGCCGGGGCCACCCTTGCTTTCGGCTTCGTCTATATCCATCCGTTTGAGGACGGAAATGGACGCCTGCATCGTTACGTCATCCATCATGTTTTGGCGGAACGCGGTTTCAATCCGCCTGGGGTGGTGTTTCCTGTCTCGGCAGTCATTCTCGACCGCATTGATGAGTACCGTCAAGTGTTGGAGACCTATTCCCGTCGCCTGTTGCCTTTTGTCCGCTGGCGACCGACCGAGCGAGGCAATGTAGAGGTGCTGAACGAGACTGTCGATTTTTATCGATATTTCGACGCAACGCCCCATGCGGAATTCCTGTTCGAATACGTGGCGCGTACCATTGATGTTGACCTGCCAGCAGAGACCGCCTTCCTGAAACCTATGATAGTTTCAAGAATGAGGTCTCGCGCATGATTGACATGCCGGACAGACTGCTCGATCTCCTGTTCCGCTTTCTAAGCCAGAATGGCGGTAAGGTGTCGAAGCGTGCTCGCGAAACGGAGCTTGCCGGCCTGACTGAAAAGGAGGCTGCGCGTATCGAGCTCATGTACACTGAATTGCTGCAGTCCTGATTGGGCTTTACCAACGATACGGCTGGGTTCGCCCCATTAAACGGTGCGAATTGGTTGGCCTGTTTCTGATTTTGAGTATGAGTATGAGTATGAGTATGAGTATGAGTATGAGTCAAATATCGCCCGCGACAGGATATGCACCTAGAATTAGTTTGGACTATCAGAAAGGGCTGCGGTCGTTATTGTGGATTTCATGATCAACCTCGGTTTTCCGTAACATACGGATTTTCCGCAAGTCTTAGAACAGATGGCGTCATTCTATGAACAAACCAACCCAGTGCCTTCAAATATTGTAAGCTGAGCAGAACAACTCGATACGATTGATTCTGTGTTGCCGTTGAACCGCCGCGACATGCTGGCCGCAAATGCCCGTGTCAGCGAGCGGATCGGATTGAATTCCCACTTTCAGCATCCGCAAAGTAGATTCCGGTCACACGGAAGCGTCCGTTAATCCTTTTGCATTGAACAATCACGTCGATCGAGATCTTGAGCAGATTGCGGATGTCGTCCCGGTCGAGGTCCCTTCCGCCTTCGGATTCCATAACGAGAAGCGTGAGCTGCTCGAATGCGAGATTCGGGGAGTCCGCATGCACCGTGGTGATCGAGCCGGGGTGACCCGAGTTGATGTTGCGGATATAATAGAAGGCGGTTCCGTCGCGCAGTTCCTGCAGCAGCACTCGATCGGGACGCATGCGCAGGCAGGATTCCAGGAGCTCCTTCGCGCCCAGCCTGGCCACGCCCTGGCCGCCCTTCGAATAGAATAGCCGGACATGGTTCGGCTGAGAGATAGCCAACTCAGGCGTATCCTCGATGCTGATGAGCCTTTCATCCTTTGGAATGTGCTGGACCAGAGCCTTCGACAGTGTAGTCTTGCCTGAGCCTGTGGCGCCCGAAATGATGATATTCTTTCGCGCAAGCACCGCCCCTTCCAGAAACGCCCGATATTTACCCTCGCGATAGATCTTGAGCAGCGAGTCTTCTGCGGAGTTATGGTCCGTGCTCTGGACGACGGCATCGAACAGGCCGCCATTCTCCATATCCTGAATCGACAAGGACACCGATGACGGTTTGCGGATGGTGATGGAGACGGTGTTTCTCGTTGTTGCCGGCGGGATCACGATCTGGATGCGTTCGTCGTCCGGAAGGGTCGCGGAAAGGAGGGGGCGGGTCTCGTCAATGCCCTGATTGGAAAAGCTGGCAACGGCCCGCGCCAGACGCATGAGCTTGTCGAATGAAAGGTCCGGCAGCTCGTGGCGCTGCCAGCCTTGCGACCCCTCCGTCAGCACTTCGCCGGGCCGATTGATGACGACCTCATAGAGGCTCTTGTCCCTGAGGAAGGGAGCGAGCGGGAGGAGGAGTTGGCGAACGACGCCGGCATCGGAATTTTCCGCCATCCCCTGCCCTACTTCGTCACGAGATCGGATTTCGGGTGAAAATCACCCATCACGGCCCGGTCGTAGATCGTGTTGCGCGGCTCGGTCACGCGCAGGCCGTAAATACTGGAGAAATCCAGGTCGCGTGCAACGAAGATCGATACGAGCGAACCCTGGTGCTTGGTCAGTGTCGGCGGAATGTTGATAGACTGCTCGACGGCGATCGCGGCCGCCTCCTTGCCGGCGCTTGTCGTGCCCTGTGCCTGAACATCGCTGCGCTGCAATTCCTGACCGGCGTAGGTGGCGACGTCGCCGACCACGGACAGAAGCAGGGCGCTGCCGAACCGCTCCCACCAATGGGTGTCGACATAGCCGTCGAATCCGGCGCGTCCGATGGCGTCTGTCGCCGGAGAGGCCAGCGTGATGATGACGCCGGTCGGTGTCTTGGCACGGTTCCAAAGCACGAAGAGGCGGCTCTGCCCGCGGCGAAGCCCGCCGCGATATTCGCCGACGACCTGGGTACCCTTTTCCATCAGAACCACGCGGCCATTGTCGGAGAGCACGTCGCGCGTGATCACGCAACTGGCAAAGCCCGGTTGGTCCGACGACAACGCCGTCTCGAGCGCGCAGGGAATCGAGGTGCCCATCGCGACAATGAAGTTGCGATTGCCGAGATGCCCGGCTTTCGAGCCCTCCAGCACCGTGGGCTTCAGCATCCGGTTGAAACGCTGATCCTCGTTTTCGCCCTGTCCCCGTCCACCGAACGCGCCATCGACCGGAATGAAATTGGGATCGTTGGTTGGTGCCGCGCCTGTCGGTTGGCGGTTGCTGTTGCCGGTCTGGCCGCCGCCGAAGGCCATGACCGGCGCCCGCCGGGCGGCTTCGAGCAGTTCATCGACGGCAGGGGCCTCTTCTGCTGCGACCGCCGGCGTCGGGAGCTTGATCTCGGGCACGGGCAGCACGACCGGTTCAGGTTCAGCCTTGGCCGGCTCGAATTCGGTGGTCTGCCGGATAACGTTCGGGCCAGGTTGCTCGGTCTCTTCCTTTGGCGCTTGCCGCATCGACCACATGGCAAAGCCCATAAAGGCGACGATCGCGAACACGACAGCGCCGCGCTTCACGAGCGGGTTGGTTTCCTTCTTGTGCGTCGCCGAGGTTTCTCCGCGTTCGCCCGGGATCGTTGCATTTTCAGTGTCTGACATAATGCCCTCCCCTACTGGCCCGCGGTCGGAGCCTTGACCACGCGCTCGACCGAGGGCGAAGTGGTGTTCGTGCCCGGATCCACGCCGACGGGTGAATAGGCTTCGTTGAAGATGCAGAGCGTGTCCGACCCACGGCGCAGGATGAACTTGCGGCTGATCGCATGAACCAGAACGAGATCGCCCTGCACGGTCTTCGGCACCAGGCTCTCCGTCCCGTCAGAGTTCTCGATGTAGATCGCCGGCATTTCCTGATTGTCGCTGAAGGCGAACGTCGTCACCTTGCCGTTGTCGTAGACGGACTGCGGCTCGATCGCCGCGGACCCTTGAGCCGAATAGCGCCAGTTGCGCGGACCATACTGCTCGTGAATGCCGAGGACCTGGTCGGCATAACCGGCCTCGGCGGCGCGCTTGCGCGCCTCTTCCTCAAGGCGGCGGCGCGCGGCTTCGTCGGCCGGGTATCGATACTTCACATAGAAGTAGGTGTTCTGTCCGGCGTCCACGGAGCCGTCCCGCACGACCAGCTCCATCTGGTAGCTGCGCTTGGATCCGTCCCGCCGCGTTGTGACCACGGAAATGTTCGTCGCCGGCTGGTTCTCGCGCGGCTTAAGGAACAGGATATGCCCGGCTGGCGCGACCTCCCAGGCAACCGTGTTGCCCAGCGCGACATGCGCGATTTCTTCATCCGGGGCGAATTCCACCTGCACCGACGATCGGATCGTCCCGACGACGCGCGTAATATTGTAAGGCTGGTAGTTGACGAAGCGGACGCGATTGTCCTGCTGCGCACTGGTCGGAATCTCGAGTGCATGTGCCGGCGGCATCACCAGCAATGCGATGGCGGTAGCAACGAAAAGTCTTGCTTTCTTCAATTGAAGGCCTCCGGATCGGCCCGGTACTCGCTCACCACGAACCCAAGTGGGTTCACCAGCCGGTCGCTGGAGGATGTCGGGGCATTGGCATAGGAATAGGTGATCGTCGCGACCCAATGGGTCGTGCGGATATCGTCACCCCGTGTGATGGTTCTCGTGTATCGGACCGAAACCACATTGTTATTGATCAGCGAGATCGACTTGATCGCGATGCGTGACGTCGACGAGCGCCCGTAGACGTTCTGAGGCGATTCCGGATTGCTGCCACGATACCAGGATGAGAAGCGCTGCTGCTCGGCGGAGTTTGACATCAGCGAGGCAATGCGAAAATTCTCCTCGGCATCCGACCAGACATAGCCCTCGCGCGCCCGGACATAGCGGGCAGCGAAGTATTTGGTCACTTCCTCATCATAGGTGCCGGCCGCCGAGGACAAAGCCGATACGACCTCAACGATGCCGGTCGAGTTGTCGACGCGGATCACGAATGGCTCGACGGTCTTCAGCGGCGTCAACGCCACGACCGCTGCGACCGACACGCAGGCGAGAAGACTGGCGACCGTCGCCACGAACCAGGCAAGCCGCCTCGACCGTTCGGCCGATATCATCCGATCCTGATCGAAGCGTCGAGATTTATCGAAATATTCCTTGAGGCTGTCCGTCGTGACCATAGCCTTACTCCGCCTGGCAGGCGCGGAGAGATCCGGCCTCATCAAAACCCGCGAATGCCGGGTGAACGCCCCCGCTGTTCTGCTTCAGTGTGAAAGCCAGGGCGGACGATGTGCCTGCGGCAAGCGAAGAATGCTGCTGGCCGGGCACCTGCTTACCACTCTCCCATTCCCACATCGATCTATTGAGCGGCCGTTTGGCGTAACTGTCACATTTGGGCAGCGGATAGCTCAGCGTCGCGCAGCCGCTCAACGCAAAGAGTGAAAGACATAACAATAGCGTTCGCCCCATCGATGTGGACCTTTCAAAAGTGCAGGATCGTCGGTCAGGAAGAGCCTGAAAGCCGGAATTTTTGGTAAATTGTCCTGATGCCCCCACGGGCATTCTTCATGCCCCGGGCGAGAATGCCTTCATGTGCATCACGCGCCGCGCCGTAGCCATAGGTGAGCGACGCGCCGCCCGCAGCAAGCGCTGAGGCGATTGCCGGGAGCTGATAGAACACGTAGAGCGCCGCAAGGCAGATGGCACAGAGCGCGATCGGCCGCATCAGCACATCGGAATAGGCCTCAATGGCAAGAAAAATGGAATCGATCGTGTCGATCAACAACGAGCCGATGGCGACCACCAGAACCTGCAGGATAACGAAATTAACGAGCTGGCCGAGCCACGCCTCGGTGAAACGCCGCGTGGCCTGGAACATGGCAAGTGCAATAAAAATCGGCCCAATGGCCAGAACGATCGCCAGTGCGAGCCTGGCATAGAGGGAAACGATGTAGCCAATTGCCGCGACGGCAAAACTCGCCCCTATCACCAGCATGCCGCCGAGGCCGGTCACGATGTCCACTGGCCAGTAGGCGCGCGCCCAAACCTCGCGCGCCGATTTCTGGCCCTTGTCTAGTAAAGCATCAAAGGTGCTTGCGGTCGGTGTGGCACCAACATTGAGAGCTTGGGATATCTCGCGTGGAAGTGACTCGAAAAACAGGTCGGCAACATAGATTTGATACTCGGCGGCATTCCTGACCAGCATCAGGATAACGGCGAGTTTCATTGCACGAAATGCGAAATCCGTGATTGGCTCCTGGACAGAGCCTCGCAGGATAAGGAAGCCATAAAGCATCACGTAGAGGGTCAATGCCACTGTGATAGGACCAACCACCCAATTGGCGATGTTCGATGTACCGATTGAAATAAAGTTCTGCAACGGGTTCTGGAACTGCCCATCGACAAAGGCGAAGATATTATACATTTCCCCCGTTAGCCCCCCAAAGCCTTTTTCATTCGTTGAAGGCGCGCCTTGCCATCGGCAGCAGCTGCATTGACACAGTTGGGCGTCTGACCAAGTTCACCTGGATTGTTGCGGCACTTCTCGACATGCTCAGCCAACAGCGCATCGTTTGCCAGAAAGTCGTCGACCGAATAGGTCTTTTCCGCCTGGGAGCATCCTGTAAGCATTCCGATGATCAGAAAGTTGACAAAAGGTCTCATTGAAGCGCCGCCCCCATTTCATCCATACGCTTCTTCCAGTCCTCCGCATGCCGTTGCTGCTCGACCTGGACATGGACCTGCTGGACCATTTGCAAGCCTTGCATCCGTAGAAGATCGGTCTGCAGAAAGGCGCTTTCGGCCTGAATTCGTGTCTGCAGGTCAGCAATCTCCTTGGCGTCGCTCGCCGAGGAGATCTTCTGGCGAAGCTGGTCGATCCCTTCGATACGTTTGGTCGCCGTGTCGTAGATCTTCTGGCCTAGGGACATCTGGCCAGCATTGCGTTTCTGGATTCTCTCGAGTTCATGTGCGTAGAAATCATTCGCCGACGACTGATAGGTCGAATTGCTGTCGGTAAACTTCGACGCGGCATCGCCGAATTGGCCGGAATCATTGCCACTAAGAAGGCTTTCGATGGCGACAAAATCCTGCGGCAGCGCCTTGCGGATTTCGGGCTGGTTCAGAAGCGAAGCCACATCCGCCATGTCGGTCAGCTTGTTCAGGGAGCCGAACAATTTCTCGGCCTGATTAATCTGTTGATTGAGCGCTTCATACTGCTGCTTCATTGCATCGAGCTGGCTGGCCCATCGCAGGATCGCCGTCTTGTCGACGACAGGAATTCCCTGTGCTCCAGCGCCAGCCGACAGGGCGAGAATGGCCACCACCGCCATCGTAGATTTGCGAATTCGCATCAGACTGCACTCCTTCGTTGATGAAATAGAGGAATCCAAACTGCCGGATCGTCCCCCGATCGGGCCCTTATCGTGTCGGCGAGTTCGACATTCGCCGTTCGGCCAGAGAGAATGGCTAATTCGTCGTCGAAGCCGCTCAGATTGAGTTCGGCGACGATACTGTTATGGCCCTGCTTGACGATGAAGCGTCGGCTCTCATTGGAAAGCTCACGCGCGATCAGCTCGTATTCCCTTTTGGTTAGCTTGAATCCGCCGACATAATCCACATGACTGCCACGTGAGTTCGGCATGAAAACCTGCGTTGGGCACTGCTCTATAATCGTATGGGCGATCGGGGAATTGATAGCGTCACGAGGGCTCTGCGTGGCGAACAACATCAGGCCATTCTGCTTTCGGATGGTCTTGAGCTTGTTCTGGGCCAGGTCCCTGAAGCCCTCGTCGGCAAGGGCCTTCCAGAATTCGTCGATGACGATGATGATGCGACGGCCGTCAATAAGCTGCTCGACCCGATGGAAGAGATAAGCCATCAGCGGCGTACGGATTTCCTCGTTATCGAGGAAGTCCGTCATGTCGTAGCCGAGGAACTTCGCCCCAATACCGATCTCGTCGGCGTCATTATCGAAAACCCAGCCGAGCGGACCTCCCTTTTCCCACCGGCGCAACCGCGCGGCGATACCTTCCGGATCGGTGTTGTTGAGGAAGGTGCGCAATGCGCCAATCGACCGGCGCTCGACAGGAAGATCGGAAAGGCCGTCAATAGCACCGGCGATATCTCGCACGTCGGAAACCGAGAGTTCGCGTGTCTTAGAGCCGACAAGCTTGTTCACCCACTGCGCCAGGAACGCCCTGTTCTCCGGTGTCAGTTCCATGCCCTTAAGGGGTGCGCATCCCGTCGGGCGGCCATTCTTCAACGGCAGATAGGTTCCGCCCGCCGCGCGTACGAAGAGATCGGCGCCGCGGTCCTTATCGAAAAAGACGATATGCGAGTCGAACTTCTCGCCTTGGGACAGTATGAAGTTGAGCAGAACGGTCTTGCCCGACCCGGAAGGGCCACCAATGAAGGTATTGCCGAGGTCACCATAATGAAGATTGAAATAAAGCGGCGAGCCGGACGCAGTTTTCAGCATCGCCACCGCCGGCCCCCATTCGTTACCGTCGCGCTTGCCTGCCGGATAGGAGTGGAACGGCGAAAGGGCTGCAAAATTCTTCGACGTTATGGCGCCTGAGCGAACACGATAGCGGAAGTTTCCGGGGAGCTGCGCCCACCAGGCCGCTTCCAGTCCGAGGTCTTCTCGCGCGACGACCGCGCCGCCGTTGGTCAGATGCGTCCGGCTTTTTGCCAGATTGTCGGTTAGATCCTTCACCGATCCCGCAAACACCGTTAGTGTGAGATGATGGTCACCAAGGACAAACCGGTTCGATTCCAGGTCATCAAGGGCTGCGTCCAGTTCCTCGAGTTGCGACCCGGCCTTGTCGCCGGCGCTGATCATCTGGTTCTGTTTGCGCCCCATCACCGTCTTGCCGTCAGCTTTCGACAAAAATGAGAAGCTCTGCGTCAAGATCAGTTCGTATGGAACGGTGAGCAAACCATCGAACATGCCAGGACGCGTTCGGGCCGGATATTCCTTGAAGCCAAACATGCCGGCATAGCGGGTCGTTCCCTCGTGGCGAATTTCGACGGTTTCGCGGCCGATGATGACACGATCAGAATAGATCGCGGACGATGTCCGCCCCTCAGTCAGCGGCACGGCCTCCCGGCGGCCACCGACCAGCTGGTGCAATACCTCGCTCGGCTCTGAGAAGACAAGTCCGTCCCGCACCTGTAACGACAGGATGCGCGGAGTGAAGCGCTTGAGCCCAGCGGTCAAGTCAACGACAGCATTGTTGAGATGCTTCAGCGCTTCTTCGTCTACCTCAAGTCCGGTTCGCCGCGCTTTGCGCAACTTCGACAGCAAAGCCACCACACGCTCAATCGGGTCTCGGCCGGGATACCAAACCAAGCTCAGATAGAGATCGTTGCGGAACAAGTCCTGGTCGATCATACGGTTTCGGTATTTCTCGTTCAGAGTGCGCGAGAAATCATTGGAAAATGTTCCTTCGGGATAATCGTTGTCGCGGCGGCGGATGACATGCGTCCAAAGAGCCAGCCGCTCATCGGCGATATTGCGATAAAGCGTGTTCAGGTCGCGATGAAGGGCATTCAGATCGAGGGTGTCCGCCGTCTCAAATGACACGCCTTCGAGCGCGATCATAACCATGAGGGCGCGGGAATCGAGGGCTATCACCCGTTCGTCAGCGTGGCGGACATAAGGAATGAACGTCTCTGGCTCGAGCTCGCGCTTCCTTATGATGGTTGTACTAGACAAGGCCGAGATCCCTTTCATCATAACGCCGGACAAGCTTCATCGGTGTAAGGCTTGATCCGCCCCAAAACCTGCTATTACGGGTCCTACCTCGCGTCTCTATCCAGCCAAGCAGAACGCGAAACTTGTTATGATCGTGCTTGACGATTGCCTTGAAGACGGTGTGAAAGACCAATCCCACAAGGACATAGGCGACCGACCCCGCGACGATGAAAAGGATTGTCGTGAAGATCATGTTGATCCCCATCGCCTCCATCGTCACGCCGCCAATCATCGCCGGTCGCGTGCAGGCCAAGAACAGCGTGTCTTGCTCGAGTTCGATCGTCCCAATCATTGTCAGCTGCCTGAAATCATGGAGACGATTTCGGTTGCACCGAAGATAATACCGATACCAAGGACGACGAAGGCGGCTTTGCGGAGGTCCAGATAGCCGAACATCCAGGCGATGCCGACGATAATGACCGCTATGATGGCCAGCAGACGTGCGACATTGCCCTGTAGCATATTGACGATGTTCTGCAGAACACTCTCGATACCGCCTGCTTGGGCTAAGCTCGGCTCGATCAGGGCTAGAGAGAATACGGTTGCCATCGACGCGATCGTCGCGAACGGTTTGATGCGAGCCTGAAGGTTCATGTGTTCATCACTCCTGTTGGTCATTTGAAAAGACGAGGACGGAAGATCGCCTCCCTGAACTGAAGACGTCCCATTTTGGCGCAGGCGGTTCGGAACGACTTCGCGAATGTAGGGTCGCGCCAGTGTCGGAACTCACACTATGGTCCGCCGTCCGCCGCTGGGTCCCGCTTGCCTGTTCTTGAGTTATCTCGATAGTCTTAAGGCGTTCGACCAACCGCTTGCGTTCCGCCAAAACGCGCTTGTCATAGCCGACCAATTCGCCGAGCGAAGGGTCGCCGTGGCCGTAATACGAGCGCAGCATGACCACCTCAGCTTGGGCATCCGTCGCGCCCGCCTCAACCGCCACTCGATAATAGCTTTCGAGCAGTGAGGCGCTTGCTTTAAGGTTGAGGCAGAAATCGAACGCATCGCTTACAAACAGACCAAGCTTACCGAGATCACCGGCATTAATGCCTGCGAGACCGAGATCAATGTCGATGCCATCGGCGATCAGGATTGAGGCGGTTTCAATGGCTTGGGCCTCGGTTCGAGGCTGATTGGTAGGGGGATAGTTGGAATTGATGCGGATCGCGAATGGCTTAAAGCCGCTCTCGACACTTACCACAGCTGCGAGTGTTTCGGTCACAATCTGCGGCGCGCATTGCTGCGCAAGATCGACAAAAATCGTTGCAATCGTCAGAACCACACGCGTTGGCGACCTGCACCATCTATTGTCACATCGACATATCGAGGTTGTTTCCGGATATTGGGACGTTTGGCGACAAAGGCTTTGCAGACTCTCTTCGAATTTTCGAAGTACCATTGGCCTGTCGCCACACTACTGTAATCACTCCTGCACATATGCTTGCTAACGACTTTGGGTTCGATGGACACGCATCCAGCCTCGCTGTGCCCGCGGACGTCCGACCTTGTGACGAGGCGAAACCCGGTATCGCAGTAATAGGGCTCGTAGCGCGGCCGGGACGTCGTGAAACCAATGCCACTACAAATGGGAAAGGTGCGTCCCTTGGCCAGATGTGACCAAAGCCGTTCGATTGGCGAACGGCATTCAGCGTACTCGGTCGGCGAGCCGGGATTGGAAAGGCAAAGCAGCACTTGGCACCCCCAATCATCTGTCCGCGCCACAGATGACGAAAACGTGTATAATGGAGCGCATATTAAAACGCCGGAAAGCACCCGAATGACTGCATGCCTCATGCCATTCTCCCCGTCTATCGCGCCACACGCGGTTTGCCTGCGCGCATTCACCCTTCTTTCATACTACACGATAACGCATAGTTAAGAAGATGCCAAGTCAATTAGAGAGCCGCTGGCACAATGCGATTTTTGCGACCGTGACGACGCACGAGATCATGTCTAAACCGCTGCCCGACGAGACACCAAACTCGCGTCTGCGTCAGCTTGGAATGATGAATCTGCTCTACAGTCTGCAAAAAGCTGAAATGGTGCTGACCATAACTAACGTAACGGAAGTGACTGGTATGACACGAAAAGCTGCGCAGGAGGCGATTGATCCTCTCGTCACTCGCGGCTTGTTAAAAGAATCCTGGGGCAAGACATCCCTTGGTCGAGGCAAAGCTCGGCAATATGAGATTGCACCCGAGATATTTGAAAAGCTGCAAGGTGTTTATGGCGCCTGATCGTTTACGAAAGCACTGCTGATCTTCACAATTATATTTATTACATTACGAAAACGCATACTATTAATCTCACCAGCGGGCGCGAGCACTCTTGGAGTTAGTTCACATTGGCGCGGGATTCAGCAGTGATTCGTTTTATCCAATGCACGCAGGATGGCCCCACCCCGGACGCGATCAAAGTGGGCAATTCATTTCTTGATGCGATCAAAAAGAATGCTTCAACGAGTTACTGTATCCGTCATATCTTTGTCCTAACGCAGGAATAGGGAAAGTCGGTCGTTGAAGATGTAAAAGTCAGGGGGCTGGCAGCATTTCTCTGAACGCTCAGTATGAACTTCGCGCTTCGCTGCTTATCCGAGCAATTCCTGCCTAGGTTCGAGATCGTTGTGACCAGCCAGCAAGAAGAACGGCCACCGCTCTGCTCCTCAAGCAACTCACCGGTGCAGTATGGTTAGAATCTCGCTGTCAACACTGTCATCTCGCAGAACAAGAACAGACGCACACTAAACCCGGATGACAAAGCCAAATACAAATGGCGCATTTTCATCAACTAAAACTCGCACGGCTCTTTAACTATTTTTGGATTGTGTGCTTGAGCACCGTTGTCTGTCCGGTCACAGACCGCGGCTTATCTGTTTGGGAGAAGTTATGTCAAAGAAGATCGTCTAATCAGAATTCCGAAACTACCGTCGTTGTCTTCTGAAATGAAGACGATACCGGCATTTTCTAGCACATTTCTTATGCGTTGGAGAGTCGCTGGGCGCAATTCTTCACCCCGCTCTAAACGCACGATTGTCTGCGTAGATACGCTAGCTGCATCCGCCAATTCAAGAACGCTCCATCCCAAGGCAACCCTTCCAAGTCTCCCCTGGAGGCCATTTATCACCATGTCATGGTGATTTTTGTTGCGCATTGAGAAAACTTCCTGTAGCTTAACCAAGATAGCGGTCGTTTGAGTGTTTGCACCACCCAAACGACCTTACCACAAACCAAGCTTACAGGAGCTCGGATCATGGCTGATTCTGAGAATAGCAGAACTTTGCCCTCACGTACCCATCGAAACATTCTTTCCTCCGTCGAGGAATTCCTTTCCCACAAATCAAATCCGCCATCGCCTGGGCCCGACGACGATCCTGCAGTACTGAAATGGGAAATCTGGCAGAAAGCCTATACTGAATTCTGTCAGCTCTGCCGGTTGCAGCAGCATCTCGAGAGAAAACTGCTTCGGGAGGTCGGCGAACCTTACATCCAGGTGGAAGTACCCGGGATTGGAAGCTGCTCTGTAATGAGCTACCGGGACATAGAAAACATTCTACCCGGCCCATCGCTAGCGGAAGCACGCGCAGAAGCAAACACGCGATTGAAAGAGCATTACTCCATTCTCGAGTTTGCGGACGAACTGACCGGATATACGCGTGCGCTTGAAGCGGAAAGTGAGGCTTCCGAACGAGAAGGCATAGCCGCACATGAACTGTGGGATACACCGGCTCGATCCATTTACGGTGCCATCGCAAAACTGCATGCATTAATAACTCTAGGCGTTCTTCAGCCCGACTGCGATGAATTTCCTTGGCCTCCGTTTCGATCAGTGGCTGCCGATCTTCTAATGATTTTGAAGGAAACAAGTCTCAGTCCTCCCTGCGCGGGCTGATCAACTCCTCGATAGTTACCTCGAGCGCACCTGCCAGTTTCGCCAGATTTTTTAGGGTTGGTGAGTGCTTTCGATTTTCAAGGTTCTGAATCGTCGAGCGATGCAAACCGGAGCGGAATCCCAGCTCTTCCTGAGAGAGTTTTCGCTCGTTCCTTAACCAGAACAGATTACGGGCAAAGATATCGCGGTTTTCCATCCTTGAACTTATTGCGTTCTGTAGAGTATTCAACTACAGAGTAAACTCTACATAATCACGGGAGGGCGGATCAGCCGGGCGAAACAGGCCTGGATGAGGAGGACAGAATTTTTCGCGGGAGAAGCACGAACCCGAAGTGTGGCGTGCTGCGGAACATCAAAGGGAGTAATTCAATGACACTTATAAGCACTTTTAGCCGGGCGCTGGTTTGCGCCGGCGTTAGTATTTCGATGCTGGGAGGCCTGACGGCAATTGAGGCGAGCGCACAGACGTTAAAAGTTGCAACTGCCTACAAGCTTATGACACTCGACCCCCATTATGCGGATCTCAACGAAAACACCTCACTTCTCTCTCATATTTTTGAAAGGCTGGTTTATCAGGACGAAAACATGGAACCCCAACCGGGGCTTGCCAAATCCTGGAAGCGGCTGTCAGACGCACAATGGGAATTCAAGCTTCGCGAAGATGTGAAGTTTCACGATGGCTCGCCTTTTACGGCACAGGACGTCGTCACTACCGTTGAACGTATCCAGCATTATCTCAAGCCCCCAGGCGGCGGACTGGCGGCCTATACGCAAGCCATCAGCAAAATCACTGCAACGGATCCGCATACCGTTGTCTTCGAAACGAGCCAAGCTGATCCCACCCTTCCACTATCGCTGGCGTCAATATTCATTGTGCGACACGAGGACGGCGGCTTCAAAGCAACCGATGAGATGAACCGGGGCTTGGCTGTAATCGGTACCGGCCCTTACAAATTCGACAGCTGGCAATCGGGCGAAACCCTTAAACTGGTTACAAACGATGATTACTGGGGAACAAAGCCTGCCTGGTCTGAAGTAGTATTCCGGATTATTGAGAGTCCTGCTGCTCGCGTCGCTGCCCTCGCCACTGGTGATGTCGATCTTGCCGACTATATTCCAGCGCGTGATGTTAAAATGCTTAAACAGCGCGGAGCAAAGGTTGAAAGCACCAGCGCGGCGCGATCCAATTTCCTGCAATTTGACGTCGGGCGCGAGAAGCTTCCCGGCGTAACCGACAAATCCGGCTCACCAATCGCCAATCCGTTTCGCGATGCACGGGTGCGCAAGGCGCTGACGATGGCGACAGATCGCGATTTTCTCGCCCAGAAAATCCTAATGGGATACGGAAGTGCGGCCTCTCAGCTTTTTCCGACTGGTTTACCGGGCACCTCGGACCAACTTTCCGTCACCAAACCTGATTATGAAGGTGCCAAAGACTTGCTATCCCGTGCAGGGTTAAAGGACGGTTTCAGTGTGGAGATTGGCGGGCCGGGAGGACGTTATCCAGGTGACAGCGAATCCCTGCAAGCCATAGCCCAAAACTGGGCGCGCATCGGGGTTCGAGTAAAACCGGCGGTCGCCCCCTACTCTGTCTACGCGAACAAACTGAACCAGGGTGATTATCCGGCTTGGTATGCTGGCTGTTCCGGCGATGCGGTCACGATCTGTCTCGATGCCGTGCTCGCTTCGAAAAATGACGAACAGAAAACCGGTTCGTTGAATTACGGAGACTATCGCAACGCGGCATTCGATGAGGCATTAGCCAACGCGGAGGCTATCGAGGTCGGGCCGAAGCGGGACGAGGCAATCGCTCGCGCCACCGATCTCGTAATGGCGGACTATCCAATTATTCCGCTCTATCATTTCCACCACATCGCGGGCTACGGAAAGCGTGTTGCCTCTTACACTGTTCACCCACGTGGATGGACAACAGCCATGCAAGCCGTCCCGGCGGGAGAGTGACCATGGGGCTGATCACTGCCATCACTCGCCGTCTCGGACAGGCCGTTGTTCTGCTTTTCGTCATGTCGCTGATCGGATTCATCGGCATTCATAGTGTTGGAAACCCAGTATTCAACATCGTCAACATGGAGACTGCGACTGTCGAGGATATAAGGAACGCGACGATTGCGCTGGGTCTCGACCAACCACTTTGGCAACAGTATCTGATATTTGTAAAATCGCTTCTCACTGGTTCGTTTGGCACCTCCTACATCTATCATCTCCCGGCCTTCTCACTGGTTTTGACCAAGCTGCCAGCAACACTCGAACTGGCTTCTGCAGCAATGTTGATAGCGGCGCCTGGCGGTATCCTGCTTGGCCTCATTGCCGGGCGCAGACAGGGATCCCTGATTGACCGGATTATTCTGAGATCCAGTGTATTTGCAATCAGCGTTCCCGCTTTCTGGCTTAGCATGGTTCTGATTCTGGTCGGTGCGGTCATGATGGGATGGTTTCCGTCGGGCGGTCGCGGCGATACGACACGAATGTTCGGTGTCGAATGGAGTTTCCTGACAGCGAACGGTTTGAAACATCTGGTTCTACCCGCGCTTTCGCTGGCCATTCCAAACATCGCATTAATTGCCCGATTGGCCCGTGCAGGCACCGTGGAAGTGGAAAGTCACGATTTCATCCGGTTTTGCCGCGCAAAAGGCCTCTCATCTGGTCGGATTCTGTTTCGTCACACTCTTCCGAATATCAGTGTACCAATCGTGACGGTGATCGGCTTGCAGTTTGGCGCAATGCTAGCCTTTGCAGTGGTCGTGGAAACGATCTTTGCTTGGCCCGGCGTTGGAAAGCTGCTCATCGATTCAATCCAGCTTTTAGATCGCCCTGTCGTGATGGCAACGCTGACGTTCGTCTCCGTCACCTTCGTTGTGCTCAACGCGCTCGTCGATCTCTTTCACGCGTTCATTGATCCGCGCATACGCCATTCTTCACAAAGGTAGTTGCCATGAATGCCGAAACTCTTCGGAAATTTTGGAAGATCCCTTCCCTGCTTCCCATAACATCTTCGACGGTCATCTTCGCTGTCTTTGCCCTTCTCGCACTTGCGGCACCACTCATAGCACCGCAAAATCCCTATGATCCTCTTCAGATTTTCGCGTGGGAAGCCTCCTCTCGACCGGGAACGACCGGAAGTGGTGGTTATGTGTATTTCCTTGGTACCGACGGATTGGGGCGTGACATCACAAGCATGATTTTTTATGGGCTGCGCATCAGCCTCGCCGTTTCCCTCATCAGCACTGCGATAGCCGGTCTGATCGGACTGACTGCGGGGGTTACCGCGGCATATTTCGGAAACAGAGTTGATGCCATCATCATGCGGACGGTCGATTTGTTTCTAAGCCTTCCTTCGATGCTGATCGCGCTGATCGCGATTGTCGCACTGGGACCAGGCATCGACCGCATCATCCTCGCACTAATCATCGTCCAATGGGCAAATTATGCCCGGGTCGCACGCGCTGTTGCGCTGAGCGAACGTGGGAAATCGTATATCGACGCTGCGCATTTGCTGCGATTACCGACTTTCCGGGTGATTATTCGTCATCTGCTGCCAAACAGCATAGCACCCGCACTCACGCTTGTACCTATTGAGGTCGGACACGCGATCGCGCTTGAAGCCACCCTATCCTTTCTCGGTCTTGGCGTCCCTGTCGATCAACCATCTCTTGGTTCTGCTGTTGCGAATGGATTTCAGTATCTGATGACCGGCCAATACTGGATCAGCTTTTTCCCGGGGCTTGCCCTGTTTGGGCTGATCGCCAGCGTGAACTTCGTGGGAGAGGATATTCGTCGCAGATTTGATCCAAGGAGCAGCACACGATGACCGAAGATATGAGCACGAACGTTCTTGAGATCAGCAATCTCTCTTTACAGTATTTAACGACAAGTGGCCCCGTACCAATCCTGCACAATGTCAGCACGTCTCTCAGCAAAGGCCAGATTCTCGGCATTATCGGCGAATCCGGCGCGGGTAAGTCGACTTTAGGTAATGCTGTCATTGGATTGATGGGATCGCGGTTCAAGCAAACTTCCGGTTCGATCAGGTTTTCCGGACAAGAGTTGAAATGGACCAAAACGAACCCAGAGCGAGCGAGGGGTGGACGAATCTCGGCTATTTTTCAAGACCACACCGCATCTCTGGATCCGCTGATGAGCATAGGCGCTCAACTAGATGAAACAATTCGTCTGTATCACAGTGGACTCTCTCGTCGTGAGATCCGCGAACGCGGCATTGATATCCTCGAACGGGTTGGCATCCCACAAGCGGAGCGGCGATATGACGACTATCCGCACCAGTTCTCTGGCGGGCAACGGCAACGCATCGTAATCGCCATCGCGCTAGCAGGATCGCCGGAAATCATTATCGCTGATGAGCCAACCTCTGCGCTTGATGCAACCGTGCAAAAGCAGATTCTGTTGCTCCTGCGCAAACTCGTCGATGAAACTGGTGTGTCCATCATGCTGGTTACCCACGATATGGGCGTCATAGCCGAGATCGCCGACAAGGTTCTGGTTATGCGTCACGGGAAGGTTGTCGAACAAAACTCTACCCGCGCCATTCTCGACGCACCGCAGAATGAGTATACACGGAGATTGCTCGCGGCTGTTCCCCGTTTGCGTTTATCCGGCGGCCATTCGGGGTCCGATATGTCATGGTCGACAAATATATCTGATCGACGAGAAGCCGGAACAAATCCGGTTGCTGATATTCTTGTGGCGAGCAATATCTCTAAAAGCTTCCGCTTAGCGGGTCTCCCATGGCCTTTTTCACGAACTGCATCACAAAAAGCACTGGACCAAGTTTCAATTCGACTTCAGCGCGGCAGCGTTACAGGCATTGTTGGCGAAAGTGGTAGTGGAAAGACAACCATGGGTCGGATTATTGCCGGGCTCGAGACGGCGAGTGACGGCGAGATTGCAATCGACGGAGCAAAATTCGACGTCTCCAAGAATGGGCGAACGAGCCGAATCCTTGGACGAGTTCAGATGATCTTTCAGGATCCGTCGGTTTCGCTGAACCCACGCATGGCTATCGGCGATACACTTGAGGAGGCCGCTCGGTCGACAAACCGCCTCGCTGACCGGCGGACGACCGGTTCCGAGATCGGAAAGATGATGGACAGGATCGGCTTGGACAGAAATTTTCTGTCTCGTTACCCACACCAGCTTTCTGGTGGACAAAAGCAGCGTATCTGCATTGCACGCGCACTGCTCGCACGACCAGAGATTATCGTCGCCGACGAACCAACCTCAGCACTTGACGTATCGGTTCAAGCAGAGATCGTCGAGCTTCTGAAAGAACGGATTCTGGAAGATAATATATCGATGATCTTCATTTCGCATGATCTTGCCGTCGTTCAGGATCTATGCAGCCACATATACATCTTGAGGAACGGTCGCGTGGAAGATTGCGGTCCCTCAGCAACCGTATTTGCGCAATCGCAAAACGCTTACACACGCAGTTTGGTCGGGGCGCGATCCCGCCGGTTTATCCAATAAAAGCACACACCATCAGCCAAACGTGATCGGCTGTGAACGGGATGACGCAATGTCCACGTTCTTATGGCCAGTCACGCGCATGCCAAAAGGGAACTATCATGAGCAACAGCTTCACCATCGCAGTAACCGGCCAATCCCTCATCAAGCACGACACTCGCGGTACTTCCAATCCAGCGTTTCAGGAAGTCTGTGAAATAATGAAGAAAGCTGATCTGGCTTTCACCAATTTCGAAGGCACGATTGCCGGACGCTACGGTGGCTGGCCTTTGAAGGGGTCGTTTTTCGATTGCAGCCAGCCCGCCGTTCTGGACGCACTGCATGATATCGGATTTCAAGCTCTCTCACTTTCCAACAATCATGCGTTCGATCTGGGCCCCTCGGGCATACTTTCAACTTTGGAAGAAGTCGAGCAACGAGACTTCCTGCATGCTGGGATCGGTCGAAACTATCAAGAGGCTGCGAGACCCGGTCTGGGTTGGATAGGGCAACGCAAGATTGCCATCGTCGCCATGGATGGCGGCCCCGGCCCCGATTTTATGTATGCCGATGACGCCAGAGAGGAACGCCCGGAGCGTCCTGGAATCAACCGCTTGGGCATTTCCCAGCTAATCGATGTTGACGAAACGACGTTCAACGAACTCCGATCAGTGCGTGAAAAGGTCGGCTATACCCAACTAGCGCTGACTAATGACAGTCAACCCAACGACCCCCAGCCGGTTAACGAACTGGAGGAAGTCTGTATCGGGCGAACTGTTTTCCGACGCTCGGGAGATTTCAGGCGAAGTGTAAAGATCAACGATGGCGATCTCGCCGTGAACCTCCAAGCTATTTCCGATGCCACGGGTGAAGGGTGCCTGGTGATTGCCTATTTGCATCATCACCACTGGGCGACGGATTGGCTTGAGGTGCCAGATTGGGTCAGAAGCATCGCAAAAAAATGTGTCGATGCAGGCGCAGCGGCCTTTGTAAGCCATGGAGCGCCTGTGTTGCAGGGAATGGAAATCTATCGGAAAAGGCCGATCTTCTATAGCCTTGGTAACTTCATTTTTCACGTACCGTCAGAAGAAGGCACATGGCGCGCTCCGGAGGTCTGGGAGAGTGTCATAGGTGCATGTTCGTTTGACGATAATAATGACCTCACCGGGGCGATACTTCATCCGCTGATTATCGGTGGTGAGCAATCGTTGAGAGGTGCTACATTCGAGCAACGACTGGTGCCTGAACTGGCGAGAAAGCAAAACGCTGATCGAATCCTGCGCCAGTTCGCGGAGCGCTCTGCCGTCTTTGGGACCAGCGTTGAGATTTCCAGGGACTGCGCGCGTGTTCACGTGTGAACGATCCGCACTTTGGTAAGATTAGGCAGTCTCATAAGGATGGAAACCGCATAGTATGGATATCAACACTGAATTGACGGAGCGTTTTTTCCGATACATCGCGATCGCCAGTCAAAGCGACGCTACGTCATTACATTTGCCGTCCTCTCCTGGCCAATTGGAACTGGCGCGCCTACTGGCCCGGGAATTGATCCTCATGGGGGTTCACGATGTCATCGTCGATGAACAGGCCATCGTCACCGGTATACGGCGTGGCACTGTGCCTGATGCGCCACGCATCGGTTTTATCGCTCATCTCGATACCGCTGATGTGGGCCTGGAGGCGAGCATTCGTCCTCAGATCCATCGCTTCGCGGGTTCTGATCTCTGCCTTAACAAGGAAAAAGATATATGGCTCCGCGTTGACGAGAATCCGGAAATCAATCGATGGGTTGGACACGATGTCATCACAAGCGATGGAACGAGTGTACTCGGAGCCGACAACAAGGCTGCTATAGCCGTTATTATGACACTTCTGGCACGTCTGGATGAGTCAGGACGCTATGGCGATGTTGCAGTCGCCTTTGTGCCCGATGAGGAAATCGGCTTGAGAGGAGCCAAAGCGCTGGACCTGCGAAGGTTTTCCTGTGACTTCGCCTATACTATTGATTGTTGCGAACTTGGTGAGGTCGTCACCGAGAACTTCAATGCCGCTTCTTGCGAAATAACTTTTCACGGGATCAGCGCACACCCGATGTCCGCAAAGGGCAAACTTTTGAACCCTGTGCTCATGGCGCAGGATTTTATTGCGCAGTTCGATCGACTGGACACACCCGAGCATACGGAGGGAACGGAAGGATTTTACTGGATGTCGAATCTTGTTGCAAACGACAGCAAAGCAACACTGCAGGTTTTGATACGCGACTTCGACACCGTTTCATTTGAGGCTCGCAAGCAGAAGATCGCGACCATTCTAGACGCTATGAAACCAAGATTCCCCTCTGGCGAAATCGATTTCCGCATGAACGACGAATATCGAAATGTGGGTCCGTTTTTCTTACAGGATCCTCGAGCTATGAAATTGCTTCTAACGTCTCTCGATAGCACGAATGTGAAACCAAAACTCATTTCAATGCGTGGCGGAACCGATGGTGCAGTTATATCGGAGCGCGGTATTCCAACGCCCAATATGTTCACAGGCGCTTATAACTTCCATTCACGTTTTGAGTTCCTGCCGGTTCCAGCCTTTGTGAAATCGTACGAAGTGGCGGCGATGCTGTGCTATACTGCACCCAGCTTAAGGTGATCCCATGCACTGGAATGGAATGTTAGCCAAACAGACGCTTCAGCCCCTTCTAAGGGCTTGCGCGCCGCGAATGCGAATTGCTGTTGTTCGGTTCCTCCTGAAGCAAATCAGCGGGGGAAACTTCCAGAATATCGGCAAGTGTGGCGAGCATATCGATGGTCGGACTATAAATGCATCTCTCAAGAGAGCTTACATAGGTCCGATCAATACCAGCCTGATGCGCAAGCTTCTCCTGCGACAATCCCTTTGCGTGTCGCATCACTCTGAGGTTGCGCGCAAAAATTTCACGAATTTTCATATTCGCACTCATGCGCGGCGCGGTGCATTCATCTACGGAGTAAACTCGACAAACCGCCGATTGCGATAGGACCTGTGGTTACTCAGGACCATTGTCACAACCAAACATCCGACCTGTTCAGAGGTCGCTAAGCAGAGGATAAGGGGATGCGCGAAACGTACCGCATAGTTTCAGTATGTTCAGGCCCGGCGCGACTTCGTTCCCAGTGGCTGGATTGCCAAACGACGCACCATCAAAACGTCATCAATTTCTCTTCCCTCATGTATGAAGCCAGCCGGAATGCGGCCAGTTTCGCCAAAGCCTTCCCGCCGATAGAAGCTAATTGCCACAGGGTTCTCGACACTTACAGTCAGTTCCAGCTGTGTCACGCCAATATCCCAAGCAAATTTTGCAACCATGTCCAGAAGAGACTTCGCTAGTCCACTCCTACGGAAATCCTTGCGAAGATACACCATCGTGATCGACGCACGGTGAGAAGCCCGAGGCAATTTTTCCCGAACCAGGCCGAGAAGGCCTACCGGTGTAATGTCTTGAAAAATGGCAAACACCGGACTGTTCAATCGCTGCCGCCAGTCGTTGTCCGGCAATGCCGACCAATCACTGTATGCACTCGTAAATGAAGCAGGCTCACAAAGAAGTGCTTCCAGCCGCACACTCCGGAACGCCTGCCAGTCAACTGGTTCGAGGCGGCGGATCGTTGTCATGTGTTTAGTCATCGATCGGCCTCCGGATTTGACGTGGATAATCGAGTCCATTCGACGCGATATGACGATGCGCAGCCTTGCAATCAGAAGGGCAAGCGTGGCCAACTTTCGGATTTGGTCCGAACGCACAATCGGGCCCAAAGCTCGTCCTCTATAAATGAAGGCAGGTCCGCACTCGTTGAAATCAGATTATGGTTGTCGAATGCATTCAGTATCGAATACCTGGCCCGCGGGTCATCACACGTTGCTACGTAGTGTTCCCACGGGGACGTACAGGTAGGCGTAATTGTCCGATGCCCCCAAACACTCGGCATCCGGTCCGATCGAACGCTTCTTGCCAGGGCCTTATTGATGGGAGCCGCAGAGCGATCGAGCGCAGACAATAACGCGAAACGCATCAAAGGATAATAGACCACCTGCCGGCTACCCCCCAGTGCCCTCACACCGGGGAGTATGGCAATCACCAGAAAGACAAGAAAGAGACTTGGCACGATCTCGCCGGCTTCCAGAGCTTGTGCCAAAGAGTGGGAATCGAGGTGTAACTCGAATATTCCGGATTCATCGCGTAACCTGTCATTATCGAGCTTTAACCGCTTTATCTGCCCACCGCATATCCACCAGAAGAAATCCGTGCCGAACCTGAACCAACCCGCCCACGGACCATTATCGAGCTTACGCACCTCTTGCAGAAACGCTCCGACCATACTGGAGGCACCAAAGAAATGACGTGAGAGCCAAGAGTTTGGATCCAGAAGATGGTCAAGCAAAAGCAGGGCGACATCCGCATCGTCCAATTGCAGATATTTGATCTCGCGACCGAAGCAATATGGCCATAGTCGCTGGTTTGCTGCCTTAATTGCTTCCGCTGCAGAACGGAACTCGTCTTCAGGGAGAATGGATTTTAGCTGGTCAACTGAGGAGTGGGCGGCCTGGTCATTTGTGGGGCTCAACATAAAGCGGAAACGACCTTGGGAGCCACAGACACTGTTAGGTTCCATCTTGCTACGAGACAAGCCAAACACATTTATGTTCTGGCTATCGAGCCAAAGCCAGCCAGGACCTTTCTTAGCCTTCTCGATGAACTTAACCGTTGAGGCCGTATAATTAATATACCAGCACTCGGAGTGAGCTCTTAAACCTAACGTGGTAAACAGGTGCGTGAAAAAGGCATCCGGCTCGATAATGAGATGACAATGCGGCCCTGTTTGGAGCACCGGCCGGCGTCGAAGTTGACTTGCCAACATATGTGTTTCTGTCTCGCTATGCCCTAACTTCGACGCTCGCTTGCGAATAAAGGTGCAAAGCCGGCCAAATGCATCTTGCCTGACATCTAGCTCCGCCGTTCGAAACCCATCATGTAATGCAGCCGAATACGCTCCGACAGGACGTTGCCAATAATCCTCAACGAGAGGAACTACGGTATTGAGTCTCGTACGAATGTCAGATGGAAGTATCAATTCCTGTCGCTCCTCTGGCATACCGAACAGCTTTTGATGGTCAATGTCGTCGCTGCAATGATCGCGCAAAAACCATATCCTGCAAGGATGTGGGAAGGTGGGACTGCGTTGCCAACAATCCAGATCAGAACATAAATCAGCAACGCAGTCCCGGTTGCTATGGAATTGATAGCACCTTTCACGCGTCCGATAGTTGCAGTGCTTACAGACTGCTGGACCTGTACGTCCAAACTTATCCTGCTCAGATTGTAAATAGCGCCAAGCAGGACGAGAACGATTGCCACGGGGATGGGAATGGGGAATATCCAGAGCAGCACCAAGGCTGAACCTGAATAGAATAGTAATCCCGGCTGCCTTGACTGCGAAAACGTCGTCCCCACACCAAATGCCAGTACAAGAGATACAAGTATCCCACCGAAGGCCCACGCAGATTCAAACTTGCCAAATAGAATGGCATTACCATTCATCTCCTCAAGGACATAAACTGCGAGGAGAGTGTTGACCAATATTCCAACACCAAAGGAAAAACTATAGACCAGGGTGGGTGAAACCAGTTTGTATTTATTTAGATGAGTTATGGAGAAAGTGTACTTTAGTCGGCCATTGCCGCCTGACTCGATCGGACCCTTATAAAAGGACAAACTCGGTTTAGTCGCCAACAGTGTACCGGAGAGGATAAACGTGCAACTAATCAGCGATAATACCGCACCATAAGACAGGAAATGAAGTAGAATACCGGCCAGTCCTGCTCCAAGGAAAGTACCTGATTGCATCATCAGATATGATGCCGAATTTGTGGTGACTGCACTCCAGGGCAAACGTGGGATTATGGACTGCATGGCAGTCAGATACCCACGATCGGCAACGGAATAAAGTGCAATTGACAAAAATAGCACAGTCACTTCCATTTCCGCTACGATGGCGTAACCAGTTAGTGCAACAATGATAACCCGAACCGCATCCATACCTATCGCTAGATACCTCCGGTCCGCTATGTCGGCTAAAAAGCCGGATAATCCGCTAACCAAAAACTGCGAAAGGGTACTCACAAACAGCAGAAATGGCACAAGCCGCGCATTGTTTCCCCAGCTGAGAGCACACCATATGATGCAGACAAAATATGCGTTGCGTCCAATATTGGAAACAAGCATCCCAGCTAGAAAATGAACCATCATCGCGCGATTGCTTTTGCAGCCAAATCCGCTTTCCAGACTTCCCATCACGATTGCTTAGTGGGCCGACGAAATGTCGGCAGTATGGTGGAAAAACCAGTTAACGAACCTGGTAAGTCTTCATAGACGTATTCGTGCGGTATACAGGGCTCGCACATTCTTGCTGCGAGCTCCTTTAGATTGTCGGCATTGTTGCTCGCCGCAATTGTGTAGAAATTTCCGCTGTTCCAAGTGATGCAGGCCTGATTAAAATGCTCTCCAATTGTAAGAGCCATAGCCTCGAGAGTGACCTCATTTTCATTCATTCTTTTGAGTATTGTTTCTCTCTTCTTCTCCATTTCTAATGTAGAAAAATATCTCGACTTGTAACCATAGTCTTTCTGCAGCTCACGTTGAAGATATTCTTCTTGATTGTCTCGTTTGTGCTTCTCTACGAAAATAAAGATTCCATCCTTTCTCAAATATTGTTTTACAAACCCGATCTGCGCGGAACGATTTGCCGAATACATTTGAAAAGTCGTGTCTTCCAGTATCACGTCAAACTTTCCCGCCAGAGGTTTTAAAATGACATCTGTCGCAAGAAAAGAAGATGTTAACCGGTGGAAAGGACCCAGGAAGAAAGTCGAATATTGCGGTCGCCCAGCCCGATAGAAACTGGCCTTGTTCTCTTCGTTGGGACTACATGACAACGTCAAGATTGAGCCAGCCGCCAAACTGGACAACGTACGCGCAAAAGTACCCTCAGCGGCTCCAAGGACATAATATCCCACTTGACCAGCGGTTTGCGCCTTGCTTATTCCGTATTCCAGCAATGCGTCGCCAAGCCTGATTTCCTCTTCGAGGCGGTAAGGAATACTACTGAAATAATGGGGATCGAAATTACCCCATAATGTCTGATGTACTTTGGCGAACCGTGACAATTGACTATCAAATTGTAACAACCGGTGATCCACTACAGGGATCTTTTGAGGCGCTCCGGATCTGCCGCCCGCTGTTGCAGAAAAGAATGCGAACATTTCGTTGAGCCGGGGCGCCCTCTCGCATTCGTTCAGGAACTTTGATGGAGCTTTTGTCATAGTGTTTTCCTCCTCAACCCTTCGGCGGATGCCTGAACCACAGCCGTAACGGCTATCATGACAAAGTGAACGAACGTGTAGTCGACTTTTACAGAGCTGGTTGCGGCTCGAACCAGGACCAAACCACGGGCAATCAACGAGAGCAGACCAAGAGGGGTGGGCAACATTGACCTCCGCCCGTCTGTCGATGTCTGTAACAACGCAAGGATTAAACTTGCGTCTGTTGGCTGTTCAGCGAGAATGCCAACAAATGTGAGAGAGATAAATCCCGTGAAAGACTTCCCCGATTTCAGGGGGATTGACACAACGCTCATCAACCGAGCGGAGATATGAGCAAGAAACGGATGTTATTTGCCGTCAGTTCCAGAAGAGGGAATAGGCAACAGAAGTTCCGAATTTCTTCGGAAATCCCTAGAAAAAAGGAGGTGGGAATCCCGTATTAACCGCAGCTTCGTCCGATTTATAATATAATTTCATTCACTTTAATAATTATACTTCCTTGCGATTCAACACTATAATTTGATTTCTTATTTATACATTATTAAGAAATTTAATTCTGATTTTATGCTTCACTAATTCCTTTCGGCCGATCTGATCGCCGGTGTTTTCCTTGGGAGGGCTTCAATGGAGCAATATGAATCATCTTTACGCTATCACAATGTCGTTCAGCGTATAAGAACGGCTTCTAATGTTCATCAGGCACTAGTTGCAGTGCAAACCACATATGGCGTTGACTTTGCGACCTACCACCTTGCCCTGACGGTGGCGGACCTCGTCGACGCACCATATGTTCGTACCACTTATCCACCCACATGGGTTTCCCATTATCTCTTGAATGGACACGCGAAAATTGATCCTGTTCTTCGGGAGGGCGTTTTAAGACAAATACCGTACGATTGGCGCGAAGTTGATATCCCGATCGAGGCTCATGAATTTTTAATGGAAGCCCGAAAACACGGACTCGGAGCTAACGGCTATTCAATTCCCATCGTAGATAAAAAGCGGCGCGCGCTGTTCTCTTTGAATTCAAGTAAACCACCAGATCAATGGAACAAAATTGTAAACCAGTGTCGAAAGGAGTGGCAGGGAATTGGATCACATATCCACAAGAAGGCTATCTTTGAGATGCATGGCGAACACGATCCTGTACCGCAGCTCACCAAACGAGAGAAAGAGTGTCTTTATTGGACTGCACTGGGTAAAAATAGCAAGGATATTGCTGCAATACTCGAACTTTCCGAGCATACCTCGCAAACCTACCTGACTTCCGCGAGAAACAAGCTCGGCGCAACAACAATCGCCTCTGCCACGTCGCGTGCGATCCAGCTTCGTCTGATCAGTCCTTACAGCGATAGCAATACCTTAAATTTAGGGGGCTTTTCTCCGGAGATTTAACAGGCACACATCCAACTACATGCTGCTCTTTGTTAATCAATGGGGCAAGCATGTATCTCCTTGTTAAAGAACTCGAGTATCATAAGTACAGCGAATTGCTCGATCAGTCTTTTCGGCTCAGAAAGCGAATATTCGCAGACAAGCTCGGTTGGAGTGTTTCTGTTTCCGGGCCTTGGGAACGCGACCGTTATGACGATCTCAACCCAGCCTACCTTTTATGGTGCAATAACAACTCCACCCGGCTTTACGGCTGTGTGCGGCTGATGCCGACAACGGGACCAACACTTCTCTATGACGTTTTCCGCGACACATTCCCCGATGCCTACAATCTGATAGCTCCCGGGATTTGGGAAGGCACACGCATGTGCATCGACGACGAGGCAATCAGACACGATCTACCGGACCTGAGCCTTGGTGATGCCTTTTCGCTTCTGCTGCTCGCTCTCTGCGAAGTGGCACTGGACAATGGCATCGATACGCTCATTTCCAACTACGAACCTCATATGAGACGAATTTACAGTCGCGCCGGCGCTTCGTTTGAAGAACTTGGCCGGGCGGAGGGTTTTGGGCGTTTTTCGGTATGCTGTGGCGTATTCGAAGTTTCGTTGCGAGTGCTCTTGAAGATGCGTCAGAAAATCAAACTCACAAAGCCACTGTGCAGAAGCCCAAAACTTAACAGCCCGAGAATGCCCGCCTTGTTTAACTTGGCGCCGGCACCGCTCATATCCAAGTCTGGCTGGCAGCAGCTGATGGAGTAATTGCCATGTATCCGCATGTCGGAGAAGCATTCATCCCGGTCGGGCGCGCATCGTATTTGTCAGAGAGACTCTACACGAAAATAGCAAAATTTTGCCAATCTGCCAGTTTCGAAGGGTCCGAGACGTTTATAGAATTCGAAGACGGGTGCGTAATTATCCAATCGACAATCGAGGGGTTAAGCCTCCTTATTTTCGCCGTCGATTTTTTAACCTTCAATGGCATTCGTACACTCGTTGAAGGCGGCCTGCCAAAGGTTGTATTCCGTTCAGTCGAGTCGGTGGAATGGCTCTGAGAAAATGTAAACCCGCAGACGCAGCAGTCACGGTAAAGATGTGTCGGATCGTCGGAACAAATTATGTATCCTTGAAAGCCTGGAACGGGGAGCCGCATTTTGACATCACATGTTTTGGCTCAAAAGCCCTGCGTCGTCCGCGGAGAATTAGTAACGATGTACCGGTATCGGTTAGATCCGCCATTGTCAGCTTGTTGCGTAGACTCAGAAATCGCTGGTGTGCTAGTTTCCTCCGCTCATGTTCCCAGCCGCGCTCGCCTTTCACGGCTTAGATATTGGCTGAAATCCTTAGGAGATCCCGCGCCAACTAAGCTGCTCCAGGCTTATCGCACGCTGATCCAAGCCAATCTGGTATTCTTTTCAAATTCTACTTGGCTTAGTAGTCCTGTGTGGAATGCAGGCATTTGCGATGTAGAGGCACTCAATGTCGACGCACGCTTTTGCCTTGCAACGTCGATAGAGCAGCTTACTTCAAAAAGAGGCTTGGATAGCCTACGCATAGAAATTTTGTCGTCTAATTCCAATCTGCTTCGGGATCTCACTGTTGAGCTGCAAAGTCGTCCATTGAACTTGAAATGCGGTTAGGTGCAAATTGGAGCAGGAAGGAAGTTAAGCGAGGGCATTATCTGCTGATGTGTTAGCTACTGTCGACGTCATATTCGGGAAGCTTCGCATTACTGAAGTGGTCGCGCGTGACTTCCGCGACAAACTGTCAAGTGTAAACGCCCCGTCAGTCGCGCCATATCACCGAGAGGGGCTTTAGCTGATTTAGCTCTGATTGCCCGCAGCGTTCGTTCAGAGTGATTTGCGAACAGCTTCGATGACGATCTCTTTCCGAGTATTCGCCTGGAATAAGGACTACTGCTCACCCTATCTGATCCTCTGCTGTTGGTTATCTGTTGATACTTTTGATGCGGGGAAGTGGCTGCCTCTGACGCTCAGCCATAATCTCCTGCGTACGATCGGCGCGGACCGCCAGTTGCACCACTTTCAGCTTCGGTTGCATGGCTTCGAAGACCTTGCGCTGTGCTGTTGGGACGCGATTGATGACAGCCTGATCGCCGCGTGCGATGGCGCCCGGCCCGAAACGGGCGTCGAGCGCCTTGCTGACTGCCGCGAATTCCGCCCTCACCGCGGCGTCGACCGAGCGCACGAGCGGCGTGATGTCCTTTGGAGATTTTCCGGCCGCGGCCAAGAGGCGAATGAGTTCGGCTTCCGCACGTCGTGACAGTCCGGGAACCGGCACGTTCATACGGTTCCTGTCCGCCTCGACCGCCGCCTTCTCAGCAACGAAGACGCTGCGCCAGGCCTGCCCCAAAGAGCGAATACGCGCGACGGCTGCGTCCAGCCCATGCTCCGCCTCCTTGCGTTCCTTTCCAGACGCCAGAAGCCGGTCCATAATCCGGTCGGAACCGCGCAGCGCGCCATAAGCGGACGGTTCGTTGGCGACGGCCCGGGCAATACGGTCGGGGTCGATACCTTTGGTGACCAGGTCCTCGATGGTTGCCAGCGTGGTCGACGGATCCCGCCAGATCCGCTGCGCCACATCGCCGAGCGCTGCCCGCTTCTGTCTGTAAAGAGCAGCCTCTGCCGTCCGCCGCCGTGCGTCGTCATCCACCGAGGTTTTGAACTCCGTCACGGCCTCGAGCATCGGCAATGTGGGCGGCGCTGACATCTCCGGTGCCCGGGCCGGGTCATAGGCCGCAGGCGCCACGACACGGGACGGATCGCGCTTCTCGGCAAGATACTGCAGCTCGTTGAAACGTCGCACTGCCGCAAACAGTGTCACCAGTTTGTCCTGGTCGTCCCGCGGCATACCCTCCGGCATACGATCGACTATATGCTTTTGCGCGTACTGGTCGGCCTTGTCGGTGAAGGCGCTCCAGCCGAAGCGGGCCGTCAACGCCTCACCTACAGCCTTCATTTCCTGGACAAGGGACCGCTCTTCGGCGGCATAGGCAAAAGCGGTCTTGTACGCACTCTCCCCGCCCTTTTCGCGAACTGCCTCAATCTCCTTGAGCCGTTCCACAGCGTGTGGCGACAGTGCTGACACCGACACTGACATGGCAGACCGACGCGCATATTCGCGGTTCTCAAAATGACTCTGGTCGCGGCTGAAGCTCTCGCCATGACTGCGCACCAGGGGCCCAAGCTCGGCGACTGCCGCGACTGCGACTGCTCGCTCCTTGCGCGCAGCCTGCTCCTCGACGAGGCTGGCACCGCCACGCATGACGCCAAGCACTGACGGGTCACGCACGAGATCTTCGCCGAGGCGTCGAGGATCAACTTCAAATGCAGAGGCTCGTTCATTCAGCTCCACAAGCGCCGCCGTCGGGTCGCGGTAAATGCGCTCGAGAACTGGAAAAAGGATCGCCTCTCGTTCTTTCCATCGGGCTGACGCCCGATGCTCGGTGCGCGCATCGTTTTCCAGCGAATGTGCAAAATGCTCCTGTGGGGGAAGCATATAGCGTGACAGGCCTGGCGCGCCGGCGGCCTGCACGAATACGTTGGCTCGCGTGACCGCGTCGTCAACATACGAGACGCTGCGCTCCCGCTCGATCGCGAAACCGAGAGCGACGCTGGCGCGCTGCCAGAGTTCCGCCAGCCGATCACGCTGCGCGCCGATCCAAGACAGCCGCCGCCCGACCCCTTCTTCCATCCCGGCTGCGATATCGGCGGCATGGTCCATGCCCCGGCGTCGGGCAAAGTCGACAATCTGTGCCTGGTAGCCTGCCTCGCTTTCGTAATCGAGCGTCGTGGTCTTGGCGCCCGACCGCGACAGGCGTTCGACCAGTTGCTTGAACAATTGAGGACGATGGCTTTCCTGCTCGATACGATCCTGCCGCGCCGCCGCCGTCTCGATTTGTTTCGCGGTCCAGACGTTGCGTTCGACCTCACGTACCTCGAAAGTCTTCCTGCCAGTTTCGGGATCGATGATGGGCACGTGAACCTCGACGTTCTCCACGCCGTCCTTGCGCAAGGTCACCGTGTCGCCGAGCCCGATACCGCCGTCCTTGATGGCCTTTGGCAGGCTGACGCCCCAGACACGATGAATCGCATCGTCGTCGGTGCGCACATCGGCAAAGGGGCTAGCGGCGGAACCGGTGTCGCCCCGATAGTGCGCTTCCCCGAGCTCAACCAGTTCGCCCGTAACGCCTGCCGCATGATCAACCCTTGACCTGCCACCCCATTGCTGGCGAGGCGCGAAATCCTCTTGCCCCATATAGAGGTCCGCGCGATCCCGATGGCGCGACATGGCGACATAAGCGAGATGCTGATCCATAAGCCCTGTCGCGAGGACGAACGTGCGATCGACGGTCGCGCCCTGTGACTTGTGAACCGTCGCGGCGTAGCCGTGATCGACATTGCAATAAGTCTCCTGCCCGAATGTGACCTCGCGACCTGCGTCGAGCCTGACGGTCAGCAGCGTATCGCCGCGATCGCTCGTCGTGCGGACCATGGTTCCCAGCATGCCATTCTTCACATGCTGAATAGCGAGATGCTCGGCGCGCCGTTCGAAGAAGCGGGCATTCTCGAGGAAGATCAATCGGTCGCCGACGGCAAATTCCCGGACGCCGCGTTCCGTCTGGAAGGTACGCTCATCGTTCAACGCACCCTGCCCCGCCATGACGGTCCGGATCGCCTCGTTGAGCTTCCTGACGTCGTCATTGGTCTGCGCCAGAACGAGAAGCTCGGAACCGCTCAGTGTGCGGTTCTCACTTTCGGCTTTGGCCCGATAGTCCTCCCGCGCTTGTCCCCAATCCGTGACGATCTGTTCGATTGCGGCATCGCGCGTTTCGACTTCGACGACCCGGTCATGTTGTGCATAAGCGTCGAGCGCCTCTACTAACTTTCCGCGCGCGAAGAGACGCGAGGCGTTACGATCCCATTGTTCCTTCTGACGACGAATGCCGATCAGTTCAGCAAAGCCGACGCGCTCGACAATCGCCCGGAAGGCAGCACCGGCCTGGATCGGCTGGAGCTGCATCGGATCACCGACCAGAACGACTTTCGCCTCAGCGCTTTCGACTGCTTTGAGGACACGCGCCAACTGCTCTGACGAAACCATCCCCGCCTCATCGACAACGAGCACATCACCTTTTTGCAGCTGATCCTTTCCGTCCGCCCAGGCGCGTTCCCATGAGGCGATTGTGCGCGATCGGATACCGGAACTGCCTTCAAGGCCCTCTGCGGCCTTGCCCGCCAACGCTGCACCAATAACACGACGGCCATTCGCCTCCCAAGCAATTCGCGCCGCATCGAGAAGAGCCGATTTACCAGCACCGGCGAGGCCGACGACCGCCGCAATGCCGGTATCGCCAGTGACATGGCGAACAGCGTCGACCTGTTCCACGTCGAGCTTGAATGTCTTTGCAGGATCGCGACTTTCCACCAAGCGGATCGCGTCATCGAACTTTGCGGATGACACCTTGTAACCGGATCGCCGGAACAGCGCCGTCGCCGATTGCGCCATGTCGTATTCCGTGCGGAGCATGCTTCGCGTCGTGAAGACGGCAGTCTCGCTGGCCTTTGCCGTGTCGGGATCGATCCGCTGGGGCTTCAGCGTCACCAGATCCGGCGACGCCATCAGTTGCGCGCGGACATTGGCAAAGATCGTCGGATCGTCGACATAGCGATGCAGCGCTTTGGCGATTTCCCGCTCGTCGAATGTCGAGCGTTCGTTGCTGATCTGCTTGAGCAAAAGGCCGGGCTCGTCGGCAAGGCGATCGGCCATTTCCTGCCGACGCGCCAACGCCGCCGGCGCGAAATACATCTCCTGGCCTTTGCGCGCCAACGCAGCTTTCGCCGGCCCCAGATGTTGCTGAGCGATGCCGTCCAGACCTTGCTGGGCATAAGAGCGTCCGTCGAGGCGGATATCATGACCCGCTAGCGCGAGGTGCTTGTTGGCGGTTTCGGCCCAGGCGATCTTCCACGCCTTCATTGTTTCCTTGTCGCCCGCCCAGACCCGATAGACGATCTTGCCCTTCGGCCGGTCCGGCGTGACCACCCGCAACGGCTCGCCGTCGTCGCCGAGAACCGGCACCTTCTTGGCACCGAAGCCGTCGTCGGTCAGAGGCCGCAATGTGGTCATCAGATGGACATGCGGATTGCCTTGCCTGTCGTGATAGACCCAGTCCGCGACCATACCCTTGGAGGTGAGGTTCTCTCGCACGAACTCACGCACCAGAGCGATGTTCTCGGTCTTCGATAGTTCCTCAGGCAATGCGAAGATCAATTCCCGCGCAAGCTGCGCGTCCGCCCTCTTTTCGGACGTGTCGACGGCATTCCAGAGCACCTCGCTGGCGCGTGCGACCGTTTCACCATTGATCATTGTGCGCAGCCAGGCCGGCGTATCATCGGGCAGCGCCAGTTCCTCATGCACGAGTTCTGGCTTGCCACCCTCGTAGCGAAAGCTGAGGCCGGTCTGCTCTTCCTCCATCCTCGTACGGTGACGATAGGCGGCGGCCGAGACGACGCTTCGTCCCGCTCCCCGACCGATCACCTGTGCCCGTACAAACATTATCGCCATGCGACCCCGAGACCTTCCCTCAAGCACGTCGCGCCAGCGACGTATATTGCGCCCTCAAACCAATCGGACCGAAGGGCCGATGCCGCCTCAATCCGAATGGAGTGCTCCAACGTAGCATCTTTTACTATGCGTTTATATACTGTATAATTGCGATTACCATGAACGAGAAAAGAGAGTATTTTACCAATATGCGCGCCAGAACAACGCTTTCCGAGATCGATACGCAGATAGAGAGACTACGAGAAAAACGCCGATTATTGCTGGCCAAGGCCAATGAGCGATTTGCCCGCGCTGCCGCAAAGGCTGGTTTGGCGGAGCTGGAAATTCCGGACGCAGACCTCGACGATATCTTCGAGGAAATCGCTGCGCGATACCGGACGGGCGGCAAGGGGCCTTCCGGTGCATCTGCTTAAACGCCTCGATCAACGAACGACGGCTCTTGACCGAAGACGGCGGCGGACGATGTCGAATGAGCGCAGAAAAGACATGCGCGAGAAGATCGCACTTGGCGGGTTGATCGTAAGGGCCGGTCTTCGTGAGGCGGACCGCGCTTATCTGCTGGGCGTGCTGTTAGAAGCGGCGACGGTGGTAGCGGGATCGGGAGAGTAGGTGCGCCTGAAGACTGCGGGCGCTTTGGCGTTCCGGGATGCCCCCGCGGACATTGAGGATACGAGGTCGCCCAGAACGCCTACGTCTGAGAACGGCGACAAGGCGTCCGGCGAGTAAGCCCCATAGGAGAACCCGGATATGGCGGGGAAGATTAGATTAAGCGCGGCGGTTCTGTGGGCTATCGTACCGGTCGCGGTAAGTGCGATCACGGTAATGATCACATCACAGAGATGGCCAACGATGGCGGCCGGGATTTCTCCGGAATATGCATATTGGTTCCTCCGATCCGCGCCGATCCCCAATCTGCTCTTCGGCCCAATTGCCGGGTTGATTACGGTATTCGCTCTACCGCTGCATCGCCGTCGCCCGGTGGCGGTGACGAGTCTTCTTTGCTTCATGGGCATCGCCGGCTTTTACGCTATGCGCGAGTTTGCTCGCCTGTCCCCATCCGTAGAGAGCGGCACGGTGACATGGGACGAAGTGCTCTCCTATCTCGACTTTTTTGCGGTTATGGCCGCGGCAGTCGGTTTCGTCATCGTGGCGGTGTCGGCGCGGATATCGGTCGTGGTTGCGGATTCCGTCAAACGGGCCAAACGCGCAACCTTCGGCGATGCTGATTGGCTCTCCATGTCGGCGGCGGGAAAGCTGTTTCCGCCGGATGGCGAAATCGTCATTGGCGAGCGTTACCGTGTCGATAGAGAAACAATCCGCGACGTGCCATTCGATCCGATCAACCCTGAGACGTGGGGCAGCGGAGGCAGTGCGCCGCTATTGACCTATAAGCAGGACTTCGATTCCACGCATATGCTGTTCTTCGCCGGATCAGGCGGGTTCAAGACGACAAGCAATGTCGTGCCGACGGCGCTGCGTTACACCGGTCCGCTGATCTGCCTCGATCCCTCGACCGAAGTCGCGCCGATGGTTGTCGCGCATCGAACTGGCAAGCTCGGCCGCGAGTGCATGGTGCTCGATCCGACGAACCCGGTCGCGGGTTTCAACGTGCTCGACTGGATCGAAACCTCAAAACACAAGGAGGAGGATATCGTCGCGGTTGCGCATATGCTGCTTTCTGAAAGTGCGCGTTTCGAATCCTCGACCGGCAGTTACTTCCAGAACCAGGCGCACAATCTCCTGACCGGTCTGCTCGCCCATGTCGTGCTCTCTCCGGAGTATGAGGGGCGTCGCAATCTGCGCAGCTTGCGCCTGATCGTGTCCGAGCCGGAGCCCTCTGTTCTGGCTATGCTGCGCGAGATCCAGGAGTCTTCGGAGTCGGCCTTCATTCGCGAGACGCTCGGCGTTTTCACCAATATGACCGAGCAGACTTTCTCCGGCGTCTATTCGACCGCGTCGAAGGATACGCAATGGTTATCCCTCGACGATTACGCAGCGCTTGTGTGCGGCTGTTCGTTCAAGTCGAGCGATATCGTTGCAGGCGGGAAGGACGTATTCCTCAATATACCGGCGGCCATCCTGCGCTCCTATCCGGGGATCGGACGGTTGATCATCGGCTCGCTGATCAACGCGATGACGCAGGCCAATGGCGCTTTCAAGCGCCGCGCCCTCTTCATGCTCGATGAGGTTGACCTGCTAGGTTACATGCGAGTGTTGGAGGAGGCGCGCGACCGTGGCCGCAAATACGGAATCACGCTCATGCTGATGTACCAGTCAGTCGGCCAGCTCGAACGCCATTTTGGCAAGGACGGTTCCACGTCGTGGATCGATGGCTGCGCTTTTGCCTCCTATGCTGCTATCAAGGCGCTGGAAACTGCGCGCGACGTGTCGGCGCAATGCGGAGAAATGACCGTCGAGGTGGAGGGCAAATCCCGCAATGTCGGTTGGAGCAATTCCAACAGCAGCAATCGCAAATCGGAAAGTCTTAGTCTGCAACGCAGGCCCCTGATCATGCCGCATGAGATCACGCAGCAGATGCGCAAGGACGAGCAGATTGTCATCGTGCAGGGACACGATCCGATCCGCTGCGGGCGAGCAATCTACTTCCGGAGACAGGACATGGATTCCGATGCTAGCGCAAACAGATTCGTCAAGGCTGCCGGCTAAATCGTGGCCGATATCTGTCGAACGGATCCGCCGCGCCAGTGGGCGCGAACCAGTCGGGGAGGAGAATTCAGCCAACATCCCGAACGCCGTCGACAGGAAAAACCACCACAGCATGAGCGCGGTATGTGGCTTGAAGAACATGCCGAGCGAGAGGGTGAGTATGACGATCGCGGCGAGTACGAAAAAGCCTGTGAAGGCACTAGACCCACAGGCGGCGAAATAGAGCAGGTGCCATGCGGTGTAGCAGCCAGCGCGCCCGACCCTCTCAAGCGTATTGAACTGGAATTCTATGAGAACTGGCATCGGGTACAATTTTGACGACCGGTAGCGAAGGAATACCTTCAACGCCTGGGTCGGCTTTTGTAAAACTAGGATGCACGGTCCTTTCGCAGAGCGTTTCATTACACGTGAAAATGAAAGTATGAGAATCGTCAGAGGGCGAGCTGAGGAGACCACCCAGATGATCACCAGCGGAAACAGAGGACCATGAGCCGGCATATCCGCTTGGGCGGGGGTGATGTCGACGTTGAAGACAGCGCATTCTATGAGCGATTGGAGGACGCCAATTCGAACCGCGAACATCAGCTGCGCGTCTGCCAGGCAGGAGGCGTGCCGATGTATATCGCACGGATTGAAGACCGCATATCATGGAACGGATGCCCCCACAGATGCGATAGTCTGATGATACGTTCTATTTTAAGCTGCAACATGCCAATGAATACATTTGGTTAGCCATGGAGGAAATTGGATGTCTAATTGCCATTCACAGATCACTTTGGCGGAACGTCGCCGGCTATTTGAGGTGAACAGCTTAAAGTTCCTCTCGGCGATATTGCGCGACTGATGGGCCGCCATCGCTCAACAATCTATCGCGAGATCAAGCGTAACAGCTTTCGGGACACCGAGATTCCAGACGATAATAGCTATCATAGCGTTGTTGCCGACAACATCCGCAATGCCCGCAGAACACGGTTGCGCAAGCTCAGACGTTATCCAGAGCTGCGCAAGGTTGTCATTAAACAATTGGAACCTCAGACCGGTCGATCGGGCCTACGAGGTTGTGTTGCGGGGCGAAAGCTTCCTAGAAAGCAGGCTCTGCCATCTTAATCGCTTCCTGTTCAGCCCAGATGGTTTCGCGCTTGGCAAGGGCGAGTTCCAGCGCGGCCTTGATCTCGCGGCGCTCGCCACGATAGACTGCGTTCCGCAGCTCGGCGCGCAACTCCTCGATTACCTGATCTATCGACATCTTCGTTTCCTTGACGTTCTTTGAAAGATGTCAGCGGCGGTGATGGTAAGCCGAAGGGGTCAAGGTTCGCGGCACGAAACCGGCGGAGCCGGCGAGTGGGGGAGTCGAAATGCGCCAGCATTTTTGGGGATACCACGAAGACCTTGAGCCTTTCGGGTCCCCATGTCGGCTTGGACGATCTGAGCAGACTTCCCCACACACGGTTAGCGTCAAAAATACGGGACCAGGCTCGACGCCTGGTTTCGGCTTCATCGGACGCGGGAGGAACCCCGCCTGTGCGGCGGGGTCCCCTGTTGGGAGGCGATCACTCCCGGTTGGAGCGGGTCCAAATCAGATGGAGACCTTCTTCGCCTTCCACCTCGATCAGGGTGGCGTAGATCGGAGCGGAGAAGCTCGGGTCGTCCAGCTTGACCGAGAGGTATTCGCGGCTTTCTGCGGAGACCTTCTGCCAGGCGGCACCGAGTTCGACATTGCCGGAGAATACGCGGAAGTGGGGTCCCCTGTCGGACGGGTTTTCGATGCGGACCAGCTTGGCCTTGACGTTGAGGTTGAGGGTCTTGATCGAACCGCTGAAGCCGTTGCCCGTGGAAGCGAAGGTGCCGATGGTAGCCATGTGTCTTATTCCTTTTTTGTTCGGGCCGCGCCCATCGCGACCTCGATGACGGTCGATGGACCGGAGGCGATCGACCGTCACCCACATGGCTGGAACGAAGTGGAAGGCGGCCGGGAGAGACTTTCTTGGTACGCGAGGAATGGCGGCGGAGCCGTCAGGGGAAGAAAGTCTCAAAGGCCGTTGCCGGGACAAGATTGAGAGCCCGTGCAAGCGGGGTCGTCCTTCGGTCAGACCAGTCACATCGAGGACGCAGGTGGACCTGGCCTTTGTGAAAACTTAAATGAAGACCGGCGTTTCCGTCGTCGGCGTGATCCCCGAGGCATGGCGATCGTTCGCAAATGAGCCTCCCGACTTCCAGTCAGGCTAAACAAAGACCTGGACCCCGGAGAGGAATCGCACCCATAGTCCCTCGACCGCAACGAAACCGGGGCTTGGTTCGGAAGTCCGAACGCTAACTTCGCGACATTTCCGGCCAGGCTGCCCCACGCGCTGAAATCAAGCTGCGTCTCTGTCGCGCGATATCAGGAAGGCCGCCGGCAACCGAGCATTCGGCTTGCGTTTCACACCGGGTCAGCGTCCGATAAAGGCGCCCGTGCGTGCGGGGGCATCCAGCGGCAAGCCTTGGTGTCCGATCGTGGGTACGACGATCAACCCGGCGGGAACCACGCGAGCGCCGGACCAGGAAAGTGCATCGACCTTGAGGTCGTCATCAGGAAGAACGCCATACTCATCTTTGCCGACCCTGAAGACGATGACCGGTACCATCAGCGTCCGGACGGGACCGCCATCCCCGCGATGGCGAAGCCCTGAGCGGCGGTACGCTTAGTTAGTCGGGCCTCGCAGGAGGTTGATCGGAAGGGTCCGTGGTGGAACAAGGAAATTAAGCCGGCAAGAGCCGGACTGGGCTCTGACGGGAGCTGCGCTGCCGGCACGAAAGCGCACGCATATTCAGCCGCAAACCGTAGGGCTTCTGATGCGGCCATCATCGGGGTCTTTGCGAAAAGAGGTGATTCCTGTACCGACGATATTGCCACGCAGTGTCACCCAGACGAGTTCCTCCGCATTTGGCGGACAATGAACTAGGACACCACGGCGGCCACCGCGGACCTGATTGGGCTGGCAGCCCGATTTGCTACGGAAAGTTCGGGGCTGCACTCCAGTAGTATGGGAGATAAGCATGTGAGCAAAGTTCGAAATCCGACACTCCGACAAGTGAGAAGTAACTTCCTCCTGCAGGTTGGCGCTATAGTTTTGTATTAACAGCCGGGGCGTGTATATTGCATTGTCCCACTCAGCTTGGGTAAGCAAAGGGTAAACTGATACCTCCAGTCATTCGCGTATTTCTTCTGGCCAAAACCAGGATACGGCGACCCCATACCGAAGAGTGCAATTGCACGACAAAAGAGAAGTTCATCATGCCTCCCATCCCCCGAATTGTTGTTTGGAACGCTAAAAAAACAACGTGCGCTCCTGTTCTTTACTCTCTCAACAATAAGTAGTTAAAGAAAATGGCAAGCAATATAAGCGAACGGTTACAGAACCAAGCGCTCCCTCTTTTTGGCATCCAGGAAATCCTGGAAAAGCCGCTCGTTAATGAGACACCACAGTCGCGCATTAAACAAATCGGTATGTTAAATGTTCTCTATGTGATGCATCAGGCACATGAGCCTTTAACGCTTGCATCTGTTATAGAAATTACAGGTATGACACGTGGTGGAGTCCTGGAGACCATGGACAACCTCGTTGAGCGCGGCATTCTGACACAAACGATGGGAAAAAACTCCCTCGGGCGCGGAACAGCCAGACAGTTTGGGTTCGCAAAAAGCGTTTTTGAACGACTTATATCCAAGAATGAATAGTTTAATTACTATCCTTTTTCTGGTTTGATCAGGGTTGTGGGGATTATCAGGTTACAGGGGAGGCAACCATCGGCGCACTCTTTCCTGAATGACTCGGGCAATGATCTAAAAGGGATATGGATAAAAACTTGGACTTTTTTTACGGCAAAGTTTCAGGACGGTTTACGTAACCGGGTGGAGCGCCAGTTGATATCCATGATGCGTTTCTAGCTAAACCATCATATCCAGCAATCACCTTCGTTGATAAATTGCTTGGGCGTGTTGGACCAATCACGCGGGTAAAACAGTTCTTTCTCCAGCCTTCCTAAGAACAATAGCCGACCCGGCGAGCGGTGGTGGGCAAAGGAATTTATTGCGCTCCAGGCCGGTCATCGGACCGGAAACAGTGTCTACGGCTGCATCGAGCACCCTAATCCGGGATATGGAATTCAGTGAGATCGGTCAGCCATTTATTATTAACCGACCTCAGTTATATTCCACGTTTTCGTCCGCCCCTGCGCGGTGAGTTTTCGGCATAAGTCAACACTCTCGCCATCAACCGCCGCAATAGGTCCGAAAACATTCGTGCGATCTATAGCGTTTCCGTGACCTTGCTAAGGTTCACTGGTGTGTCAGGATTTAACCCGCGGGCCTGTGCTACCTGTTCAATGCATCGATAATAAGCCCCCAGTCCGACGATCGGATCCAGCAAACTGTTGCCGGTGTAAGCTGTGCGAATGGTTTTTTCCGGCACAAACCCTTCACCAATTGCCACGACATCCGCCCCCAGTCCGACCAATCTTTCAACAGCCTGCCGGCTTGCATTATAGGCTTCATCCTGATTGAGGAATGCCAGGATCGGGAAATCACTGCGGACGAGGCGGATCGGGCCGTGCATCACTTCAGCGAGCGAAAATGCTTCTGCATGGATGCCGCAGGTCTCTTTGGCTTTCAGAGCTGCCTCCAATGCCACCGCAAAGCCGGTTCCGCGCCCAACCGCATAGATTTCATTGATGGCTGCGAGACGAGAAATCACAGCGGGATCGATGGTTGAATGGGTCGTCAGTTCAAGCGCTTCCGGCAATCGTGCCAAGGCGCGGTCAAGCGACTGATCCTCCGTAATCGCCGCCGTAACGGCCGCTAGCGCCGCTGCAGCCGCGATGCAGGATTTTGTCGCTGCAACACTTTGTTCCTTGCCGGCGTTAAGGTTCAAAACAATATCGGCATCGTTGGCCAGGGGACTATCGATCACATTGACCACTGCAACGGTCACGGCGCCTCCCTGTTTGGCAGCTTTCTGCAATGCCACGATGTCTGGGCTCGCGCCCGATTGCGATACTGTGAAGTGCAAGCCGTCCTGCAATTGCAGGCGGGCATTGTAAACAGAGGTGACCGAGGGGCCAATCGACGCCACAGGCAATCCAACACTGATTTCAAACAGATACTTGAAGAACGACGCAGCATGATCCGACGATCCACGCGCAGCCGTTGTGAGCACGCGTGGGGCGCGCTGCCGGAAAATGCGCTTGATTTCGTCGATTGTCGCCGCTTCCGCGCTCAACAGGCGAGAAACCACGGATGACGCTTCCATCGTTTCCTGGCGCATAAGAGATGTCGTAGCCATTGAAACCCTCATTTGAAAATTTAAACTTTGTGGTGGTTTAGCCTTGCAGGGCGGAAGCGCCACCGCGAGCCTGAACCGCGAGGCTGCCACGCTGAACCCCAGCCTCCAGGCAGTCCAAGGCACAGCGTCCATCAATCCACCGATCAATGAAGCCAGCATTAAAGGCATCCCCAGCGCCGGTGGTGTCTATAACCTCGACCTTTTCCGCAGGGAGGTGCATGGCCGTATCCGCCACACGGACCCATGCTCCCTCGGCCCCAGCTTTCAGTGCGACGACGGGAAAATGTTGCGACAGGATGTCGAGTGCTTTGCTGGCATCCCTCTCGCCCGTCAAAGCTTCTGCTTCTGCGCTGTTTGGCAGGAAAATATCGACGCCCGCGCAATTTTTCAGGAAATCAGCGCTATAGATCAAAGTCTCGTCCCAGCTCGGATCGAGGGACACGGTCAAACCGGTCGATTTGGCTTCTTTGATCAGATCGGGAATTTCATGCAATGTGGCATATTCAGCGATATGCAGGTGCTTTGCACTTTCCCAGCGGAGCGCCTCTTCAAGTGTCGATGGCTGTGCTGTTCCCGCGCGACGCGACAGAAATGCACGATCATCTCCGATAACGCTCGCCACCGTGACTTGTGGTCCCGCCTCATCGGACACTTCCAGGAAACGCAGATCGAGACCTTCCATTGTCAGATCGGGCATCAAGCCCTGTGAAAGGCTGTCTGTTCCCAGCCGCGCGACCAGGGCAACCGACCGACCCACATGGGCGAAATGCGCGGCGGAAATGAACGCCCCCCCTCCGGCGACGATTTTCATATCAGCCGCGAATACTTCGCGGCCTGGCTGTGGCAATGCTTCCAGACCTGTGAAAATCAGGTCGCAATAAATCCGTCCTATGCTCAGGACCGCAGGCGTTTTGAACGTGTTTGACATTATAGACGACCGAGGCTCTTTTCTGTCTTGGCATCGAACAGATACAGGCTGCCAACCGGCGCAGAGACGCGCAGCGTTGCGCCAGACTTTGGCACGGTTTTTCCCGGTGCTGTCGCAATGATCGCGGCGCCATCGACATCAAGATGGACAAGTGTTTCCGATCCCAGGGGTTCGACAGCCGTGACAATGCCTTGGAGGGATATCCCGCCAGCCGTGCCGTTTTCATCCACCGTCAATTCATGTGGCCGGATACCGATCAGCATGTCGCCATCACCAGCAAATTCCACGGTCTCGCCGCTGCGGCGGCCCTTGAGAAGGTTCATCGACGGGCTGCCGATGAAGCGCGCGGTAAACACATCCACCGGATGCTCATAAAGCTCTGTCGGCGTGCCAGTCTGTAGAATATGGCCATCGCGCATCACCACGATGCGATCAGCCATCGTCATCGCTTCGACCTGATCATGGGTCACATAGACCGTGGTGGTCTTGAGACTCTGGTGCAGGCGCTTGATTTCGATGCGCATCTGCGCACGCAATTGCGCATCAAGATTGGACAAGGGTTCATCAAACAGGAAGGCTGACGGATTGCGCACCATGGCACGGCCAATCGCCACGCGTTGACGCTGTCCGCCGGACAACGCCGCTGGACGTCGATCCAGATAGGCTGTCAGTCCCAATGAGGTACCAACCTCTTCGATACGTCTGGCTTTTTCCGCCTTGGAAAGTTTTGAGGTGTAAAGCCCGAAACCAATATTCTGGCGCACGCTCATATGCGGATAAATCGCATAATTTTGAAATACCATCGCAATATTGCGTTGCTTCGGATCGCGTTCATTGACCACGTCGCCGCCTATTTTCAGCTTTCCGGCGGAAATATCCTCCAGACCAGCGATCATGCGCAGCGTCGTTGATTTACCGCAGCCGGAAGGGCCAACGAAAACGACAAATTCTCCGTCTTCGATCTGCAAATCGATTTCGCGAACCGCTTCGACCTTGCCATAGCGTTTGACAAGTTTCTCAAGTTCAATGGTTGCCATTAACGTGTCTCCGCAACTGCGCTGAATTTCTCATCAAGTTCCTGGTTGGCTCTGCCTTCATAAGCTTCGTGCTCTGCAGCGCGTGCCGCGAAACCGGCAACATCGCGCTGGTAGCGAGCGAGAGCTTCGGCCATCGGCTGCGGTGCCGGGCCGCCCAGGCGGTCACGGACCGCAACGAAATGCTGCGGTGAGACCAGTTCTTCAAATTTTGCCCGATCAAAGCTTGGTTCGCGCCTGGTCGCTTCACCAAATGCCGCAAGGAAGGGCGCAAAGCCGTCCTTCTCCAGGCCGCCGCCCTGTGCCACCACCGCGCGCGCCACGCTTGCGGCGATCTCGTGCGCCTGACGGAAGGAAAGATCCTCGATCCGCACCAGCGAATCCGCCAGTTCCGTGATGGTAATGCAGGAGCGACGGATATTTTCCGCAACGCGGGCGGGATCGATGCGGATGGCTTGAATGAATGCGGCCAGCAGATCCAGAACGCGCCCAGCAGACGTGAAAGCCTCATAGCCCATCTGCTGGGTTTCGCCCTCACTGTCGTTCATATCCGTGAAGGGCGTATTGTGCATCACATCGAGCACGGTGCGCGCACGCCCCATGGTCTGGCTCGACAAATGACGCATATGTTCAATCGGCACCGGATTGCGCTTTTGCGGCATGATGGAGGAGATCTGCACAAAGGCGTTCGGCACATAAATCTGCCCGACTTCAAAGCTCGTCCAGAACTGGAAGTCCTGAATGAGCCGTCCCAGATGAATGAACATCAGTTCCAGGGCGGAATAGGTCGAGGTGACATAATCAACTGCGGCGATACAGCTGTAGGAATTCTGTAAGGGGGCAGCAAAGCCCAACAGCTCCGAGACGCGCTGGCGGTCGATCGGAAAGCCGGAGGTGGTGATGGCTGCTGCCCCCATCGGAGACTGGTTCACAATCGCGCGGGCGGTTTCCAGCCGTTCGATATCCCTGATGAGGACTTCGGTCGCCGCAGCAAGATAATGCCCGAATGTGGTTGGCTGTGCCGGCTGTCCATGGGTATAGGCAACGATCAATGTTGTCTGTTCGCGTTCAACAGCCGCAACCAGCACGTCCAGCAAATGCCGTGACTTCTTCAACAATTCATCAATGCGCTTTTTCAAGCCGAGTTTGAACAGCGTATGGTCAATGTCGTTGCGTGAGCGTGCGGTATGCAGACGCCCTGCAATATCGGCACCAATCCGGGCCTTTAGTTCTTTCTCGATGAGGAAGAAGAAGTCCTCAACCTCCCCCGTATAGCACAATTGCGCCGGATTGATTTCCTGATCAATGGCTTGCAACGCACCGGCGATCTGTGCCGCCTGATCGCGATCGAGAATGCCGGTTTCAACCAGCATCACCAGATGGGCGCGATCAATGCGCCTGAAACCATCGACATGGTGCGTCTTGGCTCCGTCGAACAAAGGGCGCAACACGGTTTCTTTGTAGATCGGATCTGGAAAAACACTGCTGTCGGTTAATTTCGGATCAAGCTCGGACATGGTTCAACCTTTCAGACCTGCAAGCATGACGCCCCGCACGATGTAGCGTTGTAGCAGCATGAAAACGATCAGCGTTGGCAGGGTGGCAATAGCGGCCCCGGTCATAATCATTTCCCATTGGATCGATTGTTCAACGGCGAAGCTCGAAAGTCCCACCGGCAACGTATAAAGTTCAGGGCTGGTGGAAACGATCAGCGGCCAGAAAAATGCCGTCCAATTGCCCAGGAAAGTAAAGATCGCCAGAGCAGACAGAGCCGGTGTGACCAGCGGCATCGCAATTTTCCACCAGATCTGGAATTCGTTGAGCCCGTCCACGCGCGCGGCCTCGAGGAAATCATTTGGCACGCCTTCAAAGAACTGCTTCATCAGAAAGGTGCCAAAGGCTGTCATCATGCCGGGGAACATGATGCCCCAATAACTATCCAGCCAGCCAAGTTTGCTCGACATTAGATACCACGGGATGACCAGCATTTCTGTCGGGATCATCAAGGTTGAGAGGATCGCCAGAAAGATGAAATAGCGGCCCCGGAACTGAAATTTAGCCAGCGTATAACCGACAAGACTGTCAAAAAACACGTTGGACGCGGTCACGACCACTGCCACGATCATCGAATTCATGAACCAGCGCAGAAAACGCCCGTCGGCAAGAATGGTGGCATAGTTCTGAAGCGTCGGTTCGGCGGGAATAAGTCGAAGATCATAGACCTGACTGGCGGTTTTCAACGAGGTGGAAAACATGAATGCCAGCGGCGTTACCATGATCAGGCCGCCGATGAACAGCAAAGTCCATGTGACGATCCGCCCGGGCTTGAGATGCTGGAATGGGAGAGGTTTGGTTTGGACGGTCATTTCTTTTCCCTCAGAATCCAGAGCTGCAGCAGGGATACGCAAAGCAGAATGATGAAGAGGATGATGGTTTGCGCAGCCGCATAGCCCATCGCATAGGATGAGAATGCCGTCTGATAGATCATCAGCACGAGAGGTTTGGTCGATCCCAGTGGCCCACCAGGATCATTGGTGGTCATATTGTAGACCTGATCAAAAATACGCAGGAAGCCGATTGAGGAGAACACCACCAGAAACACGGTGGTTGGCTTTAGCAACGGAATGGTGATTTTGCGCAGGATCGCCCATTCTCCGAGACCGTCAATGCGCGCCGCCTCATAGAATGTGCCGGGAATGGCACGCAAGCCCGCCATGAAAATAATGATCTGGAAGCCAAGTCCTGCCCAGATTGATGTTGCCATGATAGCATAAAGCCCCTGATCAACCGAGCGCAGAAAGCCTTGTTGCGGTAGACCGAGAGAACTCAGGATATTGTTGATGAAGCCAATTGGCGCAGGCTGATAGAACCAGCGCCATACCCATGCCATTGCTGCGGCTGTGGTCAGATAGGGCAGGAAATACAGCGCACGAATGAAGCCGTGCATCAGCCTGATACGGTCGAGATAATAAGCGATGACAAAAGCCAGAACCAGGCTGATAGGCGTGCCCACCAACAGGTAGATGAAGGTGTTCTTGAACACTTTCCAGAATTCGGGATCGGCAAACAACTTCTGATAGTTGGCGATACCGATGAATTCCGGCGGGCTCATCAGATCCCAGTTGGTGAATGATAACCAGAAAGCCTCAATCGTCGGATAGAAGCGGATGACGCTATAGAAAAGAATGGGCAGAGCCAGAAAGCTCCATACCCAGATCAATCGTCTGGTTTTCATCGACAGGCGATCTGTCAATCGCGAAGCGAAAGCTCTGCGCGCTCCATCGTCGGGTTCAGCCGTCATGGTCATAGTATAAATCCTTCGGCCAGCGATGCTCTGCATCCACGGTCGCAAGCAATTGCTTTCGACTTCGAGCCTTGTTGTTCAAAACAGCGTGAAAGCTGATGAAAATCGGAAGCGGGCGGCCGTGACAGCCGCCCAACCGAACCGCATCTACTTCGCAGTGTCCAGAATGGCCTGTTCAGCCTTGGCAGCTTCATCAAGAGATTCCTTGACCGGCTGGTTCTGCAGGATCACGCGGTTTGACATGTCGACGACGATCTGACGTTGCTTCAATTCATCGGTGAACATGGTGGTGTGGGCATATTCCAGACCTTTGAGGAATGGCCCATAAACCGGATCCGCCAGATTGGCTTGCGTCAAAGCGGCCGAACGACGGGCCGGCAATTCACCAACACCCTTCAGCCAGATTTCCATGGCTTCAGGCGAGGTGATGTAGTTGAGGAACTTCGCGGCTGCTTCCAGCTTTTCGCCCTTTGCCGACGCACTGATGCCATTGGCAAAATAGCTGGCATAGTTTGAACGCACGCCTTCGGCATTGGCTGGCAGCTCCGTCACGCCCCATTCGAAGTCCTTGATGGTGTTGAAGGCTGCCAGACGGAAGGTACCATCCACCGTCATTGCCGCTTTACCGGAACGGAAAGCTGCATGACCTTCATCCATGAATTTCACTTCACCGACCTTATATTTGGTCTGAAGATCGGTGTAGAACTGCAAAGCCTTTTCACCGGCAGCGTCGTCATAGGCAACCTTGCGATAATCATCGCTGTATGGCTTGCCGCCGAACTGGCGTACCAGCACTTCGCGCCACCAATGCAGATCCTGGCCCGGCATATCCAAGGTGATGCCTTCGCTCAACAGATTGCCGGAAGCATCGCGCTTCGTGGCTTTCTGCGCATAGGCCAGCAACTCATCCAGGTTTTTCGGTGGGTTGTTGGGATCAAGGCCCGCTTCTTCAAAAAGCTTCTTGTTGTAAAACAGCGCCAGAGATCGCACAGCGGTCGGCAAGCCGTAATATTCATCGCCGCGCTTCATTGCACTGACAATCGGGAAGAATTCGCTTTCGATCTTGTCATGCGGAAATGCGTCCTGCGGCAGCGGCTGCAGAATGCCTCCTGCGGCAAACTTGTCGAGCCAGCCGTAGAACAGCTGCATGACCTCCGGACTTTTGCCCGCCATCTTCGCAGCAATGACACGGGTCTGATAATCGTCGTAAGGGAACGTGACCTGTTTGACCTTGATGTCAGGATTGGCTTTTTCGAAATTTTCGATCAGCTTGTCCATCGTCTTGACGCGCGATTCAAAGACATATTGCCAATATTCGATTTCAACTGCCTGTGCGGCATTGATTGCGATTGAGCTCAAACCGGCCACAAGACCTGCAAGCAGCAACTTACCCATTTTCATAAGACCTCCCATTGCTCAGCCCCTCTGGCGCCCGAGCAAGGCATGTGCAGGTCAATGACCTGCCGGTTCCACCATCGCTGCGTTCTTCGCAGCATCCTCACCGTCGACTGATCGGCACACTGCCATCAATGTCGGCAGAGCGACTTCGCCCCAGCGCTAGGCTTCTATTTTGCGACACATTTGTCAATAAGATAATTTAGTTGAATTAATATATTGCTGTTAAAAGTCAGCTGCGCTATCAAATTTGAAGCATTCGGGAGAAGGTATGAAATCGAAGGCGACAACTTCACCAGCTATAGCGCATGCGGACACGCAACCGATCACTCTTGGTAAAAATCCTGAGCGAATCCGGGACCATAATCGGCGTGTCGTTCTGGATGTCGTTCGACGTCATGGCCCGGTCGGTCGCATGCATATCGCCCGTTTGACGCATCTGACTGCGCAAGCCATCGCCAATATTGTCGATGAACTGGTCGCGGAGAATTTTCTGATGCAGCTTGGGCGATTGAAGACAGGACGCGGACAACCCCCTATCCAATTTGCTGTCAATCCATCGGGAGCGATGACCATCGGGATCGAAATGGGTTCGACCCATATTGTGACAACGGTTCTCGATCTGTCAGGCGTGCCACGGAAACAGCAAGTGCATCTGATGGGTGATACGCGTCCAGACGCGCTCTGTGCTCAGCTTCGCATCGAGATTGATCGGATCAAAACAGAGTTTGATGCCCGTCTCCTCGGAATCGGTGTCGTGATGCCGGGGCCTTTTGGTATTGAGGGTATGACATCGGTCGGCCCGACCACTTTGCCGGGTTGGGCGGGCATCGATGCTGCCGATGTATTGAGCCAAGCCTTCGCAGAGCCGGTTATCGTCGAAAATGATGCCAATGCCGCAGCCGTCGGCGAACGCCTGTTTGGCGCGGGGCGTGCCGTTTCAAACTTCGCGATGATCTATTTTGGTGCTGGCATCGGCCTTGGCATGATCCAGGATGGTGCGCCCTTTCGAGGGGCTTTCGGCAATGCCGGGGAAATAGGACATATCTCCATCGTGCCTGGCGGGCGGCCGTGCTCCTGTGGCCAGCATGGCTGCCTGGAAACCTATTCCTCGGTGCATGTTCTCAAGGAAAGACTATCCAATGCTGGGCTTTTCGATGTCAGCTTCGACAAGCTTTCGGAACTGTTGCGCGACAAAAATCCCGTGGTCCTGGATTGGATCGCGGACGCCGCGAAACATCTCGCGCAGATGATCGCAATCATCGAAAATATTCTGGATCCAGAGACCGTCGTTTTGGGCGGAATGCTGCCTGACCCTTTGATCGATTCACTCATCCTGCATATGGATCAACTTCCTATCTCTGTCGCCAATAGAAATGGCCGGATGCTGCCGCGTGTGCTGCGCGGACAGACCGGGCAATTTACCGCAGCGCTCGGAGCGGCATCGATGCCAATGTTTGAGGTCATGACACCGAAGCTCGATACCAATCTATAAGCGCGCACCCGTTGAGACCGGCGGAGCGATGCATGAAACGGCCTGGCAATGCCGCCGCGATCAAATTCTTTTCGCCGGCCATGCGCGTTGGTACAAGACTTTCTGGCATCCTCTCAACCCAGCGGTCCGCCATAATCCCCCCTGAACCTATCGATCAAGCGCTGTGCAAAAGTCAGCTGCCAGCAGATCCGCTGGGTTGAGCTTATCAGTTCAGGCATAGGCCTCAGCAAAGAAAGGCTGGAGAAGGATTCCTCAGGGATTGGAAACTCGAGATGAAACCAACCATTGCGAAAGCCCGCTTTGAGTTTCGGCGATTGGTTTTCCTTGGCGATCGCCACGAGAATTTGTCTGACTGCGGGGCTGAGAAGTTGAGAGACGCTTGCACCCTTGTCCGCGTGAACAGAAAAGACCTGATCAAACTGCGGATCACCGGTTTGAACACGCTGGTCCGATCTCAAGGCGTCTCTGGTGATCGTGTCAAACAGGCTGCTGATGGCGGCACGAGGGATAATTTCCAGACAACCGACAAACTTTAGAGGAACGGAGATTTCTATCAAGTAATGATAGCTTGGCGGTCTTCTGCCAGCACTCTTGTTCAGACGAGGATGAAAGATCGACTGCTCGCTGCAACGATAGGAGATGCCACGATAAAGTCCTGCTGTTTGCCAGGAGGTAGACTTGGAACCGCTTGAGGAGAACTGATCCTTCAGCCACTGCTCGATATCGAGCGCTTCCCACCCGGTTGAAAAACACGTCTGCCCGAACGAAGCGGCAATCTGAGGTGCAACGAGCTTTAATGCGCGCATACGCCAAAGTCGATTGGAACATTCCCAGCATAAACCTGCGATCATCAACGCTGCCACATAAGGCCCAATAACCGCGACATTGAAAAGGCTGAGTTGCGAAACCTTGGCGCCAAGCGCAAAGGCGAGACACAGACTGGCGGATAACGCCTGCTTGCGCGTGCTTTCTGCCGTCTCCAACAGGTGAAGAAGCGCTGTTTGGTCAAGGTGATCAGAAAAAGGGGCGGATGGCGGATCATCTATCGCTTTTGTCATAGCGGCTTCCTATCTGATTCTCGGCATTTCCGCATCGCGCCCAAGGCCTATCACGTCTCCGAGATCTCGCGAACGTCGCATGGAAGCGGGCTTGGTTCTTCAGCGCGCAATTCCCCAGGACCTTCGCCATATAACGTGCAGGAAGGCAAAAGCCCTGCGGCTTTTCTTTCCGGCTTTGCACGTCATCGGCAATCAACCCGCAGCATAGACCCTTTATGCTTCACGCATGAAACAGCGATAGCTTGTCTCAAGTTTGCTCGCAGCCGGCCTCCCCCGCTCCAATCAAGCCATAACGCCGTCTTGCTCAGGATGAATCTATGATGATAGATTGGCGGTCATTGCGAACTATTGTCATCCCGGGCCGATCGCAACGACCTTGCTTGTGATGCTTTGAAATCCGGGGCTTTCCCAGCCATCGATGTTGTGAAACAAAATGCGCTATTAGATTTCATTTACCTGCTTTTCCCATAAATTAACAAAGCCATAGTGAATTAAGCAATACTGTCAGTTAATGCAGCGTTCATCCCCTTCTCCCGTTCATTGGGACGGTCCTCTAATGACGAGCAACTGATAAAGCGCATTTCTCTATGTTTTGCCCCAGCGATCAGACCGGACGCAGAGCCGCGATCATCAGGCTTGCTATAATTTCATTCCGGGTTGCGTCTTCACCTGCACATTGTCGTCTGCATCTGTTTGACGGGATCCATCAGAAGCAGTTTTGAAACCGACAAATCGCTGATCCTCGCTTTATTGAGGAGAAACCGCAAATAACCACCTGCTGAATGGATCCCAGCAATACGCTGCAGGAGCCACGCAATGATCGCAGAGGTTCTCTCCTGCCCTAAAAACAGCTGCGCCTCCCGATAGACGGATTGCGCAATCCCCAGAAAGCTCGACACGACATGACACGCATCGCTTAATTCACGCCAGGACCGTATCGGTGTGGTGGCATAATCATGAATGTCGGGACAGGTTCGTAGAACGAGATCCAATGAAACATCGACATTCTGTAGACGCGCCTTGGCTGGAATGAGACCAGGCTGCGATGATTGAACTGGCTCTTTCTTAATATCAAACAAATTCTCTTTATTAGTTTTAAGAAGAGATTCAGGTTCTGATTCAATATGTTGCCGCTCAATATGAGCATGATTGACGCTCAATTCTTCTGCATCATCGTTAAAATTCATGCAGTTAGCTATTTCGCCGCGAAGAACGGACAATTCGTTGAAGATCGCGTCCAACTGCTCGCAAGTCGCACGGCGTGGAATGCGATCAACGATAGCCCGGTATTGATCATGATAGGCCTGATGGACATCGCCCTGCTCCAGCAGTTCGGCAGTGTCGAGAAGCTGCAAGCAATCCCTGCGGCAGAGCGTTAGACGCTCCCTGGTGCGCTTTAAATGCTTGGCGTCGGCGACAATGGCCTCAGCAACTTTGGCAATTTCCGAAGCCCGTTCCAGCAATGGAGCAACGGAAAAGCCAAAGGCTTCCTCAATCTCTCCGGCATCTGTCTTATGGGCGTAACGTTTGCCGTTGGGGCTGTCGCGTCGGATTATCAGCCCGGCATCAAGCAGTGACGCAAGATGACGGCGCAGCGTTGATTCCGGCATGCCATGCGCCCGTAACGCGAGTTGCCGGTTCGATGGAAACACCACCAGACCGTTTCGGGCACTCAGTTCATTTTCCGGGTAAAAGGACAGCAAGGCATTCAACACAGCAAGGCAACGATCATTGATGCCGAATGTCGCCTTGGCGATGCAAAGATGTCTATAGACCAACCAGCGATTGACCGTCCCGGTAGGGGAAACTTTCTGGCTAGCAAATTTCATTTGGGCAAACGAAGCCCCTCGCCCACGAAACGTGGACGTGACATTCTCCTGAATGTGCATTTACCTTCACCTTTCTCAAGGCAAAAGAAATCTGCCCGCCAAATTGACGCCTAACGCTCTTGACAGTGATTCATGGAAATGCGATTCTCTAAGCGACCAAACTTGAGGAAGGCTTCCATGACGGCAACGTTATCGGGGGCCTTTTTCTTTTGCTGTTAATCTCCGCTGTTTTGCGTTCTTGCAGTTTTATACTCTTGGTAGAACCGATCCATATTCCCTGACAGCCAGTCACTGAACGGCCGCGCTTCTGCGCTGGTCAATTCAATCGCCACGCTTTTTGGCTTCTGTTTCATGGAAAACCGCACCGATTTATCATCGGAAGCCCAGGATTTCTCAATCACCGCTTTGGCAGGTGCTTTCGCTGTCGAACGGGCACTATATTTCTTCAGATAGTCGTGCAGGGCGTCGAAACGGTCTTCTTCTGGCAATGCCATGAAGGCTTCGGAGTCGATTTTTTCAAGCGCGATATTCAGATAGGCCGGATTGAGAATGAGCTGGCGCAGCGACAGCCATTTATCACGACCGATCTTCTTGGAGGCACCCAAAGCCATGGTCATCGTCAACGGGATCGTCTCGATGACGCTAAGCATCTTTGACAGCAGCGCATCGTCGATACCGATGGCCGACTTGACTGTCTCCTTCGTCATGCCGCTGGAAAGCAGGTTCTGAGCGAAATAAGCCCGTTCAATAAAAGAGAGATTGGAACGAGCCGAGTTTTCCTGTCCCTGCGCGATGGCCGATGCCACATCATCAAGTTTCTTGACGACCGCCTTGACCTTCACCCCCAAATTCATCGCAACGCGTGCACGGCGATGACCAAACACCACCATATAACGTTCGGAATTACGCGGATTTGGACGCACCAGAATAGGCGAGGTCTGGCCATGATCCCTGATTGCCTCTTGCAGGGCAAGAAGTTCGGCATCTTCGTCCGAAAGCCGGTCGGAGGCGAAAGAAACGTCAAGCAATTGCGGCTCAATCTCGACAATCGTCTCGCCATCCATAAGACGCTTGGTGTTTTCTGCCATTTCCTCGATTGAGCGGACAACGGTTTTAGCGGCGCCGGTCATACCGTAACCGCTCTTTGCCGCAGGGCCAGTGCTGCTAATCGAAGAAAGATCAAGGTTCGCAAAGGGGTTCTTACGCGACATGGATGATGTCCTCCAGGCTCATTTTGAATAAGTCTCTGAAAATAGGAGAGAATTTACCAAAAAAAACGGCTGACAAATTCATCATTTCCGTCCCCAGGTTTGATGGATGAGTTCTGCGACCTCACCGTTGGAGGCATTGAGGCTTTCCATTGCGCGTTCATAGGTCGACCGCACAAAATCACCCTTCTCGACCTCATAAAGGGTCTGCTTCTTGATCGACGCGTCTGAAATCGCTGTCGACTTGAGAACGTGGTTCCGCAACATGTTCTGAGCAAACATCGATTGCATGAAACCAACCATCTGCGCCTGCGGGATGTCTGTGGGTTCAAATCTGGTAATGAGATAGCGAAACCATTTGACCCTGATTTCAGCGCCGGCGTCTGCAACCGAGGTCATAATACCGCCGAGCATCTGCAAGAACTGCGACATCGACATGATATCGAGCATTTGCGGATGGATGGTGATGAGGATGCCGGTCGATGCCATCAGAGCGGTAATTGTGAGATAGCCGAGCTGGGGGGGGCAATCGATGACTACAACATCGTAGTTGTCTTCGATTTCCTTGAGCGCATTGACGATCCGAAGGTGAAACAGGCGCCCCTCCTCGCCCTTTCGTCCAGAGATGGCAAGCGGAACGTCATATTCATATTCCTGGAGCAGCAAGTTTGCCGGAATGATATCCAGATTGGGAATGTTGGTTGACTGCACCACATCGGCGATCGGCTTCCTTTCCTCGTCAAAACGCAAGGCTTCATAAAGCGAGGCGATTTTGTCGAGCTCCGGCTGGATCCCGAAAAGCGATGTGAGCGAAGCCTGCGGATCGAGATCAATCGCCAGCACCCGGTGCCCGGTCAAGGCGAGATATTGCGCGAGATGTGCCGATGTCGTTGTCTTGCCGGAACCGCCCTTGAAATTGACCACAGAAAGAATCTGCAGCGGCTCGTTGGCCTTGCGGCGCGGCAGATAGATCCTCTTGTCGGATTTCTTGTTTTCTTCAAGATAGGAGCGCAATTCCAGCATCTGCTCTGCGCTATAGTACCGACGACCGGAAACCACCTCGATTTCGGGACCTTTGCCTTCGCTGTGCAACTGCCGCAAATGCGATTGCGTGACGCCAATCAGATCGGCGACCTCCGGAAGCTGAAAGCGACGCAGGGTTTTCCGTGCGTCAGGCGGATATTGTTGCGTGCGCAACATGTTGAGCGCACCGGAAATCTTGGCGCCCTGACTGGCAATTTCGTGGTCGAAACGGTTCGCATTGTGTTCGTTCATTTTTAGAACTAATGTCCTTGCTTATGACACTTTCGCAAAAAAGCGCCCGGCATTCATATTTTCGCAACTATAATTCCGATTCTGCCCGCTCTGCAAGGAGTTTAAGGTTAATGAAAGATTAACGCTCACCCGACAATCGCTTTCTATCAAATAATGTCTATCGCTTCTTCTGCGCGCGAAGTCTCGTTGGCTTTAAAACTGCTACAACTGCCTTGATAAAAGTCGCGCTATTTTTAGTGCTGACGTCCGCTACCTCTCTGCGCCTGGCGCTTCCCTGACGTAAAGAATCCGTTTGTTGGTCAAGCAATCTTTGTTCTCGAGAGATAAACGCGCAGCGCCGGTGACCGATCGCCGTTTTAAGCCCTCAATAGGAAAGCTAAGGGAGATTGTTGATTGTGCTCGCTTGTTCCGCCTAAACCCAGCTAAGGCTCATCTGTAAAACTGTCCGCAAATTGTCCTGTCCGATTTAACGAACTGTCATGCATGACACACAATAATACGGATAGGCTTCCTTGAGCCGCCAAAGCGTGCCGGGCGGCTCGCCCATATTTGGTCAATTCTAGTAAATAATTGAAAAAAATAGGTTTTATTGCAAAAAGTACGGCTGACAAAAATCGATGACGCCGCGGAGTTGCCTGTAAATTGCCGCAGCCTCTAGAATTATCCTTAGTTGAGGCTCCTATAGAGAGGGTAGTGCCCCTCGATTGGTCGCCCTTGGCTAGTACCTATTGAAATGCCTCGTCTCGTTCGAGAGGATTGAATGTAACCGCACCTCTCAGTTTGGCCAGGACCGGTTATTTGGTGAGATAAACTCTGTTACACAATTGATGTCAGTAAGAGTCCTTCTCTTATGAGTTCAAAAATTTGTTCCTAAGCGCTGTTGGAAAATTTGCGGACCTGCACCCGGGTGCTGTGACGGCACAACCAGGGTTGCTAACCTCTAGTTTTCGCGATGCCCGTCCGCTACGCCGTTTGGCACTGTTATTGTAATAGGAAGCCTGTTGAACGGAGCAGTGGCGGGATTACTCCATGGCTTACGGCCGGGAATGTCGCGATTGGCGGCTTCGGTCGCCAGCACGCAGACCATGTGCCGAAACTTATTTGCGTCAATGCCCGCGATGTGTGCGCGCTTTTTGACGATCGCATTCATGGCAATTGGTTCTTACGCCCGTGTGGATACATTCCCCAGCGATCAATTCTGCCAAACACGCTGCTATTTTCAATCGTTGCCGCTTCAAGCCAGCGCGTAGTTGCTTCAACGTGCCTCCCGGTCAGGTTACGGTATCATCGTAATCGACCCCCGCTCGTTTTGGTGAAACCGAGGTGAATGCCGAGCTGGTGGAGGCGGAGCCGTCTTCCACGGTGACAGGTGCCTGCTCGACAATTTCTTCTGTTCGAATACTTGCTATTTTGGTGCAACCACGACCACCGTAGGCAAATGCCATCGTCAGCGCTGCCGGCCTCGAATGCCGGTCAGGTTTTATCAGAACAGTTCGCCAAGGGATTAGTAAGAATAGCGCTGGTGATGGCGTTCGCACTCTTGCGACTTGGCGGTTGATTGATGGCGCGTACGGCAAGACGGATGGCGGATTTGATTGCTGGTGAGGAAAAGGTGCCCTTCAGTCCGCACCATCGAGCCTTTGTTGATCAGTAGGCCAGGCGGCGTGGAAGCTGATGCGTGCGGTCCGGATACCCGCAAGAACCCAAGTTTACGCAATTCTTCTTCAACATTGGTAGGCCTGCCATGATTGGGTTCGATCTCCTGCTGCCTAAGGTCGCCAGAGATGATGGTCATCGAATTTCTGCAACAGGGCGTCGGGTGGGGCAGGGGCTGCCAGTTTCGGCCATGGGCCATGCTTCGCGATAGGCCAGATCTGAACTCGGCGCGCACGGTGTTGTGGTCCGTGCCTTCATTGACGAGATGACGCAGGGTTTCGACATCCGCATCAGATGTATCGATTAAGGTAGTGGAAGCGAGTTCGACTGTAGTGGGATAATATTCACCGAAATCTGTATAAGGGTTGCTGGTGCTAACATGGATAGCGGCACTTCCATCAGGATCGGATAGTACCAATGTACCATGTTGGAAGAGAAACCCTCCATTTTACGACCCAGAAATATTGAGTTCGCCGACCGTGAATTGCTGCCCGTTAAGGTAGCTGTAATAGCCTTGCCAATTATTTCCTATGAACGTCGCAACTGCTCCTGGCGCATTGGGAACAGTCCCTTCTTGCCAGTTAGTGGCTTCCCCCCAAAGATAAGTGCCATTGTTGACCCAGGTTTCGGCGTGAACCGAAGATTGCAAGTTGAGCGAAGTGCAGACCGCAACGGTCGAGAGCCACATTAAGTTTCGCCGACGCTTTGAACAAAGTGCAAGCGGAGAATTGGTTAGTGTAGGTTGCCGTCCCATCAATGCCCCCAAAACGCTGCCCCACAGCGATGGGGCTTATATATCATCATCGCGTCTAGCTCTGCAATGCAACGACTTCAATACGGCAGATGCCGTATCACATTGTCGAGAACAGCAAAGATGTGGAGAGGTGGAACGACGAGCGATCAGCTCAATAGCCGCGACGCCCGCCCGCTGCGCCGCTTGGCATTGTTATAATAATCGGAGGCTTGCTGCACGGAGCGATGGCGCGATTGTTCCATGGCTTCGGGCAGCGGAATGCCACGATTGGCGGCTTCGGTGAGATAGCCAGAGCGCAGGCCGTGGGCGGAGAATTCTGTGGCATCCAGCCCTGCCATTTGCGCGCGCTGTTTGACGATCCGGTTGACGGCGCTCGGTTCAAGTGCGCGAGCCGACACATTGCCCCAGCGATCAACTTTTCGAAACACGCTGCCCTTGTCGATCCTGGCTGCTTCCAGCCAGCGGGTCAGGGCTTCGATGGGTCGGCCGGTCAGATAGACAGTTTCATCGTGACCGGCCCCACTGGTTTTGGTGCGACCGAGATGGATGCCGAGCGAGGGGAGGGGAGAGCCGTCCTCATCGGTGACGGGGGGCTGTTTGACAAGCTGTTCTACACGCAAGCCAGCGACTTCGCTGCGTCTGCGCCCGCCTGAGGCAAAGGCTACCATCAGGACTATAATGCTTGAGCAAGCCACATTTGAGCAGGCTGAAAGGGAAATATTGGATGCGAAAGAAAACCTATCGCCGAATGTCTCCCCAGACGCTTGTTACCTCTCTCGGTCTTGCGATTGTCAGTACGGCGATATTCATTTTCGATACGGTTACAGACTATGCCATTGCAGCCGCCGTCTTTTATACGGCGGTAGTTCTGGTTTCAGCACGAATGTTTTCACATAGGACCGTTATTGGTGTGGCAGCAGGCTGTATTGTCTTAACCATAGGCAGTTTCTTCCTTACCCGCTCAGGCTCCTATGATGTTGGATTGATCAATACATTGATCAGTATCGTCGCTATCGCATGTACCGCCTATCTCGGACTTAAACTGGTGGACGCCGAAGAGGAGGCGCATGAGACCCGAGAGCGCTTGCTTCGCCTTGCGCGCCTAACGACCCTTGGTCAGTTGACAGGCTCGATCACCCATGAGGTTAGTCAGCCACTGGTCGCAATTGAAACGAGTGCTGGGGCTGGCCAGCGTTGGCTGGCACAAGATCCGCCTAATGTAGTTCGTGCTCAGGCCGCATTGGAGCGCATATCTGCGGATTCACATCGTGCGAGCGAGATACTAGACCGTGTTCGACGTCTTTCCAAAGGAGAGAAACCAAAGGCCAGCAGCTTCGATTTTAATATGGCTATCCGTGAGATGGTTGATCTGGCGGCACCGGAACTATATCGCAATGATATTCTTTTCGAACTCGACCTTCCCACAACTCTGCCTCCAGCATTTGCGGATCGGGTTCAGGTACAGCAAGTTTTTGGGAACCTGATTTTGAACAGCATCGAGGCAATTGCGCAGATCGAGCAAGGGGAACAATTTCTATTGATTTCGTCTTCTTCCGACGAAAATACAGGTTTGCGATTTACTATTGCCGATACCGGGCCAGGGCTGACGAGTTTAGCGCGAGAGCGTTTATTCGACGCTTTCTGGACGACTAAGGACGGCGGCTTTGGGTTAGGGCTTACCATCAGCCGCTCGATAATAGAGGCGAATGGCGGCCGTATCTGGAATGAACCGTATGGAGCGAACGGTGCAGGTTCTAACGGCATAACCTTCTTTGTGGAGATACCAGCGGCAGGAAAGGCTGATCATGACCGTAAAACATGAGGGGGAAGCTATCGTCTATATCATTGATGATGATCTTTCCGTTCGGCGCGGGCTTGATGATTTATTTGCGTCCATCGGCATGAAGGCGATGAGCTTTGCGTCGGTTCGTAGTTTTCTTGATCATGAACGCCAGCCCGGTCCCTCCTGCCTCGTTCTTGATGTGCGAATGCCTGGTCAAACGGGCACAGATTTTTTTGCACAAATGGCAGGTCTTGGTATCACTATACCGGTAATCTTCATTACAGGGCATGGTGATATTGCCATGGGAGTGAAGGCGATCAAGGATGGAGCGGCCGATTTCTTGCCAAAGCCATTTCGTGACCACGACTTGCTGGATGCGGTCTATCGCGCAATAGATGGCGATAGAAAACGCTTACAAAGTGAGGGCACGCGATTGGAAATTCACACCCGCTGGATGAACCTCACGACCGGCGAACGAGATGTCTTAGCGCTTGTTGTTCAAGGACTTTTAAACAAGCAGATTGCTGCACTTCTCGACATCAAAGAAATAACAGTCAAAGTCCGTCGAGCGAACGTCATGCAGAAAATGCAGGCTTCTTCTCTTGCCGATCTTGTACGTATGTCAATTCTGATCAGTAATGCCGAAAATTAACTGGATAGTTCTTAATATTTGAGGTCTGCTCTTTCACGGAACGTAACACCAAAAATCGAGGTGCGCGTGTTATAACCATTCAATAATTAAGAGATTGGGTACGAAAGTTTGATGGATAATTCACGCCAGCTCATGCTCTGAACAATGAAAATGGTATCCGTATAAACCGCTTCAGTTGATTTACAGAAATAGATTTACAAATCGAAAGATCGTTATGATGCATTACAGATTAAACAAACTTCATCCTACCGCACTCTATCTATCTGAAGAGTGGTGGTTCAAAAATTCCATTTCAGAAGATTTACCACCTTTACCCAGAGATTCGGGGCAGAAGGGCTATGAAAGGATAAGAATAACGCTTCCCGACTAAACAAAACGCCGGCAGGGCTGGCAGCTTATCAAAGAGACTCGGTTTGGCAGTATTTCTTTAATTAATGAACTCGACAAACCGCAGGATGTGGATCTACGAAATCTAACACGCGGGTCACCAGACTACGAGAAGTGGTTAGAATTTCATCACTTGTTTTACTCAGAAGCTCATCACGATAACCCGTGACGTGCTCCCGTTAAATTAGGCCATTCAGAACTGGAATTTTCCACTTATGATCCTGTGAGGTCAGGCTGAAGCGCGACTTTTGCCGTTTGAGTTTACGCAAAACGATGTCTGTTTGCGAAGATTTTCTGCCGAAAGACTTCTGCGGGCGTTTTGTACCCCAAACATTTGCGCGGCGTATTGTTGAGCCGATGACAGATGAATGCGAGGTCTCGATCACTGAGGGTGAGCGGTCTTGAAAGCATGACCTTGATCTTTATTCAAAATCGTCTTGGTGGATGTTTATCTAGGGCCTTTTGGACGGGGCTTTTGGGCTAACCTAAGTGTAAACATCAGAAACGATAACGTGTGCTGCCTCAGCCTCGCTCTTGGATTTAGCGTCGCTATTGTTATCCATCGCGATAATTGTAGAAGCGGTGTGGTTGTATACCGCTTTCCACTGAGTTTTCGCATCGTCGAAGATGGGCTGGCTTATCGCGATATCTTCATCAAAAATAAGACAGTTTACCAATGGACTGCGATTTTCGGGCAGGCCCATGCTAACACCTACGTCGCCGTACCTTACGCCTTGGCGACAAATGGCGTCTGGATAAATGCGTGATATCCATCAAAGGTGAGCATTAGATTCTTTTGCAGGTGGTTGAACGAATTACTAATAATGCGATTGCGTTTACAACGGTGTTTTTGCGTAACCTTTTGACAGAACTGGTCCTGTCGGACGTCCCGTAGGCGAACCACCCGCAGGCTCTAATGTAAGCTCATAAAGCTGCTCACCACGCGGCAGAGGCAAATCTGGCCCCTTCAACTGAGCTGAATGCGCGCCTTCAAGAAGACCCATTGAGACAGGACCCATGTCTTGAGAAGGAAGCGTCCAGACCTGAATGGTTTTGCCCGATGGAATTTCGACATCGTTTAACAGGCGGACGCGCGCATTTTCATTGCCGAAATCTTCAACGATAGCCTGAACGTTTCCAGTATCATCCAGCAAAACAGCGATCACAACCGGTTCAATGGTTCTTGTAAGCGACCATCCAAGACCAATAGCAAGAAGGATTGATGCAGCCGATGCCGAGAGTGCTGCAAGTCGCCATCCATTAACACCAGGCTTGTTATCGTTGGCATTTTTGACAGGTGTTATTGCCGGGGCAGGCCTATCCGAAAGCTGATTTTCAACAGTTTCCCAGACGTGTTCATCGACGCGCATCGGCGTAGCGGATGAATCGAGCGCCAAAAATCGCTCACGGCTGCGGGCAACGTCCTGCCTCAGCTCGTCATTGCCGATAATTTCGGCTTCGAGCTGAAGGACTTCGTCCGGATTAAGCAGACCGAGCACATATTCGTCAGCAAGTTCCGGCGTATTATCAAATGATTTTATCATGTCATACATGCCCGCAATGCGCTCAGACCTCGTCTTACCCAGGATTTTGCGGTGCCCAAAGGTATTTGTAATCGCCCAGCAATTTCACCATGCGTGTAGCCACCGACGTAAGCCATAAGAATGCCATCTCGCTTGTCTTTGTCTAGAGCATCAAGACATTCTCTTAGCTGGCTTGTTTGATCAAGTTGATGCCAAGCTGTCAAAATGTCATTTGAGTGTTCGGCTTCGCTTAAAGCGTCGACATCATCCACTGTCTGCTCACGTTTTCCGTCGCGCAACACATTCAAAGCGCGATTACGCACAATCGCATAAATCCACCCTTTGGCAGAGCCCTGATCGGGCGCATATTGATGGGCATGGGTCCAGATGCGAATGAGCGCTTCCTGCAAAACCTCTTCCGCAAGTTCGCGGCGGCGCAGAATGCGGTGGGCAACGGCCAGCAATCGTCCCGATTCCTGATCAAAGATAGCTCGGAGTCCTGACCGATCACGCCGCACGCAGGCAGCAATAGCCTTTGCTAGCTCATCCGTTTGCCCGCCCATTCCACTCATCTCCTCATCCGTCAGCTAATTTAACCTTGATTTCTATACGCAGGAAACAGGCAAACAGATGCATTGGAATTTTATTTTTCTCCACTGCATCCAAACTGGTGGTCGCATGTGTCTGATAATCAGAGGCGCCGAAATCTACGACCCTAACGGCAGCTTCGAACAACGAAACAATGGAGGACAATGATGCATATTATTCAGCTGGTACTGGCTACATCCACAATTTTTGGCGTTTCGATTATTCATGGCATAGCCGCACCTGCGCTTGGCCTTGTCGGTGACAAGACGCTGGTGATGTTTGACACAGATGACGGCAAAGTCACAAAGACGATGGAAGTCGATGGCGTTGACAATCTGGTTGGTATTGATTTTCGACCTGTCGATAAGACTGTTGTCGGCGTTACCGGGGATCATCGGATCGTCGCAATCAATATCGATAGTGGAGCGATAACAGAAATCGCCAAAATGAATACGATGTTGCCAATGGCTGAAGGGCAGGCTGTCGTTGTTGATTTTAATCCAATGGCTGATCGGCTTCGTTTTATGACGGGCACGACAAATCATCGTGTGCATCCGGATACGGGTGAAGTCACGGTAGATGGTAAGCTGGCATATGAAAAGGGTGATACAGGTGAGGGCGCTGACAGCAAAATTGTCGCCGCTGCTTACACCAATTCAATCGGTAAGCCTGAAAAGACAGCTATGTTTAATATCGATGCTGGCAATAAAACACTTGTGCAGCAAACGAAGCCAAATGACGGAACGCTGAAAACAATCGGCAATCTTGAAATCGAGGGGAGCCCGGAGACTTACGCGTTCGATATTCATGGAATGGCGGAAGGCAAAAACACGGCCTATCTCGTTGCAGACAACACGGTTTACACGGTAAATCTTGAAACTGGCGCTGCCACCAAAATCGGCACCGTTGAGAAACTGGAAAGCAATATGCGCGATGTGGCTATTTTGCCAGCGTCATAGTTTCCGGAATGGGGCCGGTTCCAAATCGGCCCTTTTTCTTTTTTTGCCTTATCTATAATCTGACGCTCCACTTGCCTCGCTACAGAACTCAAATCTATGTCTCGCCCCGCAAGCTTCTCAATGGCTGAGGTCACAAGATCACGTGCCACATACTCAGATTTGTGCCCTATGCCTTTGATCACCAAAAGCTCTGACCGTGCTATTGGGGATAATGAGTCGTCTGAACGCCTATTTCGTTACTAGACCAGTTCCCGTTGAGCATTACACCAACAACCATGAACATAGAAAGATTATGCTTAGTAAATGCACTAAGGGGCGGGAAAGAGAAAAGAATTGTGATAATGCGCGTATGGCGGAATTTATTTTAAATAGCCATAAAGATGAATAACGCAACGAATATAAAGAATATTATTATTAAATATTGGCTCTTTAATATTTTTTCTTATTTCGGTATTATTTTCATTATAATTGATAGTATGAGTTATAGATAATTATAAATTTTTCTAATAATATTGACAAAATTGTGTCCGATCCTAGGTTGACATTTACCCCTTCTGTGTCCCAGTTCTGCGAAAGACAATGCTAGCCAAATTTATTATCAATCCGCCTGTTTTTTTTGGTTCGATAATTATAATAGGATTATTCTTGGCAGTCGGTGTAATCGTTCCAGATCAAGCCGCTGAAATTTTTGCTGCGTTGCAAACCAGTATTCTTTTGAATTTTGGTTGGTTCTACCTTTTGGTCGTAGGAATTTTTCTTGCCAGCGTTTTGCTGCTTAGTTTGGGGCGATATGGTCGCCTTAAATTAGGACCTGATGACTCTACTCCAGACTTTAGCTTTATGTCGTGGATCGCGATGCTGTTTGCTGCCGGTATGGGCATCGGATTGATGTATTATGCTGTTGGCGAGCCAGTGTCCCATTTCATGGCCCCGCCAACAGCTGAACCGCGCTCGATTGAAGCGACACGACAAGCAATGGCTGTGACTTTTTTTCATTGGGGGATTCACGCGTGGGCGATCTATGCGGTTGTGGGTCTGTCACTTGCGTATTTTGGCTATCGCTACAATCTTCCTCTAACGATCCGATCAGGCCTTTATCCTCTGTTGAAGGAACGGATTAACGGCCCTGTTGGTCACGCTGTTGATATTTTTGCGATTGTCGGAACAATGTTCGGTATTGCAACCTCTCTTGGACTTGGCGTCTCACAAATTAATGCCGGGCTGAATTATCTCACCGGAGTTCCCATTGGGTTAGAGGTTCAGCTTCCGCTGATATTGGTTATCACCGGCCTTGCGACCATATCCGTCGTCACAGGACTTGATAAAGGCGTTCGCATTTTATCAGAAGTGAACCTTCTGATAGCAATTTTGCTTATGCTGTTTGTCCTCGTTGTGGGCCCAACAGCACAGCTTTTTCGCGATTTTGTTCAGAATATCGGTCTTTATCTGGATTCCTTAGTACTGAGAACGTTCAATATATATGCCTACCAGCCCACACCATGGATTGATGACTGGACACTTTTCTATTGGGCTTGGTGGATTTCCTGGTCACCTTTTGTCGGCATGTTCATCGCTCGTATTTCGAGAGGTCGCACCGTACGTGAATTTGTTACAGCTGTTTTGTTTATTCCAGCTGGCTTCACATTTTTCTGGATGACGGTTTTTGGAAACTCTGCGATCCTGATTGACACAACTATCGCCAATGGGAAGTTGGGAGCCGAGATAGCTGCTGACGTGTCGGTTGGTCTGTTCCATTTCTTTGAATACCTGCCCTGGACGACATTGACCTCAACGCTTGCCGTCCTCCTGGTAGCGATTTTCTTTATTACATCTTCCGACTCAGGGTCGTTGGTTGTGGATTCTATTGCTGCGGGGGGCGAGACTGAAACGACCACCGCTCAACGGGTTTTCTGGTGCGCGCTTGAAGGTATCGTGGCTGCCAGTCTGCTTGTTGCCGGTGGATTGGGTGCCCTTCAATCGGTGACGATCGCAAGTGCACTTCCGTTTTCCATCGTCATACTCGTTCTTGTTTGGTCACTTTTCAAAGGCATGCGAGCCGATCTTGCCCAGCAAGTCGCACATGCGGGAATTCCAAATGCGCCAACGGCACAGCCAGCAGCAGGTCTGACCTGGCAGCGCAGATTGGGGTTAATGCTGCATGCGCCTTCCGAACGTGAAGTGCTAACTTTTGTCGAAGGTCCGGCGATGAAGGCACTTTCCGAAGTTGCGTCAGAACTCAACAATCGTGGACGCGACACGGTTGTGGTGTCGGAAGACAACGGTTCGATAGCGCTGCGCTCCTCTGCAGAGGGTGTTCGTGACTTCATTTACGGAATAATGCCCGCCTCACACCAGATTCCGGCTTTCTCGACTATGGCCGTGGGAAAACCGGAATTTCGCTTTGAAGCCAGAACGTATTTTTCAAGCGGCGGTCGGGGCTATGATGTCATGGGCATGACGAAAGAACAATTGATCTCGGATGTACTGGTCCAGTTTGAGCGTTATCTGGCATTGGTTCACACACCAGAAACGCAATTGGTCCATAGCGCACCGGAGCATTCAGCCGACATGTGATGATCGGCCCACCAAATTCAAAATGCTCGCAATTGAGATAGGAATAATGGAACAAAAAGCGACCGAAATCTTTGAAAATACTAATCAATTTCTGTTCCAGACATCAGATCTGCTTTTGCGCTATTCTCTATCGACACTCGGTGCAATTTTGATCCTTTGCGCAGGATGGATATTAGCTGGAACACTTCAACGCTGGGCAGTAACGTCACTATCAAACATCCGTGGGCTTGATAAAACAATCTCAAAATTTTTTGGCGGAGTGATCCGCTATGGAATACTTGCTATTGTTCTTGTGATGGTTCTGGGCCAGTTCGGCGTCCAGACCGCCTCAATACTTGCGGCACTGGGAGCAATCGGTCTCGCCATTGGCCTCGCCTTGCAAGGAACGCTTCAGAATATTGCAGCTGGCATTATGCTTCTGGTTCTTCGGCCGTTTCGAGTTGGAGAGTTTATAAGCGCAGGCAGTGTGGTGGGTACTGTTGAAGAGATAGGCCTGTTTACGACCGAGCTTAAATCTTACGACGGCCTATACATTATGGTTCCAAATTCTACTCTTTGGAACACCTCTGTTACCAATTACAGTCGCCTCAAAGCGCGGATGCACGACTTCAAGGTTAGCATAGGATACGATGACAGCATCGATGACGCTTTCAAAATAATTGAGAACATTGTTTCGTCACAAGTGGGCGTTCGGGCGGATCCTAAAGCGGCATTTTTCGTCGATGAGCTCGGCGATAGTGCAATTATTTTGTGCTATCGCTATTGGGTTGACAGCAACAATTATTGGGATGTGGTTCGCAACACGACCAGATCAGTGAAAACGTCCTTTGATGCAGCCGGAATAAAAATACCGTATCAGCAGGTGACCTATCATATGAAAGCTCAAAATTAGATTTTCATGTATCATCCTTATTAATGGCCATGCGCCGATTGGATGGTGCTCTAGGCGGCACTGTTATCGGTGCGCATCTGTCGTGTGCAGCATGACAAAAAATCAAAACTGGCAAATCGCGTAATTGCTCTCGGAATCAGAAGCCACCTCAGTCAGACCGGACAACGCTTCAATAAGTTACATATGATCTTTGTCGATTAAATATTTAATAATCACAATTATTTCGATATAAATAATCTCGTGACGAGCACATAAATGTCTGACCGTTTTTAATCAATGTGCAAAATGAAATGATAAATGAAAGTTGAAATGATGAAAACAGGTAAATTTGGTAAAATTATATCTTTGAATGTATTGATATTATCGTCATTATACTCGAATGCATTTGCGAGCTATGGCTTTTATGTTGGAAAAAATCTGACTGAAGACGGATCTGTATTGATAGGTGGTACAGGTGAGGAAGTTTCGGGGCATTGGTTGACTGTTGTGCCAGCTAAAAAGCATCCCGAAGGTGCGACAATATCGGTAGGAGCAACTGACAAGGCCTATATGCCAGGCAAACTCATTGAAATCCCTCAGGTTCCTGAGACTTTCAAATACATAAACATGAATTATAGCGATTTCGAAGGCTTTCCCGCACCGCTGACCAATGGCGGTTTGAACGAGCACGGCGTGGCGTTACGGGATATCTGGTCGAACTCACGCGACGAACTGGTTGAAATGACACCAAACCCGCAAACGGGTCCACAATACAGCGATCTGGCCCGTATTGCTTTGGAGCGTGCTAAAACGGCGCGTGAAGCCGTCGAGATTATCGGCGATCTTATCAATAAGCATGGTTATACCACCTACGGCGGTAACTCGCATCTGATTGCCGATAAGAATGAAGGTTGGGTAGTACTGCAATTCGCAGGCGGCAAAGGCTTATGGGTCGCTGAACGCTTAGGTCCAGATGATGTGCGCGTTTCATATCCTGGCTATATTGGCGATATTCCAGCCGACATCACTGGCAACAACGACTACCTGGCTTCCCCGAATTTTTATGATTTCGCCATCGAGCAGGGTTGGTGGAAACGTGATGGCGATAAACCGTTTAACGTGCATGCCGTCTATAGCGAACAAGACCGCCCGATGCGAACCGGTCAAAAGCACTGGACAATTGAAACCGTGGAAAAAGAACTCCACGATATGGCGCCGGTCACACTGAAAAAAATGATGAAACTGGTCCGTGATCCGCGTGTATCAACTGAGCGTTCCGGTTACGGTGAAGTCGCTCAGCTGCGTGATACATCGCATTCAGGTTTGAATCTGCTATGGGTTGCACCAACAGGTTCTGTTACCGCGCCGTTTGTGCCCTATCATATTGGGATCGATAAGGTCATCCCTGAGTATGGCATTCACAGATACCTTTTCCGTGATGCAGGCTCCACCTTCCTAAATGCTGAATATCAGTCGCAGGAAGCGACACAGTTTGCGGGACGTTTGTTTAAGCGAATTATGTACCATGCGTGCGCAAACCCAGAAACATTCATGCCTGAAATTACACAAGCCCTTGAAGCCTTCGAAGCTAAACAGATCGATGACATTCCTGAAGTTCAGGCGACAGCTGACATCCTTTACAAGGCCGAAAAGCCGGAGCTGGCTTCCAGATATCTGACGGATTACAGCGTGCGTCAGTCAGAACGAGCATTAGGCCTTGGTGAAGCCCTGCTTGCGTCAATCGAAGCGCGTTCGAAACTCCTCTACGGCATTGAAACCGCTGAAGGCACAGCGATCAATGCCGAGGGGACTGACATGCCATGCCGTAAAAAGTAAATTCCACTCACCAAAATAAATACCCTCAAGTTGATGCACGGACCTTTTTGACGGTTCGTGCATTCTTAGCTCTCGTCAAAAGTCGGACGATTGGTCTCAACATCTGGGTCAGATCTAATTGTCAGCTTTTTACGCGGTCGTTAGTTTCACTCTCTCAGATCAACGCGTACCGCAATGCGAAAACACAGAATTTGGATACAGGAAAGATTGTAAAGCCGGCCAAAATCATGGTTCCAGATGACAACGGATTTGCGTAATGTGAAGGAGGACGGAAGGCTAACGCATTCATAAAGGCAGTGAGTATCTGACTTTAAAAACAAAAGCGTAACGAGAGCGGGGTCGTCATCGCTGGCGAACGTGACCCCATCCGATCTCAGATTGAAGTTCAAGATTACGCTAGGACGCCACGGATGGGGAGCCAAAAGTGGCAGGCGTATATCATTCTGACTTTATCGCCTTGATCGCTAAGTGAAGCGTGGTTCCCCATACCAGTAAGGCAACGAAGCTAAATCCCGCTCCGAGTATTGACACACCGAGCCATTCGGCTTGGGCATAGGCCGCTGTAACTCCTTCACCTGAGCCTGAAACGCCCGGTATTCCGAGGCAGGGACAACCTACTCTTCGGTTGCCGTTGCAACCAATGCACCCTGTGAGGCAAGTTTGCGCCACGCGAACAGCTGGTTAGGCGCAATGCCATGGCGACCGGCGACCAGACTGACCGTCGCGTCCGTCTCGTAGGTTTCGTGGACAATCGCAAGCTTCTCCGCTGTACTCCAGCGTCGACGCCGCTCAGGGCCGGAAAGAATTTCCATCTTAATGCTATTACCAGTCATAATGTGAACAGTGTCCTATCACTTATTTAAGTGGCAGAAACTGTCCGGCCAATTAGGGGACTATTCCAGTTGGAAAGGGTTGGCGCCAATATTCTTGACTGGAAATCGGTACGTCGGCCAATGATTGGGACGAGTGGATCGTATCGCTCCAAGGCGGAAAATGAAGTGACTTGGCGCACACAGAAATTTTCTATAGACTATGTAATTCATATGCATTACAACTAAGCTTTAAGTTGGAGAAACTTATGGCTTCTAACGCACTCGTTCAAACTCGCATTGATGCAGAAGTTAGAGATCGTGCCTCTGCGGTTCTGGAAAGTATGGGTCTTACGGTGTCGGACGTAGTTCGTATCTTACTCACACGGACGGCGAACGAGGGGGCACTACCGCTCGAACTTATATCAGGCAGCGAAGCGCACGATGCTTGGTTTCGCAGCAAGGTTCTTGAAGCGCTTCACGACACGCGACCCGACGTGCCGGATGATGAAGTCACAGCTCATTTCGAAAGACGGCGGGCGGCAGCGCGCCTTAAAGCAGCGGCGCTCAAGTCCTGAAGCTCACCTGGTCTGCATTTGCGTTATCAGATCGAGACGCCATCTTCACTTTCATTGAGGCGGAGAATCCCTCATCTGCAATCATGGTCGACGAACGAATAGTCGCGGCTGCTCGTCGCCTAGTTGATTTTCCGGCGAGTGGTCGGGTTGGCAGAATTGCCGGGACGCGGGAGCTGGTGATAAACGGCACCCCATACGTCGCGGCTTATGCTGTAACACAATCGGCTGTTCGTATCCTCCGCGTACTTCATGGCGCACGGGAATGGCCAGACATGATTCCTACCAGCTAAGCTTCAAACTTTATTTATGGGATCAACGGGGCACCAATCCGCTTATCTCCAAGATAGACGGGCGATATTGCCGTTGAGGAGGGGCAATCATCAAGAATCTTGACTGGTCATCAATGTTGTCAGCCAGCTAAATAACTGAGCGGTAGCGTTCAATACCCGTGAAACGCCATATCGAGAGCGGATACGATCTCGTCATGCGAATCGGAGAGGTTCGTTACTGGGTTCTTTAATGCCGACACCGGGATTGCCGCCATGAACTGTGTAACTAACACATACTCCTCTCCTTCAATCTCGAAGCCCGGATTGAGTCGTTTGGCTGGGATTGGGGCCAGCGCTTTAACAATGAGAGGGATAACAATACGTGTTTTCAGATCATCCAGTAGGTCAGCCTGTACGTCGAGCACATAGCCGCCACCCGGATTGGAGTAAACGTCATATCTTGGCATTAGAATTGTCGATAATGTTCAAGAGGTAAGCCATTTGCTTCGACGTAAGCATTAGAACTTTGCATTGCTGGACGATTTTCTTCTTTCCAAAGTGCTGACTTGGCAGCAGCTAGCGCCTGCGCAATTCCAATCTCGGCTGCACGCGAAATATTTATCTTAAGTCGACGCGCTTCAGAAAGAAGCTCATTATCGATTGAAAGATTGGTTGCGCGCTTTAAGGTCCGGGCAGATTCCAGTTGTGGCATAAGACATGCTCCTTTGGTGGATCACTATATGCGCATAAATATGCGCATTCAACCGGTATCTGTATGTAACTCGTAGGCAGATAATGACTCCCGAGTGGTCGCCCTCATGTGCATGGTCACTGTGTCAGGATGTATCGCTCGCCGTTCCCATGAAGACGTGAGGTTGCTCGATATAGGAACAACCGCGCGATCTGGATGGCTGCAAAATACACGAAATTCTGACTGGCATCTGTGTGAAGGCAACGGCGTGTGCTTGGCTTGGTGCCAAACTTCATGTTCTTGACATGAAATCAGAAAAACCAACGCGCTACCCAACTGCTCGGCTTACTGCTTTTGTCGTCAGCGCGCGCTAGTGAAGCTCTGTCGCGTTTTTATGAATGTTTTATTGGTGTAAGCTTTGATCAGCGGAGCGAGGCCCCGAGATTCCGCGTAGAGCCACTGCCGAAACTTCTTGTTCGTGAATGCAATTTGTCGCCAATTCACCACCTTTCCGAAGAATACAAACTTGGATCTAATCCAATTTTCAGCGATATGGAATCCTTCGTGGATTTCCCTTTTTAGATGATAGAAGATGGCCAGACGCCAGTCGTGACCCGTCCCGGACCACTGCGCAGGCACCAGAGGAGCAGGCCATTTTCGATGCAGAAAGGAAGCTCTATGGCATTCTTGGCGTCTGGAAAACTGATCCGCTGCCAGTAAAAATACAAAACGGCGCCACAGACAGAGCAATGGGATCGAGCCGGTCCCTCAGCCGCAAACTCAGGACCTGGTGGCGGGCATCGAAATCGTTGCAGCCCTATCGGGTGCGGTGACCGGGACGCTCGCCACGGCATTCGTCAGCCAGTCCAGTCAAAGCTACACAACGACGATCTTCGGCGATGTCGATGATGGGGATAATTGATATGATAAACAGAACTCCTCTCATCCTCACCGTTCTGATCATCCTCTATTTTTTCTCGTCAGATCGGTCGTCAGAAGTGCCACTTGGCAAAAATTTGGCCATCGGATGATCGATACGGTATCCTTGCTCGTGGCGGGCGCCGAAATGCCGCCGGAGCAGAGCCACCCTTTCGCGCCGCGCTGTGCCAGACACGGGCGGGCCTGTCGGATATCATTGCCAACGGCGCGAGGCGAAGGCTTCGGCGGCGACTTTTTTTTGGGACAAGCTAACGTCGATAGGGATGCGCAATTCGCAGCCTTGCACGACGCTTGCATGGCCGATCTGGCCATACGTGAAGCGATCGAGAAACGGGCGGTTGCCTTTGTACCCGATTTGCCACTGGAAGACCGGTCCCGGCTGGCAGAGGCGATCGACGACCGGGTCCGCAGAGCTATGGACAGGAGCGGATGGTCAGATAACCAATTCTTCCCGTTACCTTTTTCGCTACCGTTGTGCCGGAAACTCGAGTTTGCGAATGTCGTAGCCGAGTTGGCTCGCCTTGCGCACCATCGTTTTCAGTTTCGCCTTGGACGGTACGTTGCGCGCGTAAATCCAGAGGTCGGTCATGCCCGGATTTGCGCTGATGAACCATGATTTGTCCGGCGACTTGTAGAGCACCCAGTAATTGAACGTGATGAGAAGCGGATAGCGAACCCGCATTTTAGCGTTGGTCGATCCGAGATCGAGGATACGGCCCGTTCCCTCGACGGTTTTCAAGCGGCCTTTTGGAGTGTCCACATGACATCCGTCTTCCACCGCGATTTCGCCCCATTTCTTGCCCGGCCTGTATGTCGAATATCCGGCGACGCAACCATCGGTCAGCCACATTGGTGTCCGACCAATTTCAAGCCAGGTCCCGCGATAATGGTCCATGCCGACGGCAACCGGCTTAGGCTCGGCCCATGCCGGTGTCGAAGAGCCGGAAAAGGCCATGAACACCAGTGCCGCGACATTGATCGTCTTGAAAACTCTCTGCATGCTTCCCTCCTGTTTCTTTTTCTTTGAGACCCTGACGGTCCTAACTCTCATCCGGGCTTGTCGGTTCGCGATCTCTTGCGATCCCGGAATAGCGCAGGGCGACGAACGCCATCAGACTGGCGACGGCAAATGCGTTGAGATTGAAGAGCGTGTAGAGCTCTGTGTCGGCCCACACATGCAATGGCGGCCCGATAAAACTGCGTGAGAAGATAAAGACCATGAATACCAGTCCCGCCAATCCTCGCTGCCACCATTTCTCGTCGGGACGAAATGCGAGCGCTACCAGCATGATACAAGCCGCGAAGAATAGTTCCGTGCCTGAGCCAGGACCGAATAGCTTAGTCTCGAACAATGTGTCGAAGGTTCCAACCAGCGGCAACGCTACCCGAGCCGCAAGCGGGAACCGGCGCGCAATGAATGGAATGGCGAGAAAAAGCGGCGCCGACAGCAAGGTGCAAAGCGACGCCGCCACGCCATTGCCTACCAGGTACCAGACATAGAGCGGATAGAATGGCTTGTTCAGCGCAACCACCCAGGCGATCGTGACCGTCGCCTGGGTCAGTGGGTCTGACTGAATACCCTTGTTGGACATCATGCAGTCGGCGCCAGTAGATAATGGCCGACGCCCCAGACATCGCCGTTCTCGTGACCGAACAGGCCAGCGGTCGCGAGAAAGAACAGCCGCCAGCGGCGCTGCCACAGCGAGGCGTCCTTGCCATAGACGGCCGTTAAGATCGGCTGGATCCGGTCGATCTCACGATCGAAATTGGCGAGCCAATCAAGAGCTGTGCGCCGATAATGCGTGCCGGACCAGCGCCATTCCAGCTCAACCTGGAAGAGGTCGCCGAAGCGATGCGGCAGGTCGTGTGCCGGCATGATGCCGCCCGTGAAGAAATGGTGGGCGATCCAGTCGGCCGGATCATCCTGATCGAAGCGATAGGACCGATCCTTATGGGTGAAGACATGCAGGAAAAGCCTGCCGTCCGGCTTCACCCAACCGCGCACGCGCTCCAGAAGCGTTCGCCAGTTCGACATATGCTCGAACATTTCGACGGAGACGACACGGTCAAACCGATCCCCTGTCGTGAAGTCATTCATGTCGGCGGTGATGACGTCCAGGTTCATCAGGCCGTCTTTCTGAGCAATGTCGAGGATGTAGGCGCGCTGCGACGTCGAATTCGACACCGAGACGATGCGGGAGCTCGGAAAATTTCGTGCAAGATAAAGCGAAAGCGAACCCCATCCGCAGCCCAGTTCAAGGATCGTCATGCCATCGGTGATGGCTGCGTGCTGCACGGTTTCTGCAAGCGCGGCAGTCTCAGCTTCGCCGAGCGTCATATCGGTCGTAGGATAGAGACAACAGGAATATTTGCGCTGCGGTCCCAGCGCCAGTGCGAAAAAGTCGGCCGGCATCTCGTAGTGCTGGCGGTTTGCTTCATCGGTATGGGTTGCGACCGGAAAGCTTCCCATCGTTTCGACGAACTGCCTTTCCGCGTATGCGGTTGTTTCCGCAAGCCGCCGCTTGGTGCGACCGCAGAGGAAATCGATCCCGGCGAGCGTCATGCCGTCGGTGAGAGGGGCACGCTCGGCGGTGTTGATGGCGAAGGCCAGCATGTTCATGGCTGATATCCTTGATTTTTGAGGTCGGATTTGCGGGGGGCCGGGAAAGTATGCGTTGACGTGCCGTTTAAGGGCGCGAAACTGTTCGCCGCGCGAACGAAGCATGTGTTCTTCAAGCGGCGAGATGCCCGAGACATGCACCAGCAACCAATACATGAGGAGCGCCGCCAGAAACGCCAGCCAGCTCCAGATCGGCGCCGCAAGAGCGAGAAGCGGCCAGCAGCACCATAATAGCCACTCTAAAAAGCAGTTCGGGTGACTGGAATAGCGCCATAGGCCGACCTCACAGACAGATGTTTTCGCCTGCGGGGTCTTGCGAAACCGTGCGCGCTGCGCGTCCGCTACGGCTTCGCCGCCCAGCGCAACGAGCGCGACCGCGATCGCAAGTCCATCGATCGTCCGCGGGAAGGCAACATTGTTGGCCGCCGCGAGATAAACGGCGAGGACCAAAATGAATGCGACAAGTGCCTGGATCTGGAGAAACATGAACAATTTTGAAGATGCGCCCGTGCCCCATTCCTCGATGAGCCTGGCGTAGCGGGGATCTTCACCGCCCCCTCCAGTCCGCACGCTGATATGGCCGCCGAGCCGGATCGCCCAGGCTCCGATGCCGACCGCCGCGGACCAAATCGTGTCGATCCCGCCGCTCTGGCCCTTATAGCGCTGTATGGCACAGGCGCTCGCCATGGCGAGCGACACCCAGATTGCAATGATGATCAGAAGCGAGATGTTCATATGGCTTTCCATGCGCCTTTCTGCTCGCGCATCTGTCTGGCGGTGCACCTGCATGAAGGTGATCTGCCATCAACAACGGAAAGCGGGAGGCCTTAGTTTCGGCTTGAGCAAAAAAACTTTCGGAATTTGTCTTCCCGAAGTGAAACTCTTTCGGGTCGGCTGTCGTAACTGGGATCGTTAGGCCACGAAAAAAATGCCGAGGTATTTGGATTTGATGGGACATTACCCTCGAAACGCAGGCAAGAGACGTTTGAATATAGCAATTATTGGCAGTGGAATTTCGGGGCTGTCGGCGGCGTGGTTGCTCTCACAGTCGCATGATGTGACCGTTTTCGAGGCGTCAGACCGGATCGGTGGCCACAGCAATACAGTTGAGTTCGAAAGCGCGACCGGCCCGGTTGCCGTCGATACCGGCTTTATCGTCTACAACGAGGTCACCTATCCCAACCTGACCGCCCTTTTTCACGCCCTCGATGTACCGACGGCGGCTTCGAACATGTCATTCGCGGTCTCGCTGAATGACGGGGCCTTTGAGTATTCCGGCGGCACGGGCTTCGGTCTTCTCGCCCAGAAATCCAATCTCACCAATCCGCGTTTCTGGTCGATAATGCGCGACCTCCTGCGTTTCTACAGGACTGCGCCGCGCGACCTGGCGATCATGGGCGACATGTCGCTCGACGACTATTTGAATCGCAACTTCTATGGTCGCGCGTTTCGCGACGATCACCTCTATCCGATGGCGGCGGCGATCTGGTCGACCCCGGCGACGCAGGTCGGCGCCTATCCCGCAGCCCATTTTGTAAAATTCTGCTGCAATCATGGCCTGCTCGAACTGTGGAACCGTCCGGTCTGGCGAACGGTGAAGGGTGGTAGCCGCGAATATGTGGCGCGGATGAAGTGCCGTTTTGCTGACAGAATCCGGCTTTCGACGACGGTAAAGGCTATCCGCAGGACTGAGGGACGGGTGGAACTGAGCGACACGCATGGTGTGAGCCACGTGTTCGACGATGTCGTGATCGCGACTCATGCCGATCAGGCGCTCCGCATACTTGCCGATGCGAGCGATGACGAGCGGCGCGTGCTCGGCTGCTTCGGTTATACGCGCAACGAGGCAGTGCTTCATGGCGATACCGCGCTGATGCCGAAACGCCATGCCGCATGGTCGAGCTGGAACTACGTGGCCGATAACAGGTGCGGCGCATGCGACGAGCCGGTCCAGCCGTCAATCACCTACTGGATGAACAAGCTGCAGCCGCTCGGCACGGCGCCCCCGACATTTGTCACGCTCAACCCGCAACATGCGCCGCGTGAGGAAACCGTGATTAGCCGTGAAATCTACGAGCATCCGGTCTTCAATCTCGCCACGGACAGGGCGCAACAGGAGATCTGGTCGCTCCAAGGCGTGCGCAATACATGGTTCTGTGGTGCGCATTTCGGCTCGGGATTCCACGAGGACGGCATTCAGGCGGGGCTGGCCGTCGCCGAAGATCTCGGCGGTCTGCGCCGGCCCTGGCAGGTCGCACAGGAAAGCGCCCGGATCGTTCGCAAACCGCTCGTGAGACCTCATAATCTGCCGGTCGGACTGGAGGTGACGGTATGAGCGCCACACTTCAATCTGCTCTTGTCCCCAGTCATGTGACGCATGCGCGGCCGAGGCCTAAGGAGCAAAAGCTCGCTTATCGAATCTATTCGCTGTTGATCGATATCGACGAACTTGAGATCCTCGATCGCCGGCTGGGATTGTTTTCGGTCGATCGCTTCAACCTCTTTTCGTTCTTTTTCAAAGATCCTGGCGATCGTTCCGGCGCCAACCTTCGTATGCAGGTGGAGAGCTTGATGAGCGCTGTCGGCGTCGAACCGGATGGCGGACCGATCCGTCTTCTCACCATGCCAAGGTTGTTGGACTGGGCATTCAACCCGCTCAGCGTCTTCTTTTGCCATGGCCGATACGGCGAATTGCGCGCAATCCTCGGGGAAGTCGACAATACCTTCGGCGAGCGGCATGCCTACATGATCCCGTTCGAGGAGCGTTCCGGCGACGAGATCGTCCAGCATTGCGACAAGGAATTCTACGTATCGCCCTTCATGGACATGAACCTTCGCTTCACGTTCCGTGTCTCAGCCCCGAAGGGTAGGCTGGCAAGTCGCATCGAAACCTACGACTGCGAAGGCCTGGTGCTTACGGCCGCGAACCTGGGGAATCGGACGGAAGTGACCGACGCTGCTCTTTTGCGGGCATTCTTCACGATCCCCTTGCTGACGCTGCGTGTCGTCGGTGGCATTCACTGGGAAGCTCTCAAGATCTGGCTGAAGGGCGTTCGCCTGAGGATGCGCCCACATCTTCTCGAAGATCCGTTTTCCCATGTCCGCAGATCGAAGGGCGACAGTGAAACATCATTCAGGAAGGCAGAATTGCATGAGCCAGCTTGACGATTTCCCGGGGATCCCGACGGGCCTGCCCTCGGAGAACGAAGATCTCGGTTTTGGCGGCCGGCTGATGAAACGCCTGATTGGCCGCCTTCGTCATGGGCGTCTGAAGGTCATATTGCCATCCGGTGCCGTGGTGGAGGCGGGCGGATCTGAGCCCGGACCGGACGCTGTCATCGTGTTGCGCCGTTGGCGGATGCTGCGTCGTGTGCTGACGTCCGGCGATATTGGCTTCGCCGAAGGGTTTTTGCAGGAAGACTGGACGACGCCGGACCTGACGGCCGTCATCCGGCTCGCGGCTTTAAACGGCGAATCGTTGGCGCCGGCGATCGACGGAAACGGCCTCATGCGGCTGATGAACCGGATTGGCCATATCCTGAATGCCAATTCGAAACGCGGCAGCCGTCGTAATATCGAAGCTCATTACGACTTGGGCAATGATTTCTACAAGGAGTGGCTCGACTCTTCCATGCTCTATTCCTCGGCGATCTTCGACAAGACGACGCCGACCCTGGAGGCGGCACAGCGCAAGAGGCTCGACCGCATCCGCGAAAAGCTTGCGCTGTCAGGCGGCGAACGCGTGCTGGAAATCGGCTGCGGCTGGGGCGCTTTGGCCTCCGACCTCGCCGTCAATTCCCAGGCCGATGTAGTCGGCATTACGTTGTCGCCTTCGCAACTCGCCTGGGCGAAAGACGTCGTCACAAAGGCTGGCAAATCTGATAAGGTCGATCTGCGTCTTCAGGACTATCGCGACACCGACGGCCAATTCGACCGCATCGTCTCGATTGAGATGTTCGAGGCGGTGGGCGAGGCCTATTGGCCAAGCTATTTCGAGACCCTGAAGCGCTGCATGAAACCGGATGGCCGTGCCGTCCTCCAGATCATTTCCATCGAGGAGCGACGTTTCGAAAGCTATCGCGGCAGCATCGACTTTATCCAAAAATACGTCTTTCCCGGCGGCTTCCTGCCGTCCGACAAGGCGCTCGAGGCCGCGGTGAGTGCCGCCGAACTGAAGCTCGTCAACGTCGAACATTTCGGAAAGTCCTACGCGCGAACGCTGCGAGAATGGCGGGCGCGGTTTCATGCACGCTGGCCGGTTATTGCCGCACTCGGTTTCGACGAGCGATTCAAGAGGCTCTGGCACTACTACCTCTGTTACTGCGAGGCAGGGTTTGAGGACGGAAGCATCGATGTCGGCCTCTACACGATCCAGCATTTGTAACTCACTTCGAAAAGGAGACGCCAACATGATGAAGATAATGTTAGCCACGGCGGCTGCGTCACTCACGGCTTTTTCGGTTTGTGCTGTAGCCCATGCCGTCGATATCGACGGCCAGTGGGCGAGAGGCGACGGCAATGCAAAGGTTCGCATTGCGTCCTGTGGATCGGATATCTGCGCAATAAACACCTGGATCAAGCCAGGTACGCCAAAGGAAAAGAAGGGCGACAAGCTGGTCATGAGCATCAAACGGGGCGCCGATGGCGTCTACTCCGGCACGGCCTTCGACCCGCAGCGTGACATGAGCTACAAGCTGACGGTGACGGTGAATGGAGACAAGATGACCACGAGAGGGTGCATCGTGGCCGGACTTCTGTGCAAGGCCATCGATTGGACCCGGATCAACTGAGTGTGGAGGACCGAGCGATGAAGGAGGTTTGCGTGAAGCGTATTTTTGTTTCCTATGTCGCGACGCTTGTCGTCTTCGCCGCGATCGACTTCGTGTGGATGAGCACTATGGCGGGCAGGCTCTATCAGCCGGTTATAGACAATATGCTGATTGCGGATTTCAGGCGGGCGCCGGCCGTCGCCTATTATCTTCTTTGTGTTATCGGGCTGACGATCGCTGATCTCGCCTGGGGGACGATCCTCTCCGCAATGGCCGCCGCAACCAGCTGCTTGATCGCGATGCGCGTTTTTGGACGCGGCGAGAGTCCATTATTGGGAGCATCCAGATGATCGATGGTCGTCGCCTCTCGAATACATCGCTCGACCGAGATCGGCCAGCGCCGAGATTTATTGCCACCGCCTCCTTGCCTTTTAAATTCGGTGAACTCTATATAAGGTCGGTGGCGAGGTATTCCCGAATGCAAACTAATGACATCGCAGATTTGATCAATCGGGTTGCCATCGGAGATCGAGCCGCATTTGCGTCTCTCTATCAGGCAACCAATCCGAGACTATTTGCGATCTGTCTTCGGATCCTCAGACATCGGCCGGACGCAGAAGAAGCGCTTCAGGAAGTCTATATCAAGGTCTGGCAACGAGCGAAGACCTTTGCCACCGGTTCGGGTTCACCATCCACCTGGCTTTCGGCGATTGCCCGCAATCACGCCATCGATGTTATCCGTGCCCGTAAACCCGTCACCAATGATATTGACGAGGCTTACGATCTGGCCGACGAGACGATCTCCACGCCCGAACAGCATATGGTGCTGGCGGATGAAGGCCGCCGCATCGACAACTGCATGCGCGAACTGGATGCCATCCATGCCGGAGCCGTGAGGCGAGCTTATGTCGAAGGGCTGAGCTATCTCGAATTGGCCGACGACCTGAATGTTCCGCTGAACACGGTCAGAACGTGGCTGCGCCGAAGCTTGTTGAAGCTCAGGGAGTGCATGCAGCGATGACACCGGGCGATCACATCGAAGACGGCGGACGGGCACAGGACGAAGTAATTGCTGGCGAATATGTGCTGGGTGTCCTGTCGGCAGAAGCGCGCCAACGTGTGGATCAGCGGATGAAGAGCGACCAGAATTTCTCGCTGCTTGTCCAACGCTGGCAGTCGAACTTCTCCTCGTTCGATGAGGATTATCAGCAGGCGACGCCAGGAGCGGCTGTGTTTGCACAGATCGAAGGGCGGCTGTTCGGTGCGCCGCAATCGACCGCCGCGACCGGGCTCTGGGACGCCGCAAGCTTCTGGCGCTGGGTATCGCTCGCCACTTCGTTCGTGGCGGTCGCGGCATTGGTATATGCGTCCGGCGTATTTCAGCCGTCCTCGTCGCGCGGCCTGGTCGTGGCGCAGCTTTCGGCACCCGACAATCGAGTCAATCTGCTGGCTTCGTTCGACGCGTCCAGTGGACGGCTCAGGATCGTCCCCGTCGCGGCTGGCAGAGCACAGGAAAAATCGCTGCAGCTCTGGTTCGTGCCGGGTAGCGGCAATCCGCAGTCGCTTGGCGTCTTCGAGCCGAATGCCGACGGCGAGTTGCTGATTCCGGCCGATCTGCGACAGACAATTGGCGCCGGTGCTACGCTCGCTGTCAGTCTCGAACCCTTCGGAGGGTCGCGCACCGGGCTTCCCACAGGTCCAATTGTCGCCAGCGGCACGGCGCGGCAGCTCTAGGATATGCTGATACGAATTCTTTGCCTGTTTGCGGCGCTACTAATGGCTGGTTCCTTCGCGCTCTTTGCTCCTTTAGCAGTTGCTGCGCCGAAACAAGGAGCGGAGCCGGTACGTATCAATGTCGGCGGCTTCAAGCTCAATAGCGTCTTGGATGAGCCGGGCAGGAGAGGAGACCTTCCGCCTATCGTCTTCATTCATGGCGCCAGCGCCAGTCTTTACGACCCGATGTTTTCGTTTCGCGCGAAACTGCAGGGGCGGGCGAAGCTGCTCTTCGTCGATCGCCCGGGTCACGGCAAATCCGACATCGGCGGCGAGCAAAATGTTTTGCCCGATGGCCAAGCGGACGCTATAGCCGTGCTGATGAAGAAGCGTGGCATCACGCGCGCGATCATCGTCGGGCATTCCTTCGGAGGGGCTATTGCCGCATCCTTTGCGGTTCGTTATCCGAATATGGTTTCTGGTCTCGTCTTCCTGTCTCCGGCGGTCTATCCGTGGAATGGCGGGATTGCCTGGTACTACGAAGCTGCAAGTTCCCCGGTCACAGGCGCGCTGTTCAGCACCCTGATCGTGCCGCCGATCGGCATTGTGGCGATCAATCGCGCGACGAAAGGTGTCTTCGCGCCGAACCCGGTTCCGCGAGGCTATCTCGAACAGACCAGAGCGAGGCAGGCGCTGCGGCCGGTCGCGTTTCGGCACAATGCAAGGGAGGTTGCCGCTTTGAGCTCCTGGGCCAAAACCGCGTCGGCAAACTACCGCAAAATCAAAGCACCGACGGTGATCATAACAGGTGACACGGACAAGATCGTGGCACCGGAGGTCCACTCCCGGCATCTTGCCCGAGATATTCGCGGCGCAAGCCTGATCGTCGTCCACAATCTCGGACACAAGTCGGACTTCGTGGCCAGCGACCTGGCAATCGCAGCGATTGAAACTGTTGCTGGCCGAAAGGCTAATCTGATTGGCATGAAGCGGGATGTCGAGCGGCGGATCGCGAATGATGGCAAGCATTGATGGCAGGGTTGATGTATGGCAGCGGCGGTGCCGTTGGGTATTGTCCGCGTTTTATGGCCTGGCGGGCATTCTACATATCGTCCTACCTAAACCCTTTCTCGTCATTACACCTGCCTGGGTTCCCGAGCCGGAGACAGTCATTTTCCTGACAGGCCTGTGTGAAATCGCTGGCGCGGCCGGACTTCTGGTGCCGCGGTTGCGCAAAGCTGCCGCTATTGGCCTGGCGCTCTATGCCGTCTGCGTATTCCCCGCCAATATCAAGCATGCAATCGACGGACTGGGGGACGCAACTGCCTCACTGTGGCAATGCCTCTATCATCTGGTCCGTCTGCCTTTGCAACCTCCTCTGGTATGGGTGGCGGTGTTTGCTGGAAACCTACTCGTCTGGCCATTCCGGCGAGCCAAGACATAGCTTCGCGATCGTCAGAAGAAAATTCGCAAATATTTATTGCTTCGGCTGAAACTCTTTTTCTCACGTGCTCGTCTCTTCTTGCGTCACCCAAAGGGGACGGCCTGGGAGGCGCGAATCCGCGCCGAGGCGTTCAGAGGAAGAGGAAACCATCATGTTCAAGTCCGCACTTCGCGCCGTTGCAGTTGCAGCGCTCGTATCCGGCACGGCAGCCGTCGCCTATGCCGCCAATCCGGAAGTCGGTGGTGCCGCCATGTACGAAAACAAGAACATCGTTGAAAACGCGATGAACTCCAAGGACCACACGACGCTCGTCGCCGCTGTGAAAGCCGCTGGCCTTGTCGAAACGCTTCAGGGCAAAGGCCCCTTCACCGTTTTCGCGCCAACAAATGAAGCCTTCGACGCACTGCCCAAAGGCACCGTCGACACCCTCTTGAAGCCGGAAAACAAGGCACAACTCGTCAAGGTTCTCACCTGCCACGTTGTTGCCGCTGATGCCATGTCCAAGACCATCGAAAAGATGATCAAGGATGACAAGGGTATCCATGACGTAAAGACCTTGGGGGGCTGCATCCTGAAAGCTAAGGAAAGCATGGGCAAAATCACGCTGACCGACGAAATGGGCGGCGTCGCCCATGTCACGATCGCTGACGTCAAGCAGTCCAACGGCGTCATCCATGTCGTCGACAGGGTGCTTCTGCCGAAGATGTAGTGTGAGGCTATTACACCATGCAAAGGGCCGGCGACCAAAGGGTGTCGGCCTTTGTTATGAGCATTGATGCGGTTCGAAGTCTCGGCAATGCGATGAAACTGACCTCCCACCTTCAGAGGCCACATCAAGCGGTTGGCCGGGCTCTGTCATCTGCTAAAGGACCGTCGCGATTGAAGAGATTGCCGCGACCGGTTCCAACTGCGCCTTCACTTTGTCGAGGATAGTCGTGGCGGTCTGGACGATTGTTTGCGCCAACTCCTGAACATAGATCGGTGTCATGTTGCCCTTGGCTGAGACATCGAGGACATTCGAGATACGTGCGCGATCAATGGCTGCCCGATTGTCAGGGTAGTGCCAGTCATCGGTGCTGCCTCGGAAATATCATGCGACTGAGGCGCACGTGTGGGTTCCGGCGCAACAATTGTTGTGCGCGCGTCCGGTGGATGGGCGACGGTAGAGAGGCTTTAGCACTTGGGCATGCGAATATTGTGGGCTATCGCCGAAATGGCTTGAAGTGACGCATCAAGCTGCGCAGTCGTGTCGTCGCGACCATGACCGCCATAGTCCAACTCAGGCGTTTTGAACCGGAATGGGCCCGGTATCAAATCGGCCTTTTTCCATTTTCTGCCTCATCCAAAATCTGATGATCCACTTTCCTTGCTACAAGACTCAAATCTATGTTTCTCCTTGTAAGCTTCGACCGAAGTTCGCGCAAGACGGCTGGCAAAAGAGATAGCGCTGTCAGAGTTTTATGGGCCCAAAGGCATGCGGCCGTTGATCCGCGGATGCCGATACTCGACGTTCGTTGTTGCAGGGCCATTAGTTACAGCTGACCTAAGTTCTGCTCTCAATTTGGCAAAGCTACCCCCAGTGTACCAAGCAGGTTCATTAAGTATGTCTTGACTGGCAATCAGAAACAGGGTCATGGCCACAAAATTTGCCCTGTTTACTATTTAGCGACGCATTGCATAACCCGGGATATTGTTGGGAAGGCCTCGAAGTCTAAATTGAAGACGTCACATCTCTTGCCAAAAATAATATCGCGGCTGAGGTGCATCGCAAGTTGCGGGCGTTGGAAGGCAGTCCATGGCCTCGCAGATCAGGAGCCACAGCTATATTAGTAATGTAACGGGACGGATGCTGATAGGTACCCCAAACACAACCGGTCAGAATGGTCGGCGTATATTCGATATTCGCGATCAGCGTACACCGGTCCTTTCGGCAAGGAGAGCTTCTAGCCACTCGGCGGACACAGGTGCAAGCTTACGATCTCGGAGCTTGTTCTTGAACCATTCCTGCAACCACGACCAATCGCCGGCAACGCACTCGCGAAGCTTCATTCTTTCACAATGCCCGCCAGAGGCGGCATTGTCAGTGCGTCTCGCAATGGGTGGAGAGAGCCTAACCACTTCAGGTTCACAACCCGCACGAAGCGGGGAGATAGAGGCCGTCAACGAAGGTCTCGATGAAGCGGACATCGACTTCTTCCCGCGGAAGTTGAAATTGCTAGCGTTCTGTTGCAGAAAGATCTGACCTCGGCAAGTATGCCATCAAACGCTATCTTCAGGAATCCACAATGAGTTTGCAGACCGGGGAATCGCATGGGACAGTTTAAGCTTGTTTATCAGAGTTATCCACTCGACCTTCCAGTCGAAGAGCCACGCATCACCTTGCGAGCCTCAAGTGGATCTTGGCCTGGTCAGGAGCTGGAGGACTACGTCGTGCTAGATTTGGAAGTGAAATCTCCGAAATTCTTCTTCGATCCCAACAATGACCCCGAGGATGACGTCTCCCAGTGGTTGAACCCGGGTCTGGATACACAGTGGCTCAAAATACCGTTGAAGCACTTCGAGAACCGTGACTATCGCAGCTTCCAGGAAATCCGGGCGGACTTCCAGGGCGAAGGAACTCAAAACGCTTTGACGAGTGAGGATTGGTGGGAAGCCCCAGGTCTTATCACCACCTACAGCGATGAGTTTTTCGCTCGTGCAGAAATTTCCATCCTTCACGACGGTGGTGACATGTTTTCAGTTCAGCTTTCAGGCACCACTCAGTTCGCCACTGCCTTTGACATAGCCTTTAGTGCTCCCCTGACCGTCAAGCTGATCGGCTACCGCAACTCGGCCACCACAGATGATCTTTCAAGTTGGTTCAACCGCTTTCTCAGAAAAGACGACTTCATTTTCACACCGCTGCAGCGAGGTGAAGACCTCTATCTCAATGGTGCGGTCAAGTAACAGCCGCGCTAATCGCGCTGAATGCTTCGAGAATGATTGAAGCAGATCCATAGATCACGTGAAGATCGAAACGGGATTGTCAGGCGTCCGGAGTTTTGAGAGGGTCTGCGGAAGTATTGCGATAAACGCTGTCAAAGATGTATGGTGCAATATAGTGGATACGCTGTTTGATGATGCGCTCGATGAAAAGCGCCTTCTGCGCCCTACATTCCTTCTGGCACGCGGGCTCGAATCTCGGGTATTCCCTGATGTTCTCGATAGGGCCGCGTTTCTTGCCTTAGCAAAGACTGCTGGAATCCCCGGAGGGTCCGTCTTGTTGCATCATGCCGAGTTCGGCAAGCAGCCGGAGAAAACCATCAGCATCGATCCGGTTTGCGCATGGGACAGTCTTTTTCAAGTTTTTCATGAGGACGTCATTCTGGAGTTCTCAACAAGTCCACTTTTTGTTTGGCTGCCCGCTGGCGAGCGTTTCCACGTTGTGTTCGGGAGCAAGGAGATGATCGCCCATTTCGACAATATGCGGGATCAGGCCGACTCGTTTTCCGCATTCGTTGACGCGTCGCGCTTGACCGAGAAAGGCAAGCAGTTTCTGCTCCAAGCCTATGAGCGATACACGATCTGATGTTGCCGGTTCCAGCGTGCATTGGGACATTCACGTCGATAACCGCCTGCGTTCGAGTATCCTCGGTGCAGCCAGATCAACGGAGTGAAAGATGACAGCAGCGTACCAATTGCGGGCAGTTTTTCCAGCGGCCATGCTGTCGATAGGTTTGGCTATTAATGTTGCATCGGCCGAATCTGGAAACGATCAGGGCCGGGACTGGATCGTCAGCGGGACTGAGCTGATCAAGGCGCTCGAAGGAAAGTCCGATGATGCCGCTCTGCAGAGTGAGGCTGGCCGTATCTCGTCGGGCGCTCGCGGTAGTGCTTATATAGCTGGGGTGGCTGATGCTACCAGCGGGACGGGTTGGTGTGGGGCCGGATCGGTTCTCCCCCATGAGCTTACAGATCGCGTATACACGCATCTTCGAAGCGTCACGCCGGAGCGTCTTACAAGGAAAGCATCGACATTGGTGATTGAGACGCTGGCTGCTATTTATCCCTGCCCTGCGAATTAAAGAGGCGTTTTCGAGTTATGCTATTATTGGAATTCCTGATTTTTTCAGCCGCGTTTGTGGCGGTCGTTCTTCTGGCTGTTCACCAAATTGTCTCGCAGATCAAGGAGTACCGATTTTATAAGAGTAACGGCGGTGATTTTTCCGTCGATAGCGCCGCGGACAATCTGAAGCTTGATGAGCGCGTTTACATCAATGCTCTCGGCCTCACGAATTGGCAGCGTTTCTATCTATTTCGTCCGTTTTACATCGTGCTGCTTATAGCGTTCGCCGGCATGATGATCTTCTCTTTATTCTGACGGATATGATAATAGTCCGCTCCTGACAGCCGTCTTTCAGCATTCGCAAAAGTCCTGCTGCCCCCGAAAACGCGGCTCCAGAAAATTTGATTAGAGGATAATCCTACGGCGTCGTCTATTCGCCTGCCACCCTCCTGATGACTTAAAATTGCAGTAAGCCTCTTGCGCCCGCGGGACCGCCTATACATGAAGCTCTCGCGATGAATTGTAATGGCGCATGTACTCAGGGCAAATGTTGCGATGCCGATGAAAGGGAAGACCACCGCAATGACTGTGTTAGGAACGAAGGCATGTAATGATCATGAACGCGACCGCCCCCAGAAGGCCGCGGCCGGTCGCCCCGCGGCGCGCGAAGTCTTGTCCAGCAACCATGCCACGATCGGCAGGGCAAAAGCTGTGGGAAGCGGCGGCACAGTGATCGCGTAGGCCGCGAACGCCTCCGAGTGGCCCACGGGAACGAAGCAGACGGCCATACCGGATATCGCAGCAATATTGGCAAAGCCGAAGGCCAGTTCCATGAGCACCAGAATGCGCGCGACGCGGAAAAGTGCAGCAATGCGCCTGCCTGCGCGCGTTCTGGCACGGTTCGAGTGCTGCCGTTAAAAATTGTGCAGGCAATGCCAATCAATGCAATGCAGCAGACACCACCGCAAAGGCAGAACCATCAGTAGTGCCAGAAAAGGAGTTTTCAGCGGACCGGCTGCAAATCCCGCAAACATGCCAGCTCCGAAGAAGCCGGAAATACGTCCGCGTATGCGTTGGGGGGACGCCGTGTTCAGCCATGCTCCGTCCAGCATCGGGAACAGGCTCGCACAAAAGCCGATAGCGAAACGGGCAATGAACCAGACCGGCAAACTGTCGGTCATGGCGAGCGCGGCAAGGCCTATAGAGCAGCCTAACAAGGCCGCGGCGATCACGCGGTTTTCCCCGACCCTTGCGGTGAGTTGATCTATTGTCATAACAGACACCATCGCGCTGGCCGCGTAAGCGGCGGCATTCAGACCGATCAGACTTCCGGTAACGCCCTTTGCCTCAAGCCAAGGGAAGGAGCGGAAAGGTGCGACCCTGAGCGACTGCAAAGGCGGTCCCGCGCTCAATATGAGTCTGTCGGCAAAAGCCGCAATGCACCGCCCAAAGTCGCTGTATAGAGAACCGCGTCCAACCTTAAAAAAGACTTCGACCCGAAGTACAACAGTGCTAGTTCGTTGTAACTTGCCTCTTTCGGCGTGATACCATCCATAGTCCGAACAAAGCGCCAAAACCACCCACCAAAGCAAGCTCTATGGAAGTGGAATGCATATTCAATGCCATGATGGAAGTCCCAGCGCCCAATATGCAAATCAGCACGCCAATTATGCGAGCCCTGACAGTGCCATAAAAATGCGTTTTGATGGGCGCACGTTGCCCGGGATATCTGTGCTGCCAGTCGTCGAATGCCGTCTTGAATTCGCGCAACAGGCGGTCACGGCCAGGCAGGTCAAGGGGGCTTACAAGCAATGTGGGATAGCCTGGACGCGTCAGTTTCAGGAAATCATCCGTGCCCCAGCCGGCGATTTCAGCAAAAGCGATGGGTGCTCGACGCGAAAATTGCAAACCATCCGACATTACCTTGATCCGGTTGTGCGTCGGAAAAGCCTTGAACGCAATGAGTGGTGGAACCACTAATGCAACCAGTGCAAGCACACCCGCGAGGATAATTGGCCCACGGCTTAAAATAACGAAAAGGAAGCATCCGGCGCTTGTTATGATTGAAAAAGGAGCGGCAAGCTGGTGCCATCGCGTATAGACTGAGGCTTGAATAGACTCATCGTCGCCCATCGAATTGCCTTTTCCGTTAGAAAAAATTTTCACGATTTTTGGAATGCGCTCTGTTGCTCTCGATATCTAACCTGCAGTAGCTTTAGCAGATATTATCAATCGAACCCTTCACAAAGACTCGCTCAAAACGCCTCTGGGGACGGAAATGTTGCTTATTCTGGACTATCCGGGGGGGGGCTTAAAACTTGTGCGAAGCGCATCGAGGCGGCCTATAACAACTGCTATACCACAACAAATTGAGCCAAACCCGAAGGAGAGTGTGCCCAGCATCAACCTTTGAATCGAATTCGCTTCAACGATGAAAATCAAGCCGATCATCACCTGAATAAGCCCGAGTACTAATATCACAATCTTCATTCAGATAAGACCTCAAGGTCGAACGTCAGCGAAAAAATCTGAGGCTTCCCAGCTTGCAGGAATTCTCTTTTTCATTTGATCGCAGAACAATCAAACTTGATGGCATCAATCTCTCCTGAAGCAACGTTGTATTCACTCACCTGAAGAAATGAACACATATAGATCCTTTCTTCATTTTGGAGGAAAACGTAATTTCCTGTTGCTGTCTTGATCTCGTATCCCTGCTCGGCAAGATCAAGAATTGTGAGTCTCCTATCCGCAAGACTTGTTGATGTCAATGAAGCGAATAATACGAGAGCCGATACTAGAGTCTTCATTATATTCCTGTATATTTCAAGTGATGAGGCCTTAAACTCCGCACAGTTTATCATATTGAATAATTATCTATCTCTGTCAAAAATTTTAAGTCGATGTTGTTAATTAGCACGCACGGGAACACGTCTCTGTCATCGCCAGGCGAGGTGGGAATTAACGAAGAATATCGTTCCGCCATAAGTCCATGACGCGGCACCGAGAGCACCGAGAGCATGGAAGAAGGGGGCTTTTCCGGCTTTGTTGCAAACTTTTCGCTGGAACCAAGCTTGGTTATTGTCGAATTCACGTCCTCATGCCGTAGATAGCTCTCATATTGCAGCCGTTCAGCGCAAGTGAGTAGTCCAGGATTTATTTGTCTTAGCACCAATTACGGTAGGGATCGCCAGCATGGATTTGCGCACGACATCAAGGAACGCTGCGCTGGCGTTCTCCATCAAATGCCAACGATCTGCGACCTGCACAGCATGGGGCAAAGCATTGGCAGCGGCCTCACGATATCCTCCGCCTCTATCACTTGAAACAATCGGTTTTTCGGGGGGCTGAGCAAGGAACTACCAAACTGTCGCGATCTCCCGATCAGGCAGAAGTTTGACAATCCTTCGCTTATCAAGACCACATACGACGGTGCCATAACGGTGATTGCGGCAGAAAGCGCAATCGTCAATTCAAACGGCGTTTAGAGCATCATCCGGCACCATGGATTTTCTTCTCACCGCACGCATGAGTGTGTCATTGCTAACTGGGATCATCAAGCGTTTGGCAAAAGCTGCTGCGTACCGCCCTCCCAGAGCCAACCCGGGATGATGCACCACGGTATCAAGTGGGGCGGTTCGACGGCTGCGCTCCGAAACGATAATCTCTCCAAACTTTTCGACGAATATCCGGCGACGACAAACTGTCATCTCACAGATGAAGCGCCTTGTTGATAATTGTAGTTGGACCTTGGTGCCGCCACAAGGAAAATCAGCAACTATCCGAACGTAGCGGCTATGAACAAGATCTGACTTTCGGTTGCATAAAGGGCAGGACCGTCGATCGGCGTTAGCTCGCGCTCAAACAATGATAACCCCGTTGTCCTCGTCGGGACTCTCAACAATCAATCCCGACGGGATCAGGGACTACAGACGAAACTTGGTCGCCAGGAGCTGATCCCTTTCTGATAACCGCGTCAGTTTCCACCACGAAATCATCAAATCTGAGTCAGACCCGATATTCCGTTCCGATTAACATGAAGAACTCATTTTTCGAACAGAATCGTTGTTTTGGTGATCCAAATTTAGCTTCCGTACGTATTGGCTAGCGAATGCGTATAAAATTGAATTGGCAGGCGTCTAACCAGTCATTCGTCAGTTGCACGCAATTACTTTACCGCGGGGCCGGATGTTAATCATGTACAACTAATTCATAAAATAGCGTTGTTTTTTTTCGGTTTAATCGATGTTGACAGACAGTATCTGTATCTTTGAAACGGCCGATATAAGAATGAGAAAAAATCAGATATCAAGCAGCCTGGGGATGGGAATTTAAAAACAAATGTTTATGGAAAATACAAAATCTACGAGCCACCCACCGGTTAAAAACGGAAGAATTGGTGTTTTACTTGTGAACCTGGGCACGCCGGATGGGACTGACTACAAATCAATGCGCCGATATCTCAAAGAATTTCTAACGGATAAACGCGTCATTGAATGGTCAAGACTTTTTTGGTACCCAATATTGTTTGGAATTGTGCTCAACACGCGTCCAGGAAAGGTTGGCAAAGCCTACGCATCGATTTGGAATGATGAGCTCAACGAGAGCTTTCTTCGGACTTATACAAGAAAACAAGCCAATCTCATTGGGGGCAGACTGGCAGAGAACCCAAATATTATTGTAGACTGGGCAATGCGCTACGGGCAGCCTTCTGTTAGTTCGCGTCTTCACCGTCTACACGACCAGGGCTGTGACCGTATACTCCTCTTTCCGCTATACCCTCAATACGCAGCTGCGACCACGGCGACTGTTAATGATGAGGCCTATAAAACTCTACTTAAAATGCGCTGGCAGCCAGCACTACGAAGTGTTCCACCATATCACGACGATCCGTCCTATATTGACGCGCTCGCCGTCTCCATTGAACGTCATCTATCCGCTTTAGAATGGGAGCCAGAGCGGGTGATAGCGTCGTTTCACGGTATTCCTAAAAGTTATTTTGCCAAAGGGGACCCATATTATTGTCAGTGTCAAAAGACTGCACGACTTCTAAGAGAACGCCTTGGGTGGTCGCTGGACAAATTGATGATTACGTTTCAGTCTCGCTTTGGACCAGAAGAATGGCTCCAGCCATATACTGACAAAACTATCGAGAATTTAGCGAAAGAAGGGGTCAAACGAATAGCTGTTGTAAACCCTGGCTTCGTCTCCGACTGCTTGGAAACCCTTGAGGAAATTGCAGAAGAGGCTGCAGAAATATTTGTGCAAAATGGTGGTGAAAAGTTTTCTCATATTCCATGTCTTAACGATTCTGATTTGGGGATAAGGGTTCTTGAAAACGTCGTGCGTCGTGAATTAGCGGGCTGGTTGTAGAATAAGACAATATTACTAAGGAACTAGCCTTAGTTTGCGATCAAAGTCGAAGTTACTTCAGAGGTGCTCTCCGAATTTGTACCATGGAGAACTGGAATTTTCCGGGTTCAAGGCTCAAAGCGGCGGGGATGCCGTTGAGCCATTGATAAGCGAAATCGGCATCTTATTGCCAATGGCACCGTGTGGTCGGAGCTCGTTATAGATCTTATGAAAGCTCGCCGCGGAGCTTGATAATTTGCCTCCGCTTTCCATGGTGGATTATCATGCGCGCTGAAAGTGTAAACGTCTGCTACGTCGCCCTTGAAACCAGCCAACGCACATGGCTGATCGGTTATCTTCTGCTCTGCTCAGATATGGTGCAGACTACGGCAGTTGCCGGCGGTTTGCCGGAGCTCTTCTGTCGGCGCTTGCAAAAATCGAAACCCTGACGGGAGTTTGGTCGCAGGCGGAATGCGCCCCCCGGATCGATGCGGGTCTGCTTTGAGGCAGGCTATGACGGCTTCTGGCTGGCCCGTCTTCTCATGGATTGCGGCTTTCAGACTACAATCCTCGACCCATCCAGCTTTCTGGTTTCACGACGAGGCCAACCTGTGGTGACAGACCGCGTCGATGTTGAAGCGAAGGCGTATTTGCTTTGAGACAAGTCAGTTTGTCGACCTGTACGGCTCCCTACAATTGAGGAAGACGACGCCAAGCGTCTTTCTCTACGTACACAATTGAAGAAGGAGCGCAGGCGACACGTCCATCGTATCCGCTCATTGCTTGTTCTCCACGGCATTCTCTCTGTTTCTGGCCTTTGGGGAGTACGCTGGAAAGAGGCGCTTTCGAGTATCCGAACTGGCGACGGCAGGGAGTTCGGGCGCTTCATCTTCCGTGAGCTTTGCCGCCAGTGTGAACGGCTGGATCTCGTGCACTCGCAGCTTAAAAGTCTGGAGAAGGAGCGCATTCAGGTTTGCGAGGTCGAAGGAGCTATCAACTGCGGTTCGAAGATCAGGATTCTCAAGCAGCTTGATGGAATCGGCGAAGTGGACAGGCCAGTCTCATGCTCCTTCTAGATCCTGATAATCTGTTCTTTTGTGAACCGTGAACGCTTCATCCTTCCGTCTCTGAACTGCCCTCCTTGTCGTGACGGACTCTACCAAATTTTGAAAGAAACCTAGGGGCTCAGGTCAATCCGCTTTTACCTAGTCGAAGATACAGTCAATTTTTGCTTTCAGTTGCTTCGTGTTTCCCCGTTCCGGAACAAAGGGTAAGGCGAAATCCATTCGGAGACGATGCTTATAATGGTGTGTTCAAACCGAAAGAACTTTTTTGCTTCTAAAGCATCTGACAGTTGCTGCGAGTCATTAAGCGTGATCCCAATACGCTTTCTAACAAGGATATTCTGGCGCACTACATTTTGCTTGCATTTTAAGACGGTGATGGAGATCATGAGCTAGCAGCCAGAAGGGTGGCTGATATTGCAAGGATGCTTGAATAGGGCAGAACTCGCGAACGCTGATATTAATCTATAATACTGCACTATCTCGCATATTCTTGATGCGAGTCGTTAACCAAAGAACGCCAATAAAATTGCAAGTTCCTCGGTGTTGGCGTTCAATAGCTTTAAGAACTGAGGGTAATCGCTATGCCATTCAGAACAGCAGGCAGACGTGGTGCATTCTCACCAACTGACATTAAATTGCTTCAGAGCGCATATAATGGCGCTAATGAGCTACTTGGCCATTCTTCCGCCAAAGATGAAGAGCTTGACCGATCGTCCGCGTCCTAATTCGCCTTTTTGAAAACGGTGAACGAGATCCCCATGTAATTGCAAAGCGCTGCGTCAAAATCAGCAAGCTAATGCCACTAAAAATGAGAATGTGCTATGCCGTTTCGTTCCGATCCGTTCATAGGAACATACAACCCCGACCAACTGCGTAAACTGCAGAGAGCCTATGACGAGACTTGCAAATTGCTCGAGGTCGTCTTTGAGCGCATCCGAAGCAAGAAAACTGGCAAAACGAATATACGGCATCTATGACAGTGGGATCGAAGACCCAAGTGCGATAGCCAGATAAACAAGCACGCTGAAAGCATCTAAGTTCGTTGGATTGGCTGATGGCTTAGCGGGAGAGTGGATCCAGCAGGCAAATTGATCACCCCCGGATAAAATACCTTGTAAGGTGCGGCCCACACGTTAGGCAATAAAACCCTTCCGCTCTAAGGTTTGGTGCGCGGCTTAGGGTCAAGATCCAACAGGGTTATAATATTGGGTTGGGCTGCGACGAGATCAGCTATGGTATAATTGGACAATACTCGGAAAAATGCACTCAGCGCTTCGCGAAATACCGTGGATACCCCATATTTGTCGCTGGAAGGACAGGCGCCATCCCCTTCAAGATGGTCCGATAATGCGAAATTTTCTTCCGTGATCCTTATCACTTGAAAAAGAGTTATCTCGCCAGAACCTTTAGCCAGTCTGATGCCGCCACTCCGTCCTCTGATAGTTTCAACCATGCCCGCCTGAACAAGGGGATGAAGGATTTTGAAGAGGAAAAGATCTGAGATGCTATAGACACGCGCGATCTCTGAGACCCGCGAGATATTGCCCTCGTTTGTCGCGCAATACATAAGAAGACGGACAGCATAATTAGATTGCTTTGTTAGACGCATCGCTTTTTTCTGAGTCCTAGACACCAGTGGCTCTGAAACGAAATGCAAAGTTACAGTTTGAAACGCGTGATGTAAATTAGAATCGTTAAAAACTGCGACTATGAGCGTTTGCGCTGGTCATGGTAATTGGACAGGAACACAAAATTCGCTACTATAGAACGGTGTTTGTCCGAAGGAAGTTTGGCAACTTTTTTATTTCGAGTTCGTTCCATGACTAATAAACAATACGGCTAGAAGGCCATGCAATAACCGAATTGAATTCGTTGCAAACCATTGATTCTATGAGGTCATCGACCGGCGGTTTGTTTTCTCGCTCGCAATAGAGGTTGGCGCCAGAATAAACACCGCGAAGGGCTAGCTGCGGCCTATGGGGTAATATTACTGTTCTTCGTCACTTCTAGGTGGTAAGGCTGTCGGGAATGTTGCAAGAACGTTCACGGCTTTGTGTTTATCTCTTCATCTCGAGTGCCGGATTACTGGTTGATGCAGGCGCCGGCCTGGATCTTTACGCCAATGATCGTTACGAACTGTGGGGAGTGTAATGGCTGGAGCGGCAGCACCTTCCACCTTCCTTGAACAGTCAGGCTGCGTAAGGTCTGCTGTTATGGTCTGATCTTTTCCTTAGGCCGGTGGGAAACGAGGTTGAAAGTTGTAATTCATTAACCGCGTCGGAGCGTCGATGCTCATCAGCGCTCTCCCATCCCAAGGATGACCTTCTTTGCACCCAGGCGCCTGAGAGACAAGGCCACCACGAGTATCGCAATGAGTGCCGCGCTAGCCACGATGTAGGCCGCTGAATCCCAGCCAAACCGTTCCAGTACACCGCCAATAGCTGTCGGACCAAGAATCTGCCCCAGATTGTTGCCTTGAATGATCAGGCCCAGAACAATTGGAGCCAACCCTGCCGAAGGCGCGACAATTGACGCGGAGGACAGCAGGATTGCCGGAATGACACCGCCGACAGTCGAGAACAACAGGCACAGGCCGAAGGCAGCACTGTCGGGCAGGTAGGGGAGAAATATCCCGAAACTGGCCAGTCCCATCACGAGGAATGCAACGATCAGCAGGGCCGGGCGGCTAAAGGCTCTGGAGAGGAGCAGGCCTGCCGTCAGATTGCCGATGACGTTCACGGCTGCGGCAAGTGCGCTGAGCAATCCAGCCGTCTGGTGCGTGACCTTCAGGCGCTCCATCAGCAGTACCGGCAGGAAGCTGAAGACAGCAAAAAACACCAGGCTGTAGAGCGCAAAGGTGATCGCCAATGCGACAGCACCTGAGTTGCGCGACACAATTATGCTGTCGCGGCGCAAGCTGCTCCAGGATAAGAACTGGTTTCGCCCGTGGGCAGGAATGACAAGTCCAACACCCATGCACATCGCCAGCGCAACCGCGCCGCTTGCCCACCACATCGTCCGCCAGTCCTCGAAGACCGGCCCAACCAACATCGCCGTCGCCATGCCGACAGGTATAAAACAACTCCAGAGGGCGAAGGCCAGATCACGATCAGCTGGTTGTGTAACCTCTTCGAGCAATGAGGGTGCAGCGACGGTCACCAGCAGGAATCCCGCCCCTTCGACAATGCGGCCAGAAAACAGGATTGGCAGCCCCAGTGTCGCCGCGCCAAGCGCCGCGCCGGCTGTCGTAATCAAAAGCCCGATGATGAGAATGCGCCGCGCACCGAAACGCGCGACAAACGCACCGGTCGGAATGCCGCCCACAAGACCAACGAGCGCAAATATTCCAGCCAGCCAGCCGATCGCCGTCAGGGCGATACCAAAATCACTCTGCAAAAGTGGGGCTGCAATTGCCGCCTTGCCAACCTGCAAGGCGGCCGCAATCCCGGCGCCAACGATGACGAATACTGCGGCCCAGCGCGTGGACATTGCTTTGTTTATTGACGGCAGCATCACGACGCCCTTGCCACGCGACCGGCTACCATGGCGGCAGTGATCTCCGCGATATGCCGTCCCTGAAAGCGTGCGCCCGCAAGCTCGTTGTCACTGACCGCACGCTGCCCTCCCTGTCCATCATCGGCCAGGGTCGATGCACCATATGGCGAGCAGCCCGTGATTTCGTCCATCCGCATCTGGCCCTTGAAGCTGTAGGGCAAGCCGACGATCATCATGCCGAGGTGAAGCAGAACAGTCTGGGTGGACAGGATCGTTGTCTCCTGTCCTCCATGCTGGCTCCCGGTTGAGGTGAAGACGCCGCCCACTTTTCCGACCAGCTTGTCCTCAAACCAGAGCCCACCGGTCTGGTCGAGAAAGTTCTTCATCTGCGATGCCATATTGCCGAAACGCGTCGGTGTCCCGATGATGATGGCATCGTAATCCGCAAGCTCTGCTATGGTTGCGACCCGCGCGGATTGATCGATCTTGTATCCGGCCCTTGCAGCAACTGATTCGGGAACAAGCTCAGGCACGCGCCTGATCGCAGCTGTCGCACCCACCTCTCGCGCGCCACTCGCCACCGCGGAAGCCATCGTTTCGATATGCCCATAGGAGGAATAGTAAAGCACCAGCACTTTCGTCATCTCGTCGGCCTCGCGTTAATCTAATCGATCATAAGGTTGCATCAAAACGACGAGCGTAATAAGTGATATAAAAATGCTAATGATGATCACAAGGATAGATCATGTTGGACGCCCTGACTCTCGATCAGATTCGGACTTTCGTGACCATCGCCGATAGTGGCAGCTTCCGCTCTGCGGCTCAGAAGCTTTCACGTGTCCAGTCGGGTGTGAGCGCCACCATCGCCAATCTTGAGAACACACTTGGCGTAAAACTGTTTGACCGTTCCGGATATAAGCCCGCCCTGACTCCGGAGGGATATGTATTGCTTGGTAATGCACGCGACATCATTCTGCGCGTGGACGTGTTGCGCGCCCAAGCGTTTGGCTTCGCACATGGTGTGGAAACCCAGCTCGCAATCTCGGTCGACACACTCTTCCCGATGCGGGCGGTCGCACACGCAATCTCACAGATGCGACATGATTATCCTGCTGTTGCCGTTCGGGTGTGGTCGGAAGCGATGGGCGGTCCGCTCGATGCGCTTCGAAAGAGCCGCTGTGTGCTTGCGATAATGGTGGGTGAAGAGTTCCGCGACCCTCACATCAAATTTGAGCCGCTGACAACTGTACGTCAGGTCTCGGTCGTCGCTTCGACCCATCCGCTGGCGTTGCGCCAAGCGGGTCATCCACTGGAGGTGATGGATGTTGCCGATCATCTCCAGATCGTTCTGACCGATCCATCCGACATATCGGCGGGCCGAGATTTCGGGGTCTTTTCGTCACAGACCTGCCGAGTCAATTCACAGGACACCAAACACCATCTGATCCTGGGGGGCGCGGGCTGGGGGCGGCTCCCGCATTGGCTCGTTGAGCTGGACTTGGAGCAAGGAACGCTTGTGCGCCTCAATGTCAGCGCCATGGGCCACACTGGCGAAGTCACGTCGAGTGCCTATGTCGCCTACCGCCGGGACGAGGCACTTGGGCCCGCAGCGCAGAAACTTGCCGAACTGCTCATCAGCCAGGAATATGGTGAACAGAGGGAGTGAGAAACTCCAATTTAAAGTTCCCACATCCTGGCCCGCCTGATGCGCCCGGCCCGTACTCCGCTTTCGCCGCGCGGTTTGCCTTGGCTTCATTCTCCGGCGTGGCACGAAGGGTTCGCGAGTGCTAGGCTGGGACGCTCTTGCAATCCGGTCTCGCAGACTACTGTTCTGGAGAGTTTCTTCTCAACAAGTTTTCCGCCCCATTGCGAACAATCGCTTCCCGGCGCGGGGGAATGACTTCTTCGAAAATCGGTTCATTGTTTGCTCGATGATGTTCTCGTAAGACTGCATAGGAATCTGTCGAAGAGGCATTTATGTCGAAAGAAGGTGCGCGCGGCGAACCCGCCGACCGCTTTTCCATGGTGGTCAGTATCATTCCTCTCACCGTGCGGGCGTTATCCTGGGCGTAAATACTCGGTATTGATGTCTGGGGAGTGGACGGCCTGAAAATTTCATCTTGCCCTTGCCACGGACTTCGCCGAACAATTGCCATTGCTGCCGGCGTCCGATAAGTGAAACTGCAACTCAGTTACTTCACGTCAAAAATTGAGAGCTTCAGGTTTTCTAGGGGGCGCTATGCCTATTTATGAACTGGCAGCCTTAGGAGCCGCTATATGCTGGGCTCTGACCGGTCTGATTTCCGCTGGACCTGCCGATCATCTCGGTGCGTTCACATTCAATCAGATGCGCCAGCTATTCGTTAGTTTTGTGCTGATAATCTATGTGGTGGCGACCGGAACCTGGCATCAACTATCCTTTGCCACTGCAATCCCTCTCTTCCTTTCTGGCGTGATCGGCATATTCCTTGGCGATACCATGCTCTTTGCTACCCTCAACAGATTGGGGCCTCGCCGCGCAGGGATTTTATTTGCCATGAATGCCCCGATCGCCGCGTTTCTCGGATGGGGAATTCTGGGCGAGCAACTGACGCTTGGGTTGGTTGCTGGTATCACCCTAACGATTGTCGGGGTCTGCTTTGCGATATTTTTCAATAGTCGCCGTGTGATCACTCATGCGCTCGAAACGGTCCATGGTTCCTGGATGGTGGGAATATCATTGGGTCTTCTGGCTGCGACGGGTCAAGCGGTTGGATCCATCATTGTACGACCGGTAATGGAAAGTGGTATTGATCCATTCCTCGCTTCACTGCTCCGCGTTGGCACGGCGGCTTGCTGCCTTAGTGCTCTCTCCGCATTTCCTTTTGCAGCTGTGCGGCCACGTAATCGTTTATCTATCCAAGTGGCATTCATGACTGCGCTGTCGGGCATTCTCGCGCTGGCCATGGGTATGACGTTGATGCTGTTCGCTCTTTCAGGTGGAGAGACGGGTATAGTTTCGACGATTTCAGCAACAACGCCAGTCATTATTCTTCCAATGTTATGGCTGAGGACCGGTCAGAAGCCGAATACAGGAGCTTGGCTTGGGGCTATATTTGTTGTGGCGGGACTTGCACTCATCTTGTCCCGTTGAAGCTTGAAGGGAGGCGTGACCAGATTTGTTGGTTCAGAGAGTTTGCTTTAGGTCAAGGACGGCCTTCGTTGATCAGGGTAACATCTAAATGACGACGGGTTGCCGAGATGGAGCACCCTCGAACGTGAACCTCTCAAAGCTGTCTCATGGACGCTGCCACAGAACCAGAGCGTTGGTCCCAGCGAAAAAAGGGGAGACAGAACCGTGTTTCATGAAATTGCCATGGGCAGAGCATTCGCCCAATGCGATGGCGCTGTCAGAACATTCTCCCAGAATTATAGTGTGGTGAGCGAAGGTGATGAAATTCGCCGCGTTTATATGGTCAATTCTGGAATGCTGAGGGCTTTCCGGTTCTTGTCAGATGGCAGACGACAAATAACGCGTTTCTTGTTCCCCAACGACTTGATCGGGCTGATTGATAACGATTCCTATTCCAAAAGCGTTGAGACTGTTGTGCAAAGCAAATTGACGTCTCTATCTCAATCCAAACTGCAAGAGTTTATCAGCTGCAATGAAGGGGCGCGGCTGGCCTTGCAGAAAGAAACCCGAAATTTACTAAGAAGATCAAACTCCTTACAGGTTATTCTGGGACGGTTGTCATCAGTTGAGAAGTTATCTTGCTTTATCCTCCTTCTCTACCAGCAAAAACCTCTACAACAAATTGTTCACATACCAATGCCACGGCAGGATATAGCTGACTTTTTAGGGATGACCGTTGAAACCGTGAGCAGGAGTTTCACAAGACTGCGCAGACTTGGACTGATTGTCTCGCGTGATCCAAGCTCGATAAAAATCTGTTCTGTATCAGCGCTACAGCAGGTGGCCGGTAGATTTGTCCTAACAGGTTCGCCTTGCCGGAATGTCCGTGCTGGGATATCGACCAACATTTAAAATCGGCTCTGGTGTTATGGTAAAAGAGTTCCATCAATTCAAAGCGATTACCAATCCAGTTCAACCCGGCATGTGCTTTGCAAGGCACCTGTAATCAGTAAAATTCCATGCCGTTCATTGCTGGTCGGGCGTCTCGAGTGATTTGGCGGCTTGGAGAACAAGCATCACCTCCTGCGTTCCTGTCGCAGGAGACCTGCTATTTCATAATCGCAATTTTTGATTAACGGCTGCGATCAGCAACACGTGATGCAGCCCCACAACGACATGGAGGGTGTCACGTCTAAGCGGACGGACGTGCTGGCGGGCTAACGCTGATAAAAATCAGAGCAAATGGGAGCATGAAACGTGAAAAGCAAGCCTCGATAGACAACCACCGCTGTGCCATTGCGGGTTTTGTTAGCCGTCTAAGGTACTGCTTCGGTCAGCGTTCAATCAGTAACGGAAATTGTGACGTCCCAGCGGTTTTCCGGTGCAGGCCTATTCGTCTCTTCGCAACTAACAATGATGCGTTTATTCCTCTTCGTATCTTCGCGCCACTTTGCACTCAGTGGTAGCGTACATTCCGTCACAACGGTTTTGTCATCAAGGGACGGAAACAGGAAATTCGTACCGTTTTCGATGTTGCTGTTGTTGATAAAGCGCGCAGCGACCTGAGCGATTGCATCAAGATCCTGCCGATATGAGCGTGCCTGTCGTTGTTTCTCAGCGGATATGGCATGACAGGTCCGCAGATTGTTGAGGCCGAAGCGTTGGTGGCAAAAAGTCTGAATTTCTTCAATACGAGACAGGGATAAGTTCTCGTATATTTCAACGTCGCATTCTCCACAGACCATCGGGTTTTCAAAGAATATTTGTGGTGATGGCCGCTGTTTAATAAAAAAACTGTAATCGGTGCGATGTTCACGATGCCTTGTTTCAAACCCGGTCAGCAACAGGGCTGCACCGAAAAGCGGGAGCAATGCGATGGATAAATTCAGAACAATTCTCTTCATAAATACGAGTAGAATCCGGTGAACAGTGAAATCTTTTGCTGTCTACGATGGTCTCGATCTCAGATCAAATGCAAGTTGTTCGAGCCCATCTCGCAATCGAGTACAGATTGACATCCAGCGAGCGAAGATCTGTCATACGGACAGGCTTATAAGGACGCATTGCAACCTGCAGAAGCAACCCTTTGGTAGCGCTTAATGTCATGAAGTTGTGTTCAGGGCCATATCGAACGGGCAAGCCGTTCACTATCAAATGGCACAACAGTGTGTCATCGCGCAGATCATCGAACGTGTAGCGAGCGTGGTCGTAATTCACAACGAAAAATCCGGTGCCTCATTCCCAATCAATGGCGTAACGGAACAATTGTGACAAGCAACAGGCAAGTTTGTTAGCTCGGATGGAAGTTTTCCCTGCGCTCACAGGGGGACGCATGGCTTTGAGGAAATACGAGGTTCCATCGGCGATACGATATGAGAACTCGCCTCTATGTTTTTGATCTACTTCCCGCAGCGTTGCGGGAACAAGGTCACATCAAATTGCTGCGCACCAAGCGTCGGATTCCTCTGAGGCTCAGTCACGATCATGGCCCGAATAGAGCATGGTCCGGCAATGACCCGATACTGATGGCGCTTCTGATAAATCACTTTTGTGATTGGATGAGCAGGAACCAGTTTGGCAACCGCTTCGATGACGGCAGTCATCTCTTTTGCTCTTTGGTAATTCGGAGCGATGGCAGCGTCAGCAGCGGATGACAATGCGCACAAGCCAACAAGGGCGGTAACAATGGATTTGAAATACATGCCCATCTCCTTAATTCAACTGTCTGAAGCCTCAATCATGGCCGGAAAGCAAGTGCAGACCCTGTTCGTGTCGCACAAGCAATGATCGCGTCACATTGCCTTGCACCGCTTTTCTCTCTTGAAGATAAAGTGACGGCCCCATTATGAGGTCGGTAAACCTGGATTTAAGTGGGAACTTTTCGCTCTGCTTGGTGGACGTTGCGGAGTCCGCACTCGCCGTATTGTCGCCTGGCTTTAAACTTTCACGCATCGCAAACCTCGTGAGGTCGGCGTCGAATTCAAAGCTGGTGGGGCTTTGGTTTCGATGTAGACGCCGATATCAGGTCGTCGACCCGGGACTATTCTGTTCGGCTAGAAAGCATCTGCGCCGCAACTTGAGCGTGATCGACCGCGATACGATCACGATTTCGCCCTTGAAGAGGCTTCGAAATCTGACACCGTTGTAACCGTGTACGGATTATTGGTCACCTTGGAATTTAAGCTTCTCGTAGGCTAAGAACAGGTCCGTCACGAGCACCCCATTAATCTTCATTCCGGTTAAATCAGCATCCTCAATGCTCGAGTTTGCCAATGTAACACCTGTTATAGACAGTCCTGATAGATTGGCGTTTGTGAGCGTGGCTGCTGATAAGTTCACGTTATTAAAGCGTGAGCCGGCAAGGTTGATGTCGTCAAAAATTGTTTCGCCCAAATTGGTGTCGGTGAATTTGGCTTTTGTGAGTACCGCATGAAATTGAGCACCCGCAAGGTTGACGCCATCGAAATGCGTACCCGTCATGTCAGCTCTCTCATAATGCATTCCCTGCAACTGGGGGCCATCAAAAGAGCCCTTTTTTTCTCGGTCGTTCATCGTCGCTGGCTCCAGGTTAACGTTCTCGATGATAAGAATGCTCGATTCCTTCGTGTTTGGCCATCATTGCTCATGAATGGAACGTGCTGAAACTAACGCCGACCATGCATATCCAATATGATTTCACGATCATAATCGCCAATTCTGCCTGCTCGACTTGTAAAGTCGGATTGTCACGCATCATTGTGCTGCGAGGTGTTTACTCTAGCCTTCAACCATTCAATCAGCCTGAATGCATTATCGCTGGGGGTTTTTATTCGGCTTTGTAACCAAATAGCATGATCACGTGGCAGTCGCCTTTCACTAAGTAAAACAAGCCGGCCGCTCCTGATTTCTTCCGCCGCCAAAAACTCGCTAACTAGTGCCACTCCCAATCCTTCGAGCGCAGCATGGATTATAGCTGTTGCTTCGCGAAGACGCAGAATCAGACCCGAATTTGAAGCTTCAGCAAAGAGCCCATCTGATTGCCATCTGCTCCAGTCGGAACCGAACGTGCCTATCTTTGGTATTCCCTCCAATTTATTGCCGTTGTTTCTAACCTGCTCGGCCAGTTCAGGCGATGCAACAAGGACAAGGCGATCAATCCATAGGAGTTCACTGTCGGGAGGAGGCGCTGCAGGTGATGCGCTCACAAGACTGAAATCCACCGATGAACCAGCCTCTCCTCGACCGGTACCTATAATCTGAAGCATGATGGTGGGGTGTAAAATACGAAATTCACGCAGACCAGGCAGGAACCAATGATGAAGAATTGAGCGGGCGCAAGCGACTGTGACCGGTGTCGTTTCAAGTGATAAGGCGTTGGTGGCTTCGAGAAGCTCCTCCAGTATTCTGCCCAGGTTAGTGGCAAATTGCCTTGCTTCCGGCGTTAACTGGATTGTCGCAGCGTGGCGCTTGAAAAGTTCACGTCCTAAGTGCTCTTCGAGCTGGCGCACTGCCTGGCTAACCGCTGACTGAGTGACGTTCAACTCCTGCGCGGCAGCTGTAAAGCTGCCGAGGCGCGCAGAGGCTTCAAAAGCGCGTAGAGATGGCAAGGGTGGAATATGTCGTGGGTTCATCGCCCATTAGTAGCACTAATCGGTAGGATAACAAAACCCCGTTCGACTGGTAACCCGCATTCGAGGTATTAATACAACTTCAAGAAATCACTGATGCCTGACGCTGGTTGTGACAAGACCCCAAACTCCGCAAAGGTTGCAAAATTGGTTAAACCGACCCTCCTTCTTGCTTGCGATTTTTCAGACCGATTCAAGGATATCCTCTCAGAAAACTACAAAATATCGTCGCCCGCTGCGGTTCGACAGATCGAGGTGGCTGCAATCAGGTTTGACGGTGTTGAAGCCCTGGTCACAAAAGGCGGAATAAAACAAAATCAGCAGATTATCGATGCTTCACCTGATCTCGGAATGGTTGCCTTCTTCGGCACCGGTTTCGAGGGTATTGATTTGGCAGCTGCATCAGCACGGGATCTGGTTGTTACCCACAGTCCCGGTGCCAATGCTTCAAGCGTTGCGGATTTCGCTATGGCGCAAATTTTGGCTTCGACACGTCAGATTCTTGCAGCAGATCGCTTCGTTCGGGACGGAAAATGGGTCAGCAATGCGCTCGTCAGCATGCCAGCGGTTGCCGGTGTCAAAGGGGCAAAGCTTGGAATATTTGGACTGGGCGCGATTGGTTGCAAAGTGGCACAGCGTGCTGCCATCTTTGAGATGGATATAGGCTACTTCAGTCGTGCACGCAAAAAGGAACAGCCCTACCGATATTTGCCAAGTCTTGAGCAATTGGCTGACTGGGCAGATATCCTGCTCGTTGCTGCTCGGGCAGATTGCAACAATCGCCACATCATTGGGAGTGATATAATCTCACGATTGGGAACAAGTGGCTATATTGTTAATATAGCGCGCGGTTCTTTGATAGATTCAGCCGCCCTTGCAAAAGCGCTTGAACAAGAAGCCATTGCGGGGGCTGCTCTTGATGTCTTTGAGAACGAGCCTCATGTCTCCGAACGCCTATTGAATGCCCCCAACCTGATCCTTTCTCCGCATATTGCCTACGCAACGGTTGAAGCGCGTGAGGCTCAGGAGGATATGGTACTTGCGAACCTGAAAGCATATTTTGCAGGTGCTGCTGTTCCTAATCCAGTCATCAAAGTTTGATGCGGTCACTCCCTGCGATGTGTGCTATGTTCTTCGCCTCCCAAGGCCTCGGGAGGCAGGATCGGAGCGCGCTGAGATCACGGAGAAGCTTCATCAAAACGCCGAAGGCCCTGGTGCGATTGTACGCACCAGATCAATATGAAAGTCATATCGGTGATCGCAACCAGAATGGGTCCGCGAGGGTGTCATAGAGCGCACATGATGACCACTGGCAGTGATGGTGCTGCTCCTTCAAAGTTTTTCTTAAGTGAAACTGTGTCGTTTCGGAGTACGTTACCGCTGTTCTATCTATCCAAGTTGATACGGTCAGTGGGCCGAAAGCGGCTGGCGAGCACCGCCAGAACCAGACACAAAGCAGCCATCAGCCACCAGGCAGGCGTGAGGTCGGCGAGGCTCTGCCTGATAATACCCGCAGCGAAAGGAAGTGATGCCGCAAGGACGTAGCCACCGCCCTGCACAAAATTAACGATCGCACCGGCTATCTCATCCTTGGTGCCATGGTCGAGAGCAGTGATGAGAGAAAGCGGAAACAATGCGCCTATGCCAAAGCCAGTGAGTATAGCGGCGGGCCATGCAAGAGCGACCGGCGCAAGACACAAACAGATTAGTCCGGCCAGCAGCGAGGCTAGTGCCGTCAACAGCATCCAGCGCCGATCTTTGATTTTGCTGACGAGCAAAGATACTGCAATTCCTGCTACCACTTCCGCTGCGGTCAGCAATCCTAGGATCGCCCCTGCTGCTTTGGCCGACCACCCCAACTGCGTGTAAAATGGTGGAAGCCATGCGAGAACCAGCGTGTAGGCGCCGGTGGCCAGTCCAAAGAAGACCAGGAGCGCCCAGGCGCGGAGACTCTTGTACGGGTTTCCTGGTGGCCTGGAAGATACTGATCCCACTCCTTCGCCAAGTCTCACCCACAATATAATCGCAATGATTGCGGGTATGGCCCATACACTCAGCGCGATTTGCCAGGAGCAAAGATCCGAGATCCATGGTGCCGCACTGCTGGCCACAAGTGCTCCACCCATAATAGCGGTTGAATAGATGCCCATCAGGCTTGCGGAGCGTTGTCGGCGCTGTGTTCTGATGACAATGGGCATGAGTGCCTGCACGATTGCGATTCCGATCCCACCGGCAATTGCCGTGATGAGGAGTTGCGCGGAACCCGGGGCGAACGCGCGCGCAATACTGGCAAGAAATATGAGAATAAGCCCCACAAGGATATCATTATGGTCAGTCAAAACTCTTCTGAGCCTTGTTGCGCCTAAAAGACATACACCCATCAGCACCACAGGCACTGTCGTCAAAAGGCTCGCTAAACTGTCATTGAGTCCGGTATTTTCCTGAATGACATCCATCAAAGGGCTGACAGATGCTAGTATAGGCCGGAGGTTCAGGCCGGCCAGAACGATACTGAGCGAGAATAAAAATGGGCGAACGGAATGCGACATGCCCTTATCCATCTCCTTGCAAATAGGGATTAGAGAATATATCTCTACGTAGAGATATTCAGTTCGTTTAGGTATAAAGTATCTCTACGTCAAGATAGGTGGGCGATGGATCGCGCAAAATTTGCGGCTACTCAATGGGCAAATGAATTGCCCGATCTCAAAACAGGACCAATGGTTCTGCTCGGGCGTCTGGGAGAGACAGCGTTGGTGATAACGCGAGACAGGGTGAATCCGCTCTTGGAAAAATTCGGGCTGCAGCCCGGAGAGTTCGATGTTCTTGCCACGCTAAGACGCAGTGGTGCACCCTATGCCCTAACGCCGACCGATCTTTACGAAGTGGCGATGATTTCGTCAGGAAGCATGACGAACAGATTGGATCGCCTGGAGAAAAGTGGCTTCATTGAGCGTCGTCCTAACCCAAATGATAAGCGCGGCTCAATTGTCGCGCTGACTGCGTCCGGAAGGAGGGTCATCGAAAGCGCTATACTCAGCCATGTCGATAATCTGGCCGCGATTGTTCAGGGCCTGAGCGACGACGAGCAGGCGGCACTCTCAACTTTGCTCGAAAAACTGCTCGCCTCACAGTTGAACCAGCCGTGACGATGACAGGGTTTTGTGAGAAAGGAAGCTGGCCTCTCGGTGCGGACCATGGGTGCATCCAAGAACCGTTCTGCCGTGCTATGGTTAGCGCGGGCTTGTTTGGAATGAACTCCTATCCAGACAGCGGAAGCGTTTCCAACGCGGCGTTAGAGGGGTGTGGTAAACTGTTCTGCTGAATGCGTATCGTTCGCAGGACACGCCTGTGTTCGGTTGTGGAAGACAGACGATCATCTTTATTTATCCCGAGCCTTTCAGCGTGAGCGGACGCTACCGCCTTAACTTTGCCCCACAGGGCAGGTTAGCGACAATGCATATAATCACTCTCGGTCTTTATGGAGCTGCAAAATGAAGCTGTCCTCGCTATCGCTCAAGCTGATACCGCTACTCGTGGCGTTTGATCCCACGCTGGTGATGGCAAATGATTTTCAAACCAAAGCGCAAGCAGCCTTTGCGCCTATTGTGCAAGAGTTTAATGTCCCAGGCCTGATTGTCGGTATAACACGAGATGGTGTCCATGAGTTTTATGCGACGGGATTGGCGTCGCGCGAACAACAAAGTCCCGTGACGCCTGATACACTTTTTGAACTGGGCTCCATCAGTAAGATCTTCACCGCCACCCTCGCAGCCTGGGCTGAACAACGCGGGGACCTCGATCTCAATGAAACAATGGCGCATCATCTTTGCGAGGACAAATGTACAATCGGCGATAAACTCACCCTGATGGACCTTGCGACCCATCATTCGGGCGGCCTGCCGCTGCAGGTACCCGAAAAGGTTGGGGACATAGCCGGCTTGGTCAACTGGCTGAAGGAGTGGCGGCCCTCCGATCCGGGTGCGCGGAGCTATTCGAATATCAGCATTGGAATGCTTGGCTATATTAGTGGCAAAGCCTTGGGTAGCGATTACAGGACCGCTGTGCAAACAATGCTGTTTCCGGCGCTCGGTCTGCGCAATAGCTGGATAGATATTCCCAGCGACAAAATAGAAACCTATGCCTTTGGTTATGATCGGAAGACCGATGCTCCCATCAGGGTCACGCCGGGCGTCCTCGACGCCGAGGCCTATGGTGTGAAATCGACCGCCCGTGACATGCTCAAACTTCTTGATATCGAATTGGGAACGGGTGCCGTCTCGCACGAGCTGCAGCAAGCTATCAACCGCACGCAGCAAGGCCAATACAAGACGGCTCTGTTCACGCAGGATATGATCTGGGAACAGTATCCGTGGCCAGTCGCCGTCAAACAGATGGTGGAGGGCAACGGGTATGATTTTATCTTGAAACCACAACCGGTTGAAAAGATCGACCCCACTCTTGCGCCTCAGAAGCAGGTTATTCTCAATAAAACCGGCTCAACCAACGGATTTGGTGGCTATGTCGCCATGATCCCAGGCGAACGTCTGGGAGTCGTGGTGCTCGCAAACAAGAATTATCCCAACGAAGCCCGCGTTACCGCCACATACGCACTGATCGAAAGCTTGCTCAAGCAGTAGTTTCGCCTGCGGAGTGAGCAGAAGCAAAGGCAGTAACATTTCGTCGCGCCAACCGTTACGCCGTAGTTGTGGCGCAAGATCAACACCGTGAAAGCGCCTTCAGCAAATCAGCTCCATCGCCCTATGGCAGCGGATTGATTTCAACGGCTGTGCTGGGAGGTAAGAGACATCTTCTCCCGCATGCTGTGGGTATCTTTGCATTCCGGATGGTGGTGAAGCGTAGCGTGCTGGAACGAGCCGGGATCCCGCTGATGGAGATCGGCCAGTTTGAAAAGCACAGACTGCAAGATGCACTGTCCAAACGGTTCAAAACATTACTGGGCAGAGTGACGGCGGGGGGCTAAGGCATAGCTGCCTTGCTCCATTCATCGTTTGACAATCAGGCCGGCCGGCAAATGCATGCAGCGGCTCAATGTCCTTGCGCAAAACAGAGCCGCCGGCTACGGCGACGACGGCCCCGTCTGGCCGATCACAACACTGTTCGGGCGGGTTTCAGCGACAGGCCAAGCCTTGCTTGTCAAATGGCAACAGATTGCCTAAAGCAAAGCAGCGTCCAGCGCCGCCGCATTCAATCCTGTCAGGATGATTGTTCAATGAATCTCGTCTTGCATCTGCCCTATCATGAAGCGTTGGCGCGTGAGCGCGCCCTGCTCGGCGAGACACCGCACGACCCTGAGCTCAAGTGGATGCTCTGGCAGACGCCACCCTGTATTGTCGTGCCGCGCAGCCATGCCAATTATCACAATTTCGAGCAGGCGATCGCAGCATCGGAAGCCAGAGGATGGCCGGTATTCCTGCGCGAAACGGGTGGCGGGGCCGTCGTGCAGGGGCCAGACGTCATCAACCTCTCAATGCGCTTTTCGGCCGATGCCACTGGCCATGATCGGATCGGATCAGCCTATCGCCTGTTGTGCCAGCCCTTGATAGCGATGCTTGCCACGCGCGGGATCACGGGTCACTACCAAGCGGTTTCAGGTTCGATGTGTGATGGAATCTATAACGTCGTGGTCGCGGATCGAAAGCTCGCCGGCACCGCGCAGCGCTGGAAGGCACTTGGGCGCGATCATCCCGGAGAATACGCAGTTCTTGCGCATTTTGCGATGTTCCTGAGCCTTGATCACGATATTGCAGCACAGGCTATCAACGCATTATATGCCGATATGGCCATGGAAAGTGGTGTCCAGGCGCCAACCCATATCAACTGGATCGAGATCGATCCGACAGCCCGCGCCGACGTCGTGGATTGGGTAGCCCATCAACTCAATGGCTAGTGTGTGCGGCTGAGAATCCGTCCATCCTGAGCAGTCCCATCAAGCAACAGCGTGATGAGAAGGGGATCACGCCTCTCCACACGCATGATCGTGCCGCGTGACGCCGGTGCGTTAGACCCTGTTCGAAAATGAGGTGGAGGCCTGGCAGGTTCCCTGCTGTCCCAGCACCGACAAGGCGAGGAGCTTGTCGACCGGCAAATTCAAATGCAGCGTAAGGCATTCAAAAGCTAAGCCCTTTAGACGACATAGATTTTGCTGCTCCCTCCGCATGTTCCATTGCAGGCAGGCCAGCGAGCAAAGGGAGCACGGGCTCTCCGGTATTTGTGGATAGGGCAGGCTAAGCCAGAGTGCGACGCTTGTGAAGGCTTGGGCGAAAGCAAGCGCTGCTGCAATGAAGCATCTTTGCCCGAAGAAGCCAACTGCAATAAAAAGGGATGATTATAAGTCACCAGAAGATCAGGTCCGCGTGAAGAAGCAATGCAGAATGCGAACAGCTGTGATCTGGCACATTCTTTGTGATCATCGGCGGGCAGCCTCACACAATCTCGTGGATTGCAGAAAGCAACCTGTCAATCTGCAGCGGACTATGCTCGGAAAAGACTGCCAGCCGCATTGTGGGGACATCAGGGGCATCCGAATAGCCATGGGCCGGCGTGATTTTCACCACGATGTCGCGCTTGTCGAGTTCCCGTCGCAGATGTTCGAGATCGACGGCCCGGCGCAGCGAGATGATGGGGACCGGACTATCATCGACAGCAAAACCAAGCCTTCTCAATCCGCCCCGAAGATGCAGCACATTGCGTTGAAGATTCGCGCGCATCTGCGGCTGCGCCTTCAACAGTCTCAGCGCGGTAATTGCCGCTGCAGCAGCAGCCGGCGGTGGCAGCGACGCCCCGCGCAGGATCATCGATTTCTGCCTGATCTTTTCCGCAAGCATGCAGGTCGCGGGAACGATCCCACCAAGCGAACCAAACGCCTTGCTCAAAGTTCCCGACAAATAATGTCCCTCCCGCTCCAGATTGGCATATTGCAATGATCCGCGACCACTTTGTCCCAGCACTCCAACCCCATGTGAATCATCGACACAGAGCAGGCAATTGTCATAGGGTGCCATCGCATCGGTGTAATCGGCAAGCGGCGCCAGTGCCCCCGTTGAGGGAAACACGCCGTCGGTGACAATCACCGCGCGTTGTCTTGCCGCCAGATGAAAGCCAAGCGCCTCACTGAGACTGTTGGAATCAAGATGCCGGAATTGATAAACCGGCTTACCAAGTCCGGCGATCGCATCCCGGCTGCTATAGTGGGTCGCCTGATCAACGAACACCACATCAAAGTCATCGCGCAGCCCCTGCAACAGGGCCATCGGGCTGACATAGCCGGATATCATCGGCACCACATCCTCTGTGGCAAACCAAGCGCATAATGCGGCGTTGAGTTCCGCATAAATGGGCATCAGCGCAAGCGTCCCCGGACCAAGCCCATACTGTCTTGTTGCGGCACAGGCCGCATCAATAACGTCTTTGTGGCCGTGCAGGCAAAAATAGCTCGTGCCACAAAAATAATCGACCGGGCGGCCATTAATCCGCATGCGCGCGGCCAGTGGTTCTTCCATGGTGATCGTGATAGCCATCAGCGCCAGTAACCTTAAGCTGCCTGTGCCGCCTGACGGCGCTGCAGGAACATCGGTCCCACGCGGATGCCCTCTCTGCCATTCTCGTCAACGGCGCCGAGTTCCAGAATCTCCTCTTCATAAAGAAGCCCGCGCATCCGGAAACGGCCCCCATCGACAGGCTCGCAGCTATGGGTGCAGAAATACTCGATCAGGCATTTCAGCTGGCCATGGCTATAGGTCAGGTAAGTGATGTTGAAATCCGGTCCGTATTCACCCAGATGGATGGCGATCTCTGGCGGTACCTGCTCGGCCGGGAGGCTGTCGACCCTCACCCAGTCCTGGTCCTTCCAGTTCAAGGAGTCGGCGCCGTTAAATGACAGGTTCATATGCGGATAGTCGGCGCCACGGCCATAAATGCGGCCGTCGATGACGAAGGCGTCATCAACTGTCGGACGGATCTGCAACGGTACGCCTTCGCCCATCAGATAGAGTTTGCCCGCCTTTTCCTTGACCTCCACGACCTCGCCGGTTTCCTGCTGGCGATACAGTCCGGGCAGCCGTGCGAACTGCTCGCTGGTAATCGCGGGTGGCAACGCGGCGCTTTGCGGGCGCTGACCCATTCTGCGTTCAAAGAGCGCGAGGCGCAGACCATCGCTTGCCAGACGGGATGCGATCTGATTGGCGAAATCCAGCGTTGCAAAGATCAGGACGCCAATCCCAGCCTGTGGCAGCAATGTCATTTGCGATGCATAGCCATAAACGGCCCCGCCATGGCCAACCGAAGTCCAGCCGTCCATGTCACCCACACCAAAGCACAGCCCGTAGCCGTTCAGGGTCTTGTCATGATTGCTCGGCCGCCGTCCGATCGGGTTCCACATCTCGCGCAAGGAGGCGGGACTGAGAAGTGGCTGGCCATCCGGTGTAAACCCGCCCCGCAACAGGCATTGGGCATAATGCGCCATATCGGTATTTGTCGAGAAAATATTGCCGGCCGGCGACCCGCCGAGGCTGAACACCGGGGCAGGGCTGTCGCCATCAAGCGTCCACATATGCGCCGGCGCCAGCCGTTCGCGAATGCCATCCGCCATGCCGGATGAGGTGTCGGACATCTCAAGCGGCTTGAGGATATTTTCCGCTATGTAGTCGGCGTAGGATTTTTTTGACACTTTCTCAATCACCAGACCGACAACCGCAATGCCGGCATTGGAATAATGCATGGTCCCGGCACTGGGATCCTGCTTGAGCGTTGACGTGGCAAGCTCGGTGACAGTATCCGCCAGCGGCGGCCGGTGGGCATCAAGATAATGCCCGCTTTTGGGTTCTCTCACGATGCCCGCCGTGTGGCTCATCAGCTTGCGCAGGCTGATATGGGAACCATAGGGCCCGCTTTCGCGTCCGATGAACGGATTGACCGGCTGAAATCCGGGAAGATATTCCGCCACATCGACATCCAGATCCACGAGACCTCTTTCTACCAACTGCATGATCGCCACCGCGGTGAAGGTCTTGGTGATCGAACCAATACGGAAACAGGTCTTGTCATTCATCTCGAAATGACGCGTGGAATGCTGAACATGCCCCTCCGCCAGCAAGCCATTCCGGTCGACAAGAGCGTAGGAAATCGAGGGGATGGCCTTGTCTTCGACTTCGTGGCGAATGAGGCTCTCAAAGAGTTCGATCGATAAATTGGAAAGCGTAGGCACAGTTATTCTCCCACTTTAGCTTGAGTGACGGGGGTCAAGAATGTCGCGCAACGTGTCGCCGACTAGGTTCCATGACAAAACGAACAGAAAGATCGCAGCGCCGGGAAAGGCCAGGGTGTACCAGTATTGAAACGGGTTGCCCGGCTGACCGACAATCCAGTTGCGTGAATAGGCAATGAACTGCCCCCAGTCGGCATAGCCTTCTTCTGTGCCCACGCCCAGAAAGCTCAGCGCCGAGGCGGACAGAACCATCGAACCGGTTGCCATGGTGGCAAGCACCAGGACCGGGAAAAAGGCATTGGGCAGAATATGCCGCAGGATCAGGCGCAGATCGCCGGCACCATAGCTGCGGGCCGCATGGATATAGTCCATTTCCCGAATTCGCAGGATTTCACTGCGAACCACCCGTGCATAGCCCATCCAGCCGAAAGTCGTCAGCGCAATGGTGATCGGGCCGATGCCCTTGCCAAGCAATGCCGTTAAGACCATCGCAGCAATCAGAAACGGTACCGCCATGAAGACATCGACGATCCGCATCAGGATTTCATCGATCTTGCCGCCGTAATAGGCTGCCAGGGCACCGATCAAGGTGCCGATAAAGACCGAGATGGCAACAACCCCGAGCCCGATCTTGAAAGCGGTGCGGGTGCCCCATATCACGGCATAATAGATGTCGTACTGACCCTCGGTGGTGCCAAATATCGCCTCAGGCGAGGGCGGTTGCGGGGTCGCAAGAAAGCCGGCACGCGGCGTGTCATAGGCCGACATCTGAAACTCCTGCGGCGGGGCCAGCCAGGGTGCGAAAAACGCGATCAGCACGAAGCCGATCAGGATCAAAACGCCGATCATCGAGACGGGATTGCGCAAAAGATAGGAAAGCAGTTTCATCGCGTCTTCACCCTCGGATCGAGCAATGGATAGATCAGGTCAACGACCAGGTTCATCAGCACAAGCACGATCGCAAAATACAGGCTGAAGCCGAGGATGGCCGGAAAATCCAGATTGGCGGCGGATTTGGCGGCAAACTGGCCGAGGCCGGCATAGTCGAAGATGGTCTCGGTAATCACCACGCCACCCATCATGGTTGCAAGCTCCATGCCGGCAATGGTGGTCACCGGCAGCAGTGCGTTGCGCCGCGCATGCCGCAACTCCACCACCCGCCGCGGCATCCCCTTGGCGCGCGCCGTGCGCACATAGTCCTGCCGCAGGGTTTCGAGCATCGATGTGCGCATCACCCGTGTCATGCTGGCGAGATTGACATAGGTCAGCGTGATCACCGGTGCGGCCAGGTGGCGAAGTGAATCCCCCAGAACCCGGAAATTGCCATTCAGCAGCGCATCGATCGTGTTGGCGCCGGTATACCGGGTGAATTCGGACGACATCACCGTGGCCTGCGCCCATTGACTGAGCCGTCCAGGCGGAAACCAGTCCAATGCCGAATAAAAGATCAGCAGCATCAACAGGCCAAACACGTAAACCGGGAACGACCAGCCGAGAATCGTGAAGATCCGGATGATGTGATCGGGCCATTTATTCAGATAGATACCGGCCCGCGAGCCAAGATAGATCGCCAAAAGAAAGCTTGGAATGAAGGCCAGAAGCACCAGTTCAAGCGTTGCCGGCAACAAGGAGGTTAAGGCATGGGCCACCGGCTGGCGCGCGGTCTCGGACCAGCCGAGATTGCCGGTGATGATATTGCCGATCCATTTGCCATACTGCACATGAAAGGGATCGTTGAGCCCATATTGTTCGATCATCCGGCGGATGCTCTCCTGCCCACCCTTGAGAAAGTCAGGTGAGGGTGCATAGGCCGCCAGCCGCTGGGTCGGCGACAAGGACATCTGCAACGCAAACAGCATGATCGAAAGGGCGAAAAGCACCACCGGGAGTGTTAAGAGCCGCCGCAACGCGTAATTGAGCACGCCATTACCTCTATCGCTTTATATGAAGGGGAAGCATCGGGCGCAGATCTCGCCCGATGCGCGTCAGGGGCTCAGTTCGCTTTGCTCACCGGATAGAAATCCCATGCGCCATAAAGGATCATGTTGTGGACATAGCCATCAATATTGGAGCGGGTGACGATATAGCCAAAATCCTCCCACAGAAATTGCGTGGTGGCATAGTCATGCGACATCGCCTGAAGCTTGGCATAGATCGGTTCACGCACCGCCGGATCCGAGGAAGCCCAGGCTTCATCGAGCAAAGGTTTGAACTGCTCGGTCATCAACTGGCGGTAGCCATCGCCAAGCATGCCGCCGACCAGTCCGGTCGGGGACAGGTAGTAGGTCGCAGCACCCAGAGGGCCGCCCGGATCCGAATAATCCGGTCCCCAGCCCATATAGGTGAGCGGTGAAGCCGGTTTGGCGCGATTGTTCAGCTTGTCGGAAATCGATGCCCAGGGCAGCGACTGGATTTTCATCTTGAATTTGGGATTGATCCGCTGCAATCCTTGTTGCAGCGCTGAAAGCGCCGCAGTGCCCTGCGGTGTCCCTTCCTGGACATAGGCGGTCAAGGTGAAGCCTGTCTCCCACAACTTGCCGTCAAAGGCCTTCTTGAAATGTTCCGCAGCCTTCTTCGGATCATAGCTGTAGATCGGAGAGTCCGCGCGATAGCCCATGATGCCCCGCACCGTCGGACCGCGCGACTGTACGGTCTTGTTCAAAAGGACCTGCTTGAGCAATGCATCGTAGTTCTGCGCATAGTTGAAGCCCTTGCGGACATCGATATCGGCAAAGAAATCTGGCGGAATGCCATTGCCATCGAGCTTTCCGCTGCCGATCGCCGGATTGTCGGTGTCCTCAAGCGGCCAGGCGAAATAAAGCCCGCGCCCAAACACCTTCGGCAATCCATCAACAACCTTGACACCATCGGACTTGCTCAACTCATCAAGAAACTCGACGGGTGCCGTGACAAAATCAGCATCGCCTGACAAAAGCTGCAGACGGCGGGTGGTCCATTCCGGCACCGTGCGCATCACCACGCGCTCCAGCTTGGCCGGACCCATGAAATAATTGTCAAACCGCTTGAGTGTTATCCGGCGATCGGTTCGGTCCCATTCCTCCAGCATGAAAGGGCCGGTACCGTTTTCCTGGGCAAATAGCGGATCGTCACCAAGTTCGGGCCGATAATATTTCTTCCAGCTGTCGCCATCACCATCCCAGCCGCCCACCGAGGCAACCCATTCCTTGTCAACGATCGAAGCACCAAAGGGCAGGGCGAGAACCCCAAGCGTCGCAGGAAAGGATTTTGGCAGCTTCAGCACGACATTGTCGCCTTCCACCGTGATCTGGGAGGCCAGCTGATCATAGACCTTGCGCAAGGCCTCCGGTCCGGCATCATTGATATTCTTGACGTTGGCTTCCGTCTCCACCCATTTGGTGATGTCCGGATATTTGCCCGCCGTCACCACTTCAGTGATCGCATTGGACATCCAGGACTGCCCCATCAGGATCGCCCGCAGCAGGGAATAGCGCACATCCTCAGGGGTGATCTGCCCGTAGCCGGGTTCAATCTTTGCCTTCTGATCCTCTGTCAGCCCATCATAGGCCTGCCAGCTGATCTTGCCGTCATCCCCTTTGATGCCGACCTTATGGGCATAGATGTCCTTGCGGATAGGAAAGCTATAGGTGATCGAGCCATCATCGCCGTTCTTGATCAACCCATTGTCAAGGCTTGGCACCGCGCTTGAAATCGCCGGCACAAATTCCGAGATTTCCGATCCATTGTAATTGAGCAACCGGCTATAGACATTCAACGCGCCGTAGGAGCTCGGCGTGTTGGCAATATAGGCGGGATCGAACGACTGCACGTCGTCGGTCCACAAAAACACAAAGGTTCCCGGATTTTTGGTCTGGGCAACAGCTGGCGCTGCCGCCAGGCCAAGGCCCCAGGAAAGGGCCAGTGCCAAAGCAAGTTTCATGGATAGTTCCCCTATTTCGATCTTCGATCTTGTTTTATTTTTTCTCAGGCTAGGAGCACACTTGCGCTGCTGTCCAATGCGTAGTTAGAATGAACTATGCAAAGAACGCATGAGGTTGCGATGGAGCTCGCCTGGCTCGAAGACTTCCTGGAAATTGTGGCAACGCGGAACTTCTCGACCGCTGCTGCGGCAAGGAATATTTCCCAACCGGCATTCAGTCGCCGCATCCGGTCATTGGAAAACTGGGTCGGCGCAGACCTTCTCGACCGCAGCACCTATCCGGTGCATCTCACCAGCGCCGGGAACATGTTCGTACCGCGATGCCAGGAACTCGTGCGTGACATGTATCGATTGCGCACCGATTGCCGCAATGTCGCCGGCGCTAGCTCGCAACTCTTGACGTTCACTGCGTTTCACACGCTGGCAATCTATTTCTTTCCCGACTGGATTTCGCGCTGCCAGGGCGCAGATACTCCGGTTCGCAGCAGCATGCATACCGCCGATTTCCTGGAATGCATCGAACATCTGTCATCAGGCAAATGCAATTTCGCGATCATCTATGATCATCCCGATGGCCCGCCGGTTCTCGAAGCCGGTCCATTTGAATCCCTGCAGATCGGCAAGGATCGCCTGATCCTCGTTTCAGGCGCCGATCCTGACGGCAAACCGCTTTTTGATCTTGACGTGCCGGAGGGGACGAAAATCCCCTATCTCTCCTATTCGTGGAACGACGGCTATCTCGGCAAGCTGATTTCGCTTATCCAGTCGCGCCGCCGCCATCCGCCCAATCTGAGCACCGTCTATCAATCCTCTCTCGCCGTCAGCCTCAAGGAAATGGCAATCGCCGGACACGGCATCGCCTGGCTGCCGCAGATCTGCGTCCAGAAGTCGATCAATCAGGGTCATTTGGTGCAGATTGGCGGCCAGCAAATGGCGCTGGAAATGGAGATCCGGATCTTCCGCCGCGCCGGCGCAAAAAACCGCGATGTCGAGGCATTCTGGAACCAGCTCGTCGACAATCAAAGCCATTTGCGCAGCGTCACCGATCCCGCTCTGCGACTGCGCTAGGGGATCAAGACACCGTCATGCGAAAACAGAGACGGTAATGCAAATTATGCATAACCTTTTTGCAGTCAATCTGACCGGGGGCTTTTCGCAGGCAATAGCCGGGCCGGTGCCATCAATGACGGCGCAATCTGCACTCACCCATCCCGGCTGCGTCGCTTGCGTGTTGACACCATCGTCGCAGCAAGGGTTAGATTGGCAAAACGCGAAAAATCGCAGGGGAACACAATTTGACCAGATCATCCAGCAGCAGTGCCACTCTGCCCGACACTGTCATTCTCTCGGTCGAGAACCTTGATGTCTGTTTTGCACCCGATGCGGCAAATCCGGTGCGGGCTGTCAAGAATGTCTCGCTGCAGATTAGCCACGGCGAAACACTGGCGCTGGTTGGCGAATCCGGTTCCGGCAAATCCGTGACCGCAATGACAATCATGCGGCTGACCGAATTTGATGGAGCCAGGATCACCGGTGGCCGGATCTTGATGCGCATGAAGGATCACTCGATCGTCGATCTCACAAAACTGTCGGACAAGCGTATCGAAGCCTTGCGTGGCTTTGAGCTGTCGATCGTCTTTCAGGACCCGATGTCCAGTCTCAATCCTGTTTTTACGGTCGCCGATCAGATCATGGAAGCGGTGATCCGGCATCAGAAGAAGACAGCGCGCGAGGCCAGACAGATTGCGCTCAATGTGCTCAAACTGGTGCGGGTGCCCGATGCGGAACGTCGGCTCGATCAATATCCGCACCAGCTTTCCGGCGGCATGCGCCAGCGTGTGATGATCGCGATGGCCCTGGCCTGCCGACCCTCGCTGATGATCCTCGACGAACCCACCACCGCCCTTGATGTCACCATCCAGGCCCAGATCCTCGACCTGGTTCGCGCGCTGCAACGCGAGATCGGCATGGCGGTTTTGTTCATTACCCACGACATGGGAGTGGTGGCCGAAATCGCCGACCGTGTCTGCGTGATGCTGAAGGGCGAGATCGTCGAGACGGGACCCGTCCATGATATCTTCAACAATCCCAAACATCGTTATACCCGCGCGCTGATTTCGGCAGTGCCGCGTCTGGGCAGCATGGCTGACAAGCAGGGGCCGGAAAAATTCCCTTTGCTTGTCTATGAGGAGGAACAAGCACTCACGGGGGCGGCGCAATGAACACGATCCAACATCTGGCACAGGCCAAAAAGCCGCTGATCGAAGTGCGGGAGCTCGTCACCCGCTTCGACCTGAAAGGCGGTCTGCTCGGCCGCACCACGGGCCGCGTTCACGCGGTCGAAAATGTTTCCTTCGATATTTTCCCCGGCGAAACATTGGCGCTGGTGGGAGAATCGGGTTGCGGCAAATCCACTGTCGCGCGCAGCATCATGCAGCTTGATCGACCGCAATCAGGGTCGATCCGCTATCAGGGAACCGAGCTGGTCGGCGCATCAAACAGAGATCTGCGACGATTTCGCCGTGAAGCACAGATGGTTTTTCAGGACCCTTTCTCCTCACTCAATCCGCGCATGACCATTGCCCAGGCATTGATCGACCCCATGCGCGTGCATCGGCTGGGCGGTTCCGCTGCGCTGCGGGCGCGCGCAGCTGATCTGCTGGCCAAGGTCAATCTTCCGAGCGAGTATCTTGAGCGCTATCCGCATGCCTTTTCCGGTGGTCAGCGCCAGCGGATCTGTATTGCCCGCGCTCTGGCGCTTGATCCCCGCCTGATGATCGCTGACGAAGCCGTGGCCTCGCTTGATGTGACAATTCAAGCCCAGGTCATCAATCTGTTGATGGACCTGCAGCAGGATATGGGGATCGCAATCCTGTTCATCAGTCACGACATGGCGGTCGTCGAGCGCATCGCCCATCGCGTCGCAGTGATGTATCTGGGCGAAATCGTCGAGATCGGCGATCGCCGCTCCGTCTTCGGCAATCCCCAGCATCCCTATACGCGCAAACTGCTTTCCACCGTGCCGGTGGCCGATCCAGCGCGGCGTTCGATCGCGCGCGAACCATTGTCCGATGAAATTCCCAGTGCGGTGCGATCGCCGGATTTCGTGCCTGTGGCCCTGCCGATCATCAAGGTCAGTCCAACCCATTATGTCCGCGCGACCCAGCCCGTTTGACAGCAGACAGCGGCCCGTCTCAGCAAAAGGCGGGTCTGTAAAGGGATCGGGTTGCGTCTGCGGTGCGGGGCTGCTGCAGGCTGCATTAAAGGGCTCCACCCCCACGGGCGCGAGTGGCGCCGTCAGATCTCGGGCGCGACCGGGACTTTGACCGGGCTTGAGAACACCCGATGCAACTGACCCCAGCCGGGATCATGCATATGCGAGGACAGGCCGGCTCTCATCACAAGCGCCCGGGCCTCACTTTCTCCAAAGTCCAGAGCCTCCTGCATATTGACGGTCAGCACCTTGCCGTCCCGCATCAAGATCTTGCCGTCAACAATCACCGTGTCCACATCGCTGCCAAGCACCTGGTGGATCAAGCGGTGGACCGGCATCCAGTTGGGGGTTAGATGTGGTTTACGCATATCGATGATCGCGATATCGGCTTTCTTGCCACTTTCAAGCGATCCAATCTCATGCTCCATGCCGATCGCGCGAGCCGCATCAATGGTGATCATCTCGAAGACCTTGCCGGGCGGCAGAATATAGCGATCATGATTGTGCAGGACATGCTGGGTCGCCTGCGCGATGCGGGCGATCTGCAACATGTCGAAATGACGGCTTGGCGCGGCACCGTCCGATGTGAGGGCAATCGACACGCCGCGCGCCATCATCTGCATGATTGGTGTCGAGCGGCCGGGTGGTGCGTGGGTCACATGCGTGCCTGTCTCAGCCAGAATGTCGATTTCTTCGTGTGAGATCCCCCAGCAGTGCTGCAGATGCACATCGGGGCCGAGCAAGGCATTTTCCTTATCCTGAAACGCCATTCGCACCTGACCGGCAAAGGCGTCGGAATGAATGCGTATTCCCCATTTGCGCGCCGTCTCGCGAATGCGGCGGGCCTGCATACGGTCCTGCGGCGTCAGACAAACGGCACAATCCGGTGTCGATGCGTTGGAGGGTTCCACCGAGGGCACAATGGTAAAAGGTGTCAAGAATACCTTGATCCGTCCATCGGCTGTCCCATTGAGTGTGTCAATCACGCTCTCCGCACCCGCAAGCATGTCTTCAAAATCCACCTCCCGACGCTGCGGTTGTCCGCTCTCCCACCGCGTTACCGATTGCGGCCAGGGCAGGCCTGCAGGACCAACGCAGATAATCTCGCGCAGCCCGAGCTCCGCATAGGCACGCGCATGATTGATGGCAAATTGCGGATCGTCGCTGCGCGGCATCGAACTGATGATGCTGGCCGCAGTCGTAACCCCGGCACAAAGTCGCTCAAGACCGGAGACCAGGCCGTCCGCATACCAGTAGTCGCGGGTGACATAATGATAGTAAGTCGGCGTAACAATCTTCATCCACAGCGCATTGGTATCGGCGCCAATGCTGCGGATCAAGGCATGACCCGCATGGCCATGCGCATCTATGAGGCCGGGAATGATCAGCTTGCCGGTACAGTCGATGATCTGCTTGCTTGAATGGCGGGCCGCAATATCCGCTGCCCTGCCGATCTCGACGATCCGGTCGCCGTCTATCGCCAGTCCCCCATCCTCAATAATCCGGCGATCGGCGTCGACGGTGACGATCGTCCCATGAAGCAGCAGCAGGCCTTGCATCGCATCCCCCTCTTGTTAGGTTCGACCCGGTCGGAACTGCCAGGCTGAACATTTCCCTCTGTTGATGTTTTCATTCATAATTGCCAACAATATCGTTGACAATACACAAGCAGCTTATGATAGTGCGACAAAATCCGATGCAACGGATCGATCGTCATTCATGAAGGGAAGAGCATGACGCGTTTCAACAGGTTTCTCATCGCCGCACTCAGCGCCGTGGCAATTGCAGCCCCGCTTGCGGTCTCCTCGGCCGATGCTGCAACCTTGCGCTGGGGAAGCAGGGCCGATATCTATTCTCTCGATCCAGACTCCGTCCCTTCGACCTCGAACCTTGCATTTCTCAACCATATCTATGAGGGACTGATCCGCTACGGTCCCAATTTCGAGATCGAGCCGGCATTGGCTGTCGAATGGAAACTGATCGACAACAAATTCTGGCGGTTCAGCCTGCGCAAGGGCGTGAAGTTCCACAATGGCGCCGATTTCACCGCCGATGATGTGGTCGCATCGATGAACCGTGTCGCCGACCCGACCTCGCCGTTGCGTGGCAATATTCCGCTTTATGTCGGCGTCAAGAAAGTCGATGATTTCACGGTGGATATCGAGGTTTCAGCGCCAACCGCGCTCTTCCTCAATGATATGACCAATATCTTCATGTTCAATGCGCAGTGGCTCACCGACAACAAGGCAGAAAAGCCAACCGATATCGCCTCGAAGACCGAGAATTACGCCACCCACAACACCAATGGCACCGGCCCGTTCAAGCTCGACAGCCGCGTTCCCGATGCCAAGACGGTGCTGGTAGCCAACGAGCAATGGTGGGATGAAAAGAAGCACAATCTCGACCGGATTGAATATGTGCCGATTTCGTCCGCCGCCACCCGCGTTGCTGCATTGCTGTCAGGGGAAATCGATCTGGTCGATTCTGCGCCGGTTCAGGATCTGCCGCGGCTCGAATCCTCCCCCGGCATCAAGGTCAGCAAACGCACAGAACTGCGCACCGTCTTCATTGGTTTCAATGGCAAGGAAAAGCTGGAGGACGGACGTCCCAACCCGTTTCTGGACGCGCGCGTGCGTCAGGCGGTCGAAGCAAGCATCGACCGCGATCTCATCAACAAGAAGATCATGCGCGGTCTGGCACGTCCGTCCGGCTCGCTGATTGCACCAGAAATCGCCGGCTATGCCGAGGCACTGGATGTCTACCAGCCGGCGGATCCAAAACGCGCGCAGAAATTGCTCGAGGAGGCCAACCAGAAGGGTCTGGCTTTCACCTATCTCTGCATGAATGACGAAAGCATCAATGAAGAGGACATTTGTTCGGGCATTGCAAATATGCTCAAGCGCGCCGGTTTCGAACCCACCATCGACATGGGGCCGCGCGCCGTGCAGCAGCCAAAGCGCACCAATGGCAAGGCCGACATGTTCAATCTGAGCTGGGCCAATGAGCCAACGCTTGATGCCTATTCCCTGCTCTCGCAGGTGCTGTCCACCCGCAGTGGCTCCACCGGTGTCTCCAACTATGGCGGCTGGTCCTATCCGGAACTCGATGATCTGGTCAAAAAGGCAGCCGAAGAGCCTGACACTGCAAAGCGGCTGGCACTGGAAGAACAGGCACTCAAGATTGCCAAGGATCAGGCAATCCTGATCCCGTTGCATCAGCAACCCATCGCCTGGGGCATGCTTGAAAAGGTTGAAGCTGTGGATTTCCGTGCCGATAACAAGCCGCGCCATTGGCATACGAAGATGGCCGAATAATCCCCCCGACTGCGTCACCGGAAAGAGCGCCTCACCGCGGTGAGGCGCTCTTTGCACATCAAGCGCCAGGATCAGTCCGATGCACACCCCATCGCTTCCGCTCTCCGCAGCCGCACAATTGCCGCTGGGGCGGCGACCGAAAGGCAAAACCCTGTTGACCGCCGAATGGCTGCTTGGCTGGCGCAACGGCGGCCATTGTCTGCTGCATAACGGCGAAATCGTCTTTGAACACAATCAGATCCTCTATGTCGGTCCGGCTTTTGCAGGCGAAGTGGCCCGCCGCATCGACTTTGGCAAGGCATTGATCAGCCCCGGACTGATCGATCTCGATGCCCTTTCCGATCTTGATACCTATCTCCTGGTGCAGGACAACCAGCCCGGCTGGGCGAAAGGCCGGGTCTGGCCACGCTCCTATCTAGAGCGTGGCCCCTATGAAATGTATTCCGACGAGGAGCTGGCCTTTCAAAAACGTTTCAGCTTCGGTCTTCTCCTGCTGAACGGGATTACCAGCGCCGCGCCTGTCGCCTCGCTCTATTATCGCAAATGGGCGGAAACGGTCACCGAATTCGAAGCGGCGGCAGCGGCCGCCGGCGAACTGGGATTGCGGGTGTTCCTCAGTCCTGCCTATCGCTCCGGCGGCATGGTTCTGGAAGCACCCGGGCGGATCGAACCGGTATTTGATGAGGCGCGCGGCCTTGACGGCCTGCGCGACGCCATCGGCTTTATCGAGCGCAATCACGGCGGTTTCGACGGCTTGATCAATGGCCTGCTGACGCCCGACCGGATCGAAACCTGCACGCTGCCCTTGCTTGAACGCACCATGGCGGCGGCTGCGGATCTGGACTGCCGGGTGCGGATCCATATGGCGCAGGGCCAGCTTGAGCGTGACACCATGCAGCGGCTTCACAAGATGTCGGCGCCGCAATGGCTCGCCAAACATCACCTGTTGAGCGAGCGGCTTTACGCCCCCCATGCCACGCATGCCTCATCTTGCGATCTCGACCTCTATGCCGAGCATGGCGTTTCAATTGCCCATTCACCGCTGGTCTCCGCCCGGATGGGCAGCATGCTCCATTCCTTCGCCGCCTGCCGCGCGCGCGGCATCAATATCGGCATGGCAACCGACACCGCACCCCCCGACATGCTGATGAACCTGCTTGTTGGCCTGATCGCCTGCCGGATCGGGGAAAAGGCGTCGGATGCCGCCTTCTCCCGAGATCTGTTTGATGCTGCTACGCTGGGCGGTGCTCAGGCGCTGGGGCGCACGGATATTGGGCGGCTCAAGACCGGCGCAAAAGCCGACATAGCGGTGTTTCGCCTCGATGATATTTTCATGACCCCCAGCGTCGACCCGATCACCACACTCCTCACCGGCGGTTCGGGCAAGGTAACCGAGGCGGTTTTCGTCGACGGCCGCCTCTCAATGCTCTCGGGTGCAGTCGCCGGTATCGATATGCGTGCGGCAAGGATCAGGGCACAGCAGCAATATGAAGGGCTGATCCGCAAATATTCCGATCGCAGCTGGCAACACCCCCCGCTCGAAGACATCTTCCAATCCAGCTATCCTCTCTGGGAGGTCTGATCAGGGAAAATGCGCGCTGGCATTTTTGTCGACATGTATCGCGCGCAAACATGCAAATATTGTCAACAATCACGTTGACAACTTTTTGCTAATAGACTTATGTTGCCCTTGGTCCACAAGCAAAGCCACAAAGGCAGGATCATCAGTGAGGGAGGAAATCACATTCAATGCAAGCCGTGCATGCGGCACGCAGCAGTTACGTCGCCGCACCCATCATGGTGTGGAGATGCAGGAAGAACAGATCCCCGCAAAGGGGGCGCAAATTTCCAGAAGCGGAGCAATCAATGTTGAACAGACCGGGCCTCGCGGCCGTCGTGCTGGCGAGCCTGACATTGTCAGGTCATGCCGAAACACTCAAATGGGGGGCGTCGCGCGATATCTATTCGCTAGATCCCTATTCCTATGGGGATAGTTACACACTTTCCTTTCTCAATCATGTCTATGAAGGCCTTGTCCGCTACGACGCCGATCTGAAGATCGAGCCAGCGCTCGCTGAATCCTTTGAAAACATCTCCGACACCACCTGGCGCTTTCATCTGCGCAAGGGCGTCACTTTCCACGATGGTGCCGAATTCACTGCCGATGATGTGATCGCTTCGCTCAAGCGGGTCAGTGATCCGGTCTCACCCTTGCGCGGTAACCTGCCCGCCTATAAATCGGCGAGCAAGGTCGATGATCATACCGTTGATATCCAATTGAGCGGTCCTTATCCGCTGCTTCTTAACGACCTGACCAATATCCATATCTTTGACGCCGGTTGGCTGAAGACCAACAATTCAGAAAAGCCCACCGATGTCGGTGCCAAGATCGAGGGCTATGCCACTTATAACACCAATGGCACCGGACCCTTCAAGCTTGAAAGCCGTGTGCCCGATTCAAAAACCGTACTGGTCAAGAACCCGGCCTGGTGGGACCAGTCGCAATCCAATATTGACCGGATAGAATTCACCCCGATCACCTCTGCCGCAACGCGGGTGGCGGCTCTGCTTTCCGGCGAAATCAATTTCACGGAAAACGCGCCGTCCCAGGACCTGCCGCGTCTACAGGCACAGCCTGAACTCAGCGTGCTCGAGCGCACCGATCTTCGCACGGTCATGGTTGGCTTCAATCGCAAGCCCGCGCTTGCTGACGGTTCCCCAAACAAGTTCAATGATCTGCGCGTCAGACAGGCTTTCGCGCATGCGCTTGATCGCGATCTTATCCAGAAGCGGATCATGCGCGGCAAGTCGCGCACAGCCGGTGCGGTGATCGCCCCGGAAATCCCCGGTTATACCCCACAACTCGACACCACGCTCGCCTATGATCCCGAGCTCTCGAAAAAGCTCCTTGCCGATGCGGGCGCGCAGGACTTCCCCTTCACGCTGGTCTGCACCACCGACGCCTATGTCAACGAGGAGGAACTGTGCCAGGGCATGGTCAATATGTTGAGCCGTGGCGGTTTCAAACCGCAGCTCGACATTGCGCCGACCGCAGCGCAGGCACCCAAGCGGACCGGCGGCAAGGCAGATGTCTATCTGATCGGTTGGGCAACCGAGCCGATGCTCGACAGCTATTCGATCCTGCTGCAGATGATCGCGACCAAATCAGCCAATGCCGGTGTCTTCAACTGGGGTGGCTGGAGCTATCCGGAGATTGACAAGCTGATCAATGAAGCATCCACCGACATGGATCGCGAAAACCGGCTGTCAGTCCAAACGAAGGCGCTTGAAATGGCGAAGGACGAGATTGTGATGCTGCCGCTGCACCAGCAGCCAATGGCATGGGTCATGTCGAAGAAGATCGACAAGATCGTGCAATTGCCAGACAACAAGCCGCGTCACTGGCTGACGCATTTTGCCCCATAATCCACTTGTGATGCGCCGGGGGGCATGCCCCCGGCGCGCCCCGCTGTTACCGAGGGAATTTTATGCTGGTTTTTATCATTAAGCGCCTGGCAAACGCTGTCATGGTGATGTTGGCCGTCGCCTTGCTCGCCTTCCTGATCTTCCGGCTGGCCGGCGACCCGGTCGAAATGATGGCCAATGAGCAGATGACGCAAGCAGACCGCGATAATCTGCGTGAGCGCCTGGGCCTTAACGATGGCCTGATGACCCAATATGGCCGCTTTGTGGTCAATGCAGCCCAGGGCAATTTCGGTATATCCTACCGCAACGGCCAGGATGTGCTCAGCCTGATCGCCGAGCGCTTTCCAGCGACACTGGAACTGGTGTTCGTGGCAACGCTGATCTCCTTGCTGCTCGGATTGCCACTGGGGGTTCTCACCGCCATCAAACGCGGAAAATGGTATACGGAGGGTCTGCAGTTTCTGTCGATTGTCGGGGTCTCCTTGCCAAGCTTCGTGGTCGGCATCCTGCTTATCCTGGTGTTCTCAGTCTCGCTTGGCTGGTTTCCAGCCTTCGGGCGCGGGGATGTCGTTCAGCTCGGTGGATGGTCCACCGGTCTTCTCACCCCATCGGGCCGCTTGGCGATCCTCTTGCCCGCCATCGCGCTCTCGCTTTATCAGGTCACGCTGGTCATGCGTCTCGTGCGCGCGGAAATGCTCGAGGTGCTACGATCCGACTATGTCAAATTCGCGCGTGCCCGCGGGATCCCGCGCTGGCGGATTTATTTCAGCCATGCCCTGCGCAACTGCCTGATGCCGGTTGTCACGATGACCGCGATGAATATCGGTTCGCTGATTGCCTTCGCGCTGATCACCGAAACAGTCTTCCAATGGCCGGGCATGGGCATGTTGTTCATCCAGGCCGTCACATTTCTCGATATTCCGGTGATGGCGGCCTATCTGTGCATCATTTCCTTCATTTTCGTCGTGCTCAACACCCTGGTTGATGTTGCCTATGCAGTCATCGATCCGCGCTTGCGCACCGCTCGCTGATCAAACGGGAGACTAATGTCATGAGCACCTCACCCGCCAATCCCGTTGCGCGCGCCTCGCTGTTGAGCCGTATCAGCAAAAGTGATCTCTGGTGGTCATTTACCCATAGCAAGACCGCGATGGTCAGTGCAGCCCTTCTGGCAGTGCTGATCCTGACCGCAATCTTTGCACCATTGATCGCCCCGCAAAACCCCTATGATGGGGCTGCGCTTGATATGTGGAAGGCGGAATTGCCGCCGCTCTGGGAGGAGGGCGGTGAATGGCCGTTCCTGCTCGGCACCGACACCCAGGGACGCGACATGCTGTCGGCCATTCTCTATGGGACGCGGATTTCGATCGTCATCGGCATCGCATCGGTGATCCTCTCGCTGATCATCGGGCTGACCGCTGGCCTCATCTCAGGCTATTTCGGTGGTTTCATCGATAATCTGCTAATGCGCTTTGGCGATATCACATTATCCATTCCAACCATTCTTGTCGCCATTCTGGTGTCGACGGTTGTCCGCCAGATGTTGCCGGTGAGCCTGCGTGAGATTGGCGCTTCCGCCGTGCTGATCTTGGCGATCTCGCTTTCGGCCTGGGTGCAATATGCGCGCACCGTGCGCGCCCAGGCGATCGTCGAAACCGGCAAGGATTACGTTTCGGCAGCGCGGCTGATCGGAGTGCCGGCGCGGCGGATCATGGCCCAGCATATCCTGCCCAACACCCTCACACCCATCATGGTCGCCGCGACGCTGAATTTCGGGATGGCGATCCTGACCGAGGCGACACTCTCCTTCCTGGGTATCGGCATGCCGCCGAGCCAGCCGTCACTGGGAACGCTGATCCGTATCGGAAATCAGTTCCTGTTCTCCGGCTCCTGGTGGATCGTGGTGTTTCCCGTCATTCAGCTCTGCCTGCTCGTGGTTGCCGTCAATATGCTCGGTGACTGGCTGCGCGATGCTCTTAATCCAAAACTGAGGTAAGCCATATGAACGATCTTTTGCTCCGCAACATCCGCCCGATGGCGGGAGAGCGCTGTGACATGCTGATCCGGGACGGCAAAATTGCCGGCTTCGGTCAGCTTGAGGGAGAAGCCGGTATGGCGGTCGAAGATGGCGAGGGCGCCATTGTCGCCCCCGGGCTGATCGACGCCCATACCCATCTCGACAAGACGACCTGGGGCATGCCTTGGCACGTCAACAACCGTGCTGCCATCCTGCGCGAGCGGATCGATTTTGAACGCGACAACCGCCTTGAAATCGGCATCGATCCGCACCGACAATCAATGCGCCATGCCATCGGTCTCGCCGCCCATGGCGGCACCCATATCCGCAGTCATGTCGATATTGATCCCACCCATGGCCTGTCGCTGGTGGAAGGTGTGTGGGAAACCCGTGAGAAACTCAAAGACATCATCGACATTGAAATCGTCGCTTTCCCGCAATCCGGCCTGATGGTCATGCCGGGCACGAAGGACTTGCTCGACGAAGCCTTACGTCAGGGCTGCGAAGTGCTCGGCGGGATTGATCCATGCGGGATCGATCGTGACCCGAAGGGCCAGCTCGATATCCTGTTCGCCCTCGCTACAAAGCATGGGGTGCCCATCGATATCCACCTGCATGAAACCGGTGATCTGGGCGCCTTTACCATGGAGCTGATTTTCGAGCGTATCCGCGCGCATGGCATGCAAGGCAAGGTGGCGATCAGCCACGCCTTCGCGCTTGGCATGAATGACTATCTGCGGGTCGGCCAGCTGATCGAACAGATCGCCCTGCTCGATGTCGCCATCCTGACCACCGGCGCGCCGTCGGCCACTGTGCCATCGATCAGGCGGCTCAAGGAAGCGGGCGTGCGCATTGGCGGCGGTTGTGATGGCATTCGCGACACTTGGGGACCCTGGGGACAGCCCGACATGCTTGATCGTGCCCGGATCATCGGCATGAAGAATGGTGTGCGCTCCGATGATGACCTCGAGCATCTGCTCCACATTGTCTCGCAGGGCGGTGCCGATGTCATGGGGCTAAAAAACTACGGTCTCACCGTTGGCTGCAACGCCGATTTCACCCTATTGACCGGTGAAACACTGGCGCATGCCGTCGTCGATGTGGCGCCGCGTCCGCTGGTGGTCAAGAATGGTCGCGTGAGCGCACGCAACGGTGTAGCCGTGGTGGAGATGCCATGATGACCCCGGATTTGCAGGCGCTGGTGCTCGGCGAAAGACCTAACGGGCGCACATGGATCACCGCCGACTGGGTGGTTGGTCACAAGGATGGCGGGCATCGGCTGCTCAGACACGGCGAAGTGGTGTTTGAAAACGGTGAAATCCTGTTTGTCGGCCATAATTTTACCGGTGAAGTCGCTCGCCGGATCGATTTCGGCTGTGCCCTGATCAGTCCCGGACTGATCGATCTCGACGCGCTGTCTGATCTCGACACCACTATTCTTGGCATCGACCATCATCCCGGCTGGGCCAAGGGCCGGGTATGGCCACGCAGCTACGTCGATGCCGGTCCCTATGAAATGTATAGCGAGAAGCAACTGGCGTTCCAGAAACGCTTCGCCTTCGCGCAACTGCTGGTAAACGGGATCACCACCGCTGCGCCAATCGCCTCGCTGTTTTATCGGCAATGGGGGGAAACGGTCGCGGAATTCGATGCTGCAGCCGACGCTGCCGGCGATCTGGGTCTGCGCGTTTATCTCAGTCCCGCCTACCGCTCCGGCGGCATGGTGCTCGAAGCCCCGGGTCGGATCGTTCCGGTGTTTGACGAACAACGTGGCTTTCAGGGCTTGAACGATGCAATCGCCTATATCGAGCGCCAGAGCGGCCGTCATGGCGATCTGATCCGCGGCATGCTCGCTCCAGACCGGGTGGAGACCTCGACCCTTGAACTGCTCAAGCGCACCGATGCGGCCGCGCGCGATCTGGGATGCAAATTTCGCCTGCACATGGCGCAAGGCGCAATGGAAGTGGAAACAGTGCAACAACTGCATGGTTCAACTGCCCCGGTCTGGCTTTCAGAACACGGTTTGTTGAGCGAGCGTCTCATCGCACCCCATGCGACCAATGCGACCGACCAAGATCTCGATCTTTATGCCCAGAACGGCGTTTCCATCGTCCATTGCCCACTGGTTTCCGGGCGGGGCGGGTCGATCCTCAAATCCTTCTCCGATTGTCGCAGCCGCGGCATCAACATCGCGATGGGGACCGATACAACCCCGCCTGATATGCTGATGAACCTTCTGGCCGGTCTCATCACCGGCCGGGTCGCCGATCAGGCGCCCGATCGTCTGCGCTGCGCAGATCTGTTTGATGCGGCGACCCTTGGCGGCGCGAAGGCTCTGGGGCGGACGGATCTGGGACATTTGTCGCAAGGGGCGCGGGCAGATATCGCCGTCTTCCGCCTCGATGACAGTTGCATGGCGCCCTCCATCGATCCGATTACCACCATCATAACCGGCGGATCGGGCAAGATCACCCAGGCCGTGTTTGTCGATGGCCGCCTCTCGATGCTCGATCGCAAGCTGGCAGGCTTTGATCTGATTGCGGCGCGGGAGAGTGCGCAGGCGCAGTTTGACAGCCTTATTGCCAAATATCCCGAGCGCAGCTTTGGCAATCCGCCCGTCGCCGACATCTTTCCACCCAGCTATCCGCTCGAGGGCAATCCCCATGATTGAGACACAGAAAGCCGTCGTCGAAGTCCGCAATCTTCGTGTTGATTTTCCCGGCCGCCGTGGCACCGTCACCGCACTTTCCGATGTCAGCCTGTCCATTCGCCCTGGTGAAATCCTCGGTGTGGTGGGTGAATCGGGCGCCGGAAAGTCTATGACCGGCCTGGCGATCCAGGGGCTGCTCGAGCGACCCGGCCATATTGCTGGCGGTGAGGTCTGGCTTGGACAGCAGCGCATTGATACGCTTGACGACCGGGCCATGGAGAAAATTCGCGGCCGGGAGATCGGCGCAATCTTCCAGGACCCGCTCACCTCGCTCAATCCGCTGTTTACCGTCGGCGCGCAGCTCGATGAAACCATCCGCAGGCATCTTTGTCTGAACAAGGCGCAGGCCCGCGAACGCGCCGTGCAGCTTTTGCGGGATGTCGGCATTCCTTCGCCCGAAGAGCGCGTCAATCATTATCCGCATCAGTTTTCTGGCGGCATGCGCCAGCGTGTGGTGATCGCACTTGCGCTTGCGGCATCGCCCAAACTGGTGATTGCCGATGAGCCGACCACCGCTCTTGATGTGTCGATCCAGGCGCAGATCATCTCGCTGTTGCGCAAACTCTGCAAGGAAAAGCAAACCGCCGTCATGCTGGTGACCCACGATATGGGGGTGATTGCTGAAGCCGCCGACCGCATCGCGGTCATGTATGCCGGACGGCTCATCGAAGTGGGGCCTGTCGAACAGGTGCTGCACCAGCCACGCCATCCCTATACCCAGGGTTTGATGGCGTCGATCCCGTCATTGGGCGCACGGGTCGAGAAACTCAACCAGATCGATGGCTCAATGCCGCGCCTGGATGCGATCCCAGACGGTTGCGCCTTTAATCCACGCTGCAAAAGCGCAGGCCCACGCTGCCATCGCGAAAGACCGGAACTGATATTTTCTGAAGCGAGCGCCAGCGCATGCTGGCTCAATGCAGGAGGCACCGCATGACGATCCATGCAAACAATCAACCGGCCTTGACGGTCGAGCGGCTCGTCAAGACCTTCGATGTGTCGGCGCCCTGGCTCAACCGCCTGGTGGAACGCAAACCCAAGCAATATCTCAAGGCTGTCAATGACATCAGTTTCACAGTGCCGGCGGGCGGCTGCCTGAGTATTGTGGGGGAAAGCGGTTGCGGCAAGTCGACAGTCGCGCGCCTGGTTACCGGTCTTTATCCCGCCACAAGCGGTGGCATGCGCTTTGCACCAGGCAAAAGCGGGGCACCGCTATCGGCGCAGATGATTTTCCAGGACCCCTACGCTTCTCTCAATCCGCGCTGGCGGGTCAAGAATATCATTGCGGAACCACTGCGTGAGCTGAAGCTGCGTGCCACGGCCTCCGCAATCACCGGACGCGTCGAGGAACTGCTCACCATTGTCGGGCTCTCGGTCTCCGATGGCGAGAAATTCCCACATGAATTTTCAGGCGGCCAGCGTCAGCGCATTTCGATCGCCCGCGCCTTGGCCAGCGAGCCAGAGTTCCTGGTTTGCGATGAACCGACCTCAGCCCTCGACGTGTCCGTGCAGGCGCAGGTGCTCAATCTGATGCGCCGCCTGCAGGACGAACTTGGTTTGACCTATCTGTTCATCAGCCATGACATGAGCGTTGTCCGCCACATGTCTGACCGGATTGCCGTGATGTATCTTGGACGGATTGTCGAGGAGGGCGAGACCGAAGAACTTTTTGCCGCACCCCGTCATCCCTATACCAAGCTGTTGTTGCAGACGATCCCCAATATTGCTGCACCCAACCGCAATCGTGAGCCGACGACAGGTGAGGTGCCGAGCCCGTTGAAGCCACCGTCGGGCTGCACCTTCCATCCGCGCTGCCCCTTCGCTATCGAACGCTGCGCACGGGAAGCGCCGGCAATGCAGCTCCTCCCCAACAAGACCCGCGTGGCCTGCCACCTGGTGGAAATGGAGATTTGAGCGCCCGTCAATCGGCGCCGGCAAAACCGGCACCGTCCCCGTTACGCCAGCGCCGTGCGCAGATCGTAAGACAGCTCGCGGATCTCGCTCAGATCAAGCTCGGATTCCACATGCTCAAGATGATGGGCCATCAAATGAACCGCTTTATCTACCGCCTTTGCCGAAATTGCCTTCACGATTTCAGCATGTTCGTCCGGACCGCAATTGAAGCGGTCGGTATTGCGATAAATCGCGGTGATCAGCGAACTGCGGGAAATCAGATCCCGCATGGTGGCAAACAGAAAGTCAGATCCGGTGAGTTCAGCCAACAGAAGATGAAACCCGCCGGAAAGTTTGATGATGTCGGTGGTGCTGTCTTCGGCATTGGCAATCCGCTCCAGCTCGACATGCGCGCGCAATCGCTTGACACTGTCCTTGAGCTGCGAGCCGCACAGCCGCTCAATGATGCAGCGCTCCACCGCCTGTCGCACCGAAAACACATCACGCGCTTCCTGCACGGTCGGTTTGCTGACAAAGGCGCCGCGATTGGGGATCATCGTCACAAGCCCATCGCGTTCAAGCACCATCAGCGCCTGGCGAATGCGGGCGCGACTGACACTGAAAATAGAGGCAAGCTGTTCTTCCTTGAGCTGGATGCCAGGCCGCAATCGCCGCTCGGCGATCGAAAGCCAGACTTTCTCGACGATCTGTTCGATCGACATGGCCGTTGCTGCATTCATTAAGACTTCTCCGTGTTGGATTCGACAATCGTCATGTGCGGGAAAAAGTCAACTCGCACATTTATACAGTTGCTTTATTGTCGACAATAAAAGATAGTTTTGTAGATGATTTTATCACAGTCTGGGCTGCCCATGGAATTTGACTTCGAGAACCTCGACCCGCAAAGCCGCTATCGTCTGCTGACCAACTTCATTGGTCCGCGTCCGATCGCGCTGGTCACAACACGCTCGGCTGCCGGGCACAACAACGCTGCGCCGATGAGTTTCTTCAATGTTTTCTCGCACGATCCGGCGATCGTCGTTCTTGGCATCCAGCCGCGGCTGTCGGGAGAGGAAAAGGACACCATGGCCAATATTCGCCGCTCTGGCGATTTCGCCATCAGCATGGTCGACATGGCGCTGTCGCAGCAGATGCTGGTCTGCGGACTGGGTTTTGACACTGAGGTCGATGAAATGGAAATGGCAGGATTGACCGCGCAGCCCTGCAGCAAGATCGATGCCGCCTATCCACTCGAAGCGCCCTGTGTCTTTGAGTGTCGGGTCGAGCGGCTCATCGATTATCCGCGGCGCACGCTGGTTCTGGGCGAGGTGGTGCAGATGCATGTCCGCCGCAATTGTCTGGACGCCGAAGGCCATTATGTCGATCCCGAATTCTACCAGCCGATCGCCCGATTACACGCCGATAACTATCTTACCTCAGACCGTCAATTTGTTTTGAAAGCCCCGCCGATCGGTAATTTCAGCAAGCCGGACCGATAGACCCGCAGCCAGGCAACAGAGAATTTCAGCATGCATATTCACTTGATCAATCCCAATTCCACCGCCTCCATGACACAACAGGCGCTCGCCAGCGCCTTGCTGGTCAAGCAGAGCCAGACCCGGCTCTCGGCCACCAATCCATTGGATACGCCTGCCAGTATCGAAGGGGGCGCGGACGAGGCTCTGGCAGTGCCCTCCATGCTTGCGGAAATCCGCAAGGGTGAGAGCCAGGGGGTCGATGCCTTTGTCATTGCCTGTTTCGATGATCCGGGCCTTAACGCCGCGCGCGAGGTAGCGGCAGGGCCGGTGATCGGCATTTGTCAGGCGGCGATCCAGGTTGCAATGACCATCAGCCGGCGCTTTTCGGTCATCACCACATTGCCGCGCTCGGTCGCTATCATCGAGGATCTGGTGACCGCTTATGGCGCGGAGCGCCATTGCCGCAAGGTGCGGGCGATCGATTTGCCGGTTCTGGCTCTGGAAGAGGAGCGCGAGCGGGCCGAACAATTGCTGATTTTAGAGATCAAACGCGCCAGGGATGAGGATGGCGCCGAAGCCATCGTGCTCGGCTGCGCCGGCATGTCGTCGCTATGCACGCGCCTTAAACACGCAACCGGTGTTCCAGTCATTGACGGTGTAACCGCAGCAGTCAAGATGGCCGAAGCCCTGGTCGGTGCGGGCTATGCGACCTCAAAGGTCAACAGTTACGACTACCCGCTCAGCAAGGGCCCTATTTTGACCAAACGGATCGCATAGCCGGAAATCGCGGCTTATTGTAGACAATTTTGTCCCCTTTACCTTGCCATGATGGTTGACTTTTTCTTCTGCAGCGCGCTTGTTGATGCAGAAGGGGAGGAGGGCTCATGGCAGGGCAGAGGGACGCGTCAACACAGCATATTGTCGAGAAAGTCTGGCTGTCGATCGCCGAGCGGCGCCTGCGCCCTGGCGTCCAGCTCAAAGAAGAGGAAATGGCGACCATCTTCAAGGTCAGCCGTGCGCGTATCCGGCAGGCGCTCGCCGCCCTCAAACGCGAGGGACTGGTGGATATCCTGCCCAATCGCGGCGCCTTCGTCTGCAAGCCAACCGTCCGGGAAGCCCGCGACGTGTTCTTCGTGCGGCGCACGGTGGAGCGTTGCGTGGTCGAACATCTTTGCCGATCCGCCACACGCGCCGACATAAAACGGCTCCAGGATCATGTTGCCAAGGAACGCGTGGCCAATAGCCGCAATATCACCACCGACATCATCAGATTATCCGGCGGTTTTCATCTGCTGCTGGCAGAACTCGCACACTCCAATTTTCTTTCGCCCATGATGCGCGACCTGGTCTCGCGGACCTCGCTGATCACCGCCGTCTATCGCAACACCGACCAGTTTAATTGCGGACCCGATGAACATGCAGAAATTGTCGAAGCGATCGCCAGCCAGCAGCGGGACAAAGCTGTCCACCTGATGTCTCATCATCTTGATCATGTCGAATCCGAGCTTGATCTGCGCGATGGCAACGATCATGCCCATGATCTCAGCGCCCTGCTCGCCTGAGATGCCGGACTTTGCTTTCCGGTAAACAAACAGGACAGAACGCAGCATCATTGCGCAATGCAGGGAAAAGTCCTGCAAAGCGTCGATCGACCTGCTCAATGACGGACCGCTGTCGATCATGCGAGCGCGTCGGGATCCTAGGACGATCGGTCTCCACCCCTGAAAGCCGACGCGGTCTTGTGCCAATCGTCACCAGACTGGGGCAGCGGGAACAGCCCACCCTTGGGGCTGATAGGCGCAATTGTGTGACTGCTTATATCTTCCCCACCGACTTGCGATTGGCAGCGCTCGCCCGACATGGTTCATTGCCGAGGCCTCAGGCTTTCCTCGCAGTTTCGCCTGACGCAGCACTCTGAACCGATCGACCGCTTTCTCTTGGTTCGGAGTGCTTTAGCAAGGCCGTTGACAGGATGCATTGTCGATCAAGCGGGCCAAGGAGTTTTTGCGTTTAGGAGGCAGTTTTGGTCCGTGGCGATCTGTTGGATTGGGAATGGCAGATCATCCAGCGACTGCTTCCCGCCGAACGCGGCAGACGTGCGCGCCCTTCCTATGACAATCGACGCTATTTCAATGGAATGCTCCATGTGCTCCGATCGGGCTGTTGCTGGCGCGACATGGATCAACGCTATGGCAAGTGGAATTCGGTTGACGTGCGCTCTCGTCGCTGGGCCGAGGCGGGCTTGTGGGACAGCATCCTTGAAACCTGCGTGAAACTCGGTCTGACAGACGACTGGCAGCCGATTAAATATAGCAACAGACGCAGGCGGCGGTCCGGCTGCAAGGGCGGATATCTGCGCAAGCTGCTGATCCATCAGGCGTCGATCCTCAGACAAAGCGCAACCCCCAGCCACTCCATCAAAGAGAGCCTTCTCACCCTCAGCTGAATGGACCTGGCACCTGCGCTTGCATGCACAGAACCGAAACCCGGCACGCCTGTGTAAAAGCCAGAGCCGGTGATCTGGAACCTTTTTGCAAGCCGCTCGTTTTGCGCAATATTTCCAATCCATGGTCTTGCAAGCAGGAGCACGGCATGCAACCCAATTCGGGTAATGGCTTGTCAGATCGGTCACTGGTGGCCCTGGCTGTTCTCAACTTTTTTCTCGCCGATGCGCGCGATGGACTGGGTCCATTTCTCGATGGATTTCTGGCAACCCAAGGTTGGTCTCCAATGACATTGGGCATTGTTGCCACTTTGGGCGGTGTGCTCGGGATGATTGCGACACCGCTGTTCGGCGCATGGGTGGACGCGTCCCATCGCAAGCGTACCCTGATCATAATCCCGGTCATTCTGGTGACACTCGCGGCATTTTGGACGCTGGCAAGTCCCGGCAATGCTTCGGTGTTTGGCGGACAATCAGCGACAGCGATTGTCGGCGCTGTCATTGGTCCCGCACTGATGGGGCTGACCCTGGGGCTTGTGGGAGAGGCGCGTTTCTCGCGACAGGTCGCGCGCAACGAATTCTGGAATCACGCTGGCAATGTCGTATCGCTCGCCGCGATCTATTTCGCGACAGCCGCCTTCGGAACCAAAGGTATTATTGCCTTGATGCTCTTAAGCGCTACAGCAACGATTGTTTCAGTGCTTGCAATCCATCCACAAGACATCGATCATGATGTCGCCCGCGGACTTGCCCATGATGACGGCACGCCAGGACCATCGGGCATTGCGGTGCTGTTCAGTCGCAAGGGCCTGCTGCTGCTGGCGGGCGTGCTGATGATCTTTCATTTCGGCAATGCGCCAATGAGCCGCCTGATCGCCCAGGACTTCTCGATCCAACTCGACACGCCGTTTCGCACCACCGCGATCATCACCGGCGTGTCCCAGCTTTCCATGATCGCAATGGCACTTGTTGCACCCTTTCTCGTCCGCCGCTTCTCCCTTGCAACCGTTTTCATCATCGCACTGATGGCCTTGCCCATCCGCGGCGCGATCGCCGGCTGGTTCAGTTCCTATGCGGTGATCTTCCCGGTGCAGATCCTCGATGGTATAGGCGCGGGCCTGATTGGCATCGCAACACCGGTCGCAGCCGAACAGATCCTGTCTGGGACGGGGCGGTTCAATGTTGGGCTGGCTGCAGTGATGACAGTTCAGGGCATTGGTGCTTCTTTGAGCAATGTCGTTGCTGGCTGGCTGACAAATTATGGCGGCTACGCTCTTGCCTATTGGGTTCACGGTACCATCGCGCTTTTCGCCTTGGCGCTTTTTCTGATCGGTCGCAGAGAGATCGCCCCGGTTCGCCCAGGCGCTAGCAATCAGGGTGGCAGCCCCGCGATCGCCAGCGGATCGTGAGCTGCAGCTTTGTCTTTGAGATGAGGCCTGGCTCGCATCCGTTTCGACCGATGCCGGTCGCAATACCGGCAGCATTGCGTGTTCACCGCTGTCATGGCGGGCCTGTGATCCTATCACCTTCTCCCTGAAGGTTGATCTGGAGGTGATATGGTGCCCAGAAAAATTAGCAACTCCGCTAATCTTTCCATGATGATCAAGGATATAATCTGTCAAAAATTGACAGAATGGCCGTTACTGCGATTCATTAATTATATTTAATGACAAATCGATCGCGTAAAAATCACTTATATTGTAATGGCTTAAAATATAGCCCGATTGTATTACAATCAACACGATCCAAAGGATTGATTTCGATCAAGGGTTATCAATAACAGATAATTTATATTACCAAACAACCGTGCTCATGGCCAATACTCTGCCGTAGCATTGACGAAAACCCGATTGAGAACGACCGGCTGGCTGTTTCAAGCCACAGTTGTTTGGCGCCGACATTCCGCTTATATCCTCTCTGGGCGCTGCATATTTCAATCGTTTGGCCTCTCACTCTAAAAGAGAGCCAAATTAGGCAAAGTGTGCATCGATGAAACATCTAGTCGAAAACGCCGTCGAGACGGCAGCTTTTCCTGATCGCGGGGAGAAATTCCCCATTCTGGGCAAGGACACCTCCCTTTTTGTCACCACGGAAGTCAAAACCATCCGCAGCAGCCAGAGACACGGCTGGCAGGATCTCTTTGCAGCCCATACGCTCGAACATCCCCATGAATGTCTGCATCATTCGGTGCCATTTTTCTGGCTGAGCATGGGGTTGCGCGAAACAGAAGTCCATCGAAGCATTGGCGGTCGTGGCGAACTCGCCGTGCTTCCAGCCTATTCGATCAGCATGGCTGAACCGCTCACTGCGGTTTATTGCCTGATCGGCAACGCCACCGAGGCGGTTCATGTTTTTCTAAGGCCAGAACTTCTCCAGGAGACTGCCTATGAGCTCTTTGAGATAGAGCCTGATCGTGTCTCGCTGCTTCCGGTATTCGGACGCACAAGTACCAGCCTGAGCTGGTTGTTGCGCGCCATCAAGCAGTCGCTGGCTGAGCCGGCTAATCTTTCCCAATTAAAGATTGACTATCTTGCACGTGCACTCTGTGCCGACCTGCTGGCGAAATATTCGGTCGTCTCGCCTGCGGCCATCAAGCCCGATCGATATGGCGGGCTGACGTCAAGACAGTTGCGGCGAATTGATGACTATATCACTGAACATCTGACCCGCGATATTCACATCGGTGAGCTGGCATCTCTGTCCGGTATGGGGCGGACGAGCTTTCATCAACGTTTCAAAGCGGCAATGCATATCACTCCGCATCAATATGTCATGCGCGTGCGGGTTCAAAAGGCCAAAGAGATGCTCGGCACATCCGTCCTGCCGCTTGCCGAAATCGGCTTTGCCTGCGGGTTCTCGGACCAGGCGCATTTTGCAACGCTTTTCAAGCGGATCGCTGGCACCACACCCGCTTCGTTCCGGCGCAGCGTTGCCTGACCCAGGAAGGCCGCTTTGCGGCCTTTCCATTGCGAAAATCTCTGATGGGCTGCGCAGTCAGGCTCGCACGCCTGCGCCCTCGTCAGGCGCAGTTGCAGGCCCCATCAGACAGAGCATCCATTCTCCGCCTAGCGTTCCAACTTTGCGTGGCGCTTCTCCTCTGCAGAGATTATCATCCTCCTAATTTGCAGTATTGAGAATGATTTGCTCAATTAGCGGCCTTTTATAAAAACCACTGAAGTTTTATGCAATTCTCCTGCATCCAGATTGAATACATAGCGGCAGAAATCAAAAAGCAGGTTGCCGCACGCATCGCTTTTTATGCCAATGATCTGACAGGACTGGGGCCCGCTTGCAATTGATTGTGAGCGAGTGCGGTCTTGTTTGGTCTTCTGGATGATCGCAGAAATGCCGTGTTTGCGGCAGGTTCTGTGGGCGATGGCGGCTCTCCACCAAGGATGGCCCTTATGTTGTCTCTAAAGCATTGCATTGAATTTTCCGGTTTAAGCCGTCACCGGCTGACATGCCTGTTGGGCGTTTCATCGCTGGCGATGGGCCTCGTCCTGGCGCCGGCCAATGCCCAGCAGATCAGAGTCGGATCCGGTCAGGAAAGCGTGATCGACAACGGGGAAGCCCGAGCCCATACAACCGGTGTCGCGGGTCAGCTTGATGCGGCAGCAGTCTGGGTCACCAATGGAACTCTCGCTATCACCAATTCCGATGTCGATTTCTTGAGTGAAGGTCGCGCGGCGGAAGCCTTGCGGGTGGAAAGCTACAGTTCTTCTGCGCCCAGCGTCGTGCGGATCGTCGGCGCGCCGGGCAAGACCGCACGGCTGGTGGCAACCGGCGTCGCAGGCAATGTCGTCAATCTGTCCGGCGACCGCTCTTCGCTTCATCTAGAGAATGTCGAAATCATTGGAACCGGTGCAGGTCGCCGTGGCATTCTGACGATGGGAGAAAGCCAGCTTTCGCTGATCGGCAGCAGCATAGTTGCGGACGATATCGGCATTTCGATGCAGGGAAAATACGGTTCGACCGCCGCGTCGACGCTGGTGGAGAACAGCAGCATCACCAGCTATAATGGTGCCGGAATTTCCGCCATGAGTGGTCAGCTCATCGCCAATAATTTCGATATACGCGCAGGCTTCAACCCGGTTAACGACGCAACGACCACCAGTCGGGGCGCCTATGGGATAAACGCCAATTCAAACAGCAATGTTATCTTGAATAACGGTCGGATCGAAACCTTTGGCGATTATGGTAACGGCATCTTTGCAGCCAATGACTCAAGTGATACCAGGCAGGTCAAATTGCAGGTGGATAATGTTGATATCATTACCCATGGCAGCAACGCGACCGGCATCGAGAACATCCATGTTCGCTCTGTCATCAATGGCGGATCTATCCACACCTACGGACTGGGTGGTCATGGTGTGGGTTCAAGCAATGGCGGCGTTGCCAGCTGGGCGCCTTCGCATGTGACGCTCACGGGCACCAAAATTACCACCGAGGGTGAGAGCGCCTATGGCCTTGTCGCGACCACCAAATCGACAATTGACGGTCGCGGACTAACCATTTCGACCAGTGGCGAAAGTGCGATCGGCGCCCGCAGCCATGGTACGGGCATGGTGACCCTTTCTCAAGGCACAGCAATCAAGACTGCTGGCGATTATGCCCATGGCGCCGCCGTCACATTCGGATCACAGATGGATATCTCTGATACCAGCATTGAGACGACAGGTCAGAATGCGGCCGGCATTTATCTTGTCGGCTATAACACACCTGAAAATGTCACGCCGGTCACAAAGCATGTCAATCGCGTAAATGTTGCAGGATCCACAATTACGGCGGCAAAAGGGCCGGCCCTGCGGGTGGGTGGCGGTGCGACAAGCACATTCAATCTCGAAAACAGTCACGTGCGCGGCACAGGCGACGACGCCCTGCTGTTTTCCAGTGCGGATTATATCTATGTTGATGGCACGAATGTCATTCCAATGCCGGTCGGTACCGCAAGCGTGAACGCGCAAGGTTCGTTGCTGGAAGGCGATTTTGTTGCCGCTAGCGGTATCGTCGATTTCAATCTGCGCGATAAGAGCCTGCTCAAAGGTGCTGCGCGGGTGAGCGAAACGGGTGGCATTCTTGATCGTTTGTCGATTGACGCCACCAGTGGCTGGGAGATCACCGGCGCCTCGACCTTGAACGATATGGAAAGTGCTGGCACGATTTCATTTGCCGCCCCCGGTTCGGCAGGTTTCAAGACCCTGACTGTCAAGGGTGCCTTCACCTCGTCTGACAGTCTTTTTGTGCTCAACAGCAAGCTTGGCGATGATGGCTCGGAAACCGATCGACTGATCTTTGAAGGCAATGTCAGCGGCACGAGTTCCGTGAGTGTCAACAATGCCGGAGGCCTGGGAGCGCTGACTCTGGGCGATGGGATCATGATTGTGGATGCCGCAAAGGCCAGCAATGATGCCTTTGTCCAGCAGGGGCGTATCGCAGCCGGCGCTTACGACTATACGCTGTTTGCCGAGGACCGCTCCGGCAATTTCGATGGTAAATGGTATCTTCGCTCGAGCTATAATCCCGCTCCGACCCCGGATCCCGACCCAGACCCAAACCCGGAGCCAGACCCAAATCCAAATCCCAAACCGGAGCCTGAGCTACCCAATTATCGGCCTGAAGTTCCGCTCGATATGGTTGCCCCCGTTCTCGCAAACCGTTTTGGACTGGCGATGCTCGGTACCTATCACGACAGGCGTGACACGCTTGATCCAAAGCTTTCAGCCCTCTGGCTGCGCGGCTTTGGCGAACACGGTCACGCGGGGTCGGCCTCCGGCAATGCACAGGGCCATTTGAATGATTTTTACCGAGATGGGCCGTCCTATGACTTCACCCTCGGTGGGTTTCAGGCGGGTATTGACCTTTATCGCCGTGAACAGGAAAGCGGATCGCGCGATCTGGCTGGCCTGTTTGTAGGGGCAGGGCGCGCTGAAGCCAATGTCGATCGGGTCTATGGCGGCAATGCCGGTCAACTGACAATGAATGGCTATAGTTTTGGCGGCTATTGGACCCATCTCGACCAAACAGGTTTTTATACGGATGCCGTCATCCAGGGCACCCGCTATGACCGGATCGAAAGCAGTTCTGCCGACCAGATCGCCATGCGCACAGCAGGCTGGGGCTTCATTTCCTCGCTTGAAGGCGGCTATCGTTATGGGCTCGGCAATGGCTGGACGGTCGAACCTCAGGCGCAATTGATCTATCAGCACCTCTCGCTCGACAACACATCGGATCGATTTGGACGGATCGCATTTTCCGACACCGACACAGTCTATGGCAGGGTCGGGGCGAAGATCGGCCGACAATGGCAGGCCGAAAGCGGGCGTCGCTATGCAGCCTGGGCACGGGTCAATCTCTGGCACACAATGGGTGGGGAGGCGAAGACCAGTTTCTCCAATCTGCAAGGTGAAAACCGCGTCTCGCTCGTCAGTGATGCGCAAGGAAGCTGGGGACAATTTGGTCTCGGTTTCTCCGGTCAATTGACTGAGACAGTCTCGCTGTTTGCCAGCGGCGATTATAGCCACAGCCTTGGCCATAACGGGGTCAAGAACGACAGTCTGGCCGGTCGTGTTGGTCTGAAGATGAAGTGGTAAATCCAACCATTCCTGCATCTAGCAGCGCCCCCGCAAGGGATGCAGGGATCGTCTCCTTCGCGCAAATTGCGAAGGAGACGCCTTTCTGAGGACTATATTTGTGAACCGGATCGCAAAAATACGGATCATCATTGGCACAGGTCTGGTTTTGACCCTATTGGCGCAAGTTGGCTTGTTGTTTGCCGCCGGGCTGCCGGGCAGTAAAATCGCAATTGTCTCGGGTACTCTGCCGCTGTTCTGTGCAGGTGCAGCTTGGCTGTGGTTTGCGGATGATGTTTCATTCAGACGCAAATTGTCGGCGGCGCTTGAGAACCGTGAACTTGAAGTTCATTACCAGCCATTTGTGCGGTTGCGCGATCACAGGATCATTGGAGCAGAAGCTTTGCTGCGCTGGCCCGGCTGCAAGACCAGCATTGAAAGCCTCGTCGCGCGGGCCGAGCAAACCGGCATGATTGCGGTGCTCACCGATTACGTGATTGCGCGGGTTGCCGATGATTGGCCGTCTTTTCAGGCAATGGACCGTGATTTTCGCATTAGCATCAATATCTCTGCACCGGATCTTGCGACTGGCACGCTTTGCGATCGGTTGAAGCGGCTTGCCTTTAACATGCCTGCGCAAGCAGTGGCATTGGAAATAACCGAAAGGCAGTCCGCACCGCTCGACGAGATCGGCCTCCATCTCTGCGAGTTACGGAACCTGGGATACCAGGTCTATGTTGACGATTTTGGCGCGGGCTTTTCCAGCATGACGCGTTTGCTGCACCTGTCCTTCGACGGCTGCAAACTTGATGCATCCTTTCTTAAAATGCCTGTCGCCGCCGCCGCGATCAGCGCAATGCAGATATTTGCGCAGGCAAGCGGGGTCGAACTGATTGTTGAAGGCGTGGAAACCGCGGCACAGGAAAACATGTTGGCAGAAATCAATCCTGACCTGATTGTGCAGGGCTGGCTTTTTGGGCGAGCCGCAACAAAGTCGGAGCTGATCGAACGGCAAAAAAAGCAGCGGCGGACCTTGAACTGTTCTTTGCGCGCCTCTCCAATAATCAGGTTTGTCGGCGGCCGGGCATAGTGGCTCCCTAAGACTGCACAGCGGCCAAGCGATATCGCAAGGCGCAGCGAGGTCACAATGCTTTTTGTTGCAGACCGAAATGGGTAGTGGGCCTCGTTTGCGAGCCTCGGGCGGCTGGCTAATACGCAACGAAATAATAGGGGATTGTAGAAAGGCTGAGACTCAGCTTGCTTTGTCTTAAATCTACCGGAGGGAAATTATGCTCAACTCAGTTTGGTGCAATGCTCTGCGTGCTCAAAATTGCCTTGAACTTCGATATGATGGATTTACGAGAATTGTCGAAGTCCATGCTGTTGGCGTTTCGAAAGAAGGCAACGAAATCGCGCGCGTTTGGCAGGTCAGAGGCGGTAGCAATAGCAATGAGCGTACCGGTTGGAAGCTGCTGAGGCTCGATGAAGCACTCTCGGCACATGTGATTAATGAAAAGTCCGATGCACCGCGTCAAGGGTATAAACGTGGGGACGTAGCAATGAGCCGGATAGCCTGTCAGGTCTAAGTCGCCGCAATTAAACCCTCGACCTTCCCTATCGTGCAATGCGACAAATGCATGCCTATTGTCCGTCCAAAAAAGCCCCCCAGACTGGACGGTAGAACCCGTAGCTTTCATAAAAAATTATTTCTGTGTCACTTGTCGATGACAATTGATCGAAGTTTGCCAAACCACTCAGTTCCTGGACTGCATACAAAAAACTCAAAGAGGATCGCGCCAGAAAGCGCAGTGCGGCAGCGTATCGTTAAGTTACGGCAGGCCTTTTCGGTGGTTCAAAACTTTTTTTGGTATTGGTGAACTGCGTGTGGATTACGGGCTTCGGTTATCGCGAATATTTCGGACAACGCGGCAAGGTCCTAATCATTCTGCTTTCTGGTGGCGACAAGGCCTACCAAAAGAAAGACATCAAGGAAGCCATAAAAGTGGCGAAGGAGGCGTAAAGCCTATAGAGACAATTCCCTTCGATGCTTCTGAATTCCTAGGAAGCCAAGAGGTTCTGTTGCAAACTTTTCATCAACGGATGGACTGATAGTATTTCGGCTTTTAATCAGCTGAGTATTTTAGATGTTCAAAGGTCGCCATTTTGATAAATCCGTCATTCTGCTTTGTGTTCGGGGGTATCTGGTTTACAATTTGAGCCTTCGCAATGTGAAGGAAATGATGGCGGAGCGCGGTATTGATCTGGACCATTCAACCGTCCATCGCTGGGTCATCTGCTTTAGTCCAAAACTGCCTGAATGTTTCAATCGGAAGAAGCGGCAGGTCACACGCAAATGGAACCTCGATGAGACTTACATCAAGGTCAAAGGAGAGTGGCTGTACTTATATCGTGCCATCGATAGCAATGGCGATACGGTTGAGTTCTATTTCAGCAAACATCGTGATCTGACCGCTGCTAAACGCTTTATACGCAAGGCCCTGGCCCGCCACGGCAGGCCAGCGCGCATTGCCATCGATGGAAGCGAGACCAACAGAATAGCTATAGTACAATGCGATGCAGAGAGCCGGCTCAGCCAGACTGGAAAACCTATTGCCATTCGTTGCAGTGAATATATGAACAACACGATTGAGCGGGATCATCGTCGCATCAAACGACGCACACGCTCCATGCTTGGTTTCAAGTCAGAAACCGCAGCGGGCATCACGCTTGCCGGTATCGAACTCATTCACATGATGCGTAAACAACAATGCATCTTTGAATATCAGAAAGCACTCTCTATCAAACAACAGTTCGAAGTACTCGCAGCATAATTGCGTCCAGAGCTAAGCAGTGCTCCGTGCAAATAAAATTTTTGCAACAGAACCTTTCGTTTGCTCCATAAAAAAAGCCGCCCAAAATGGACGGCGATAAAATTGCGCCATCGGCGCATTATTCTACTTGCATCGTGCGCCATTGGCGTATAAATAACGAATATGAGAATAGTTCGTACGCATCGCTACACAAAAGACCTGCGCAGACTGCGGCTATCAGAGCGCCATCAAGGCGCTCTTGAGCAGAGCATAGCAAACGACCCACAGGTCGGAGCGGTCATTCCCGGCCTTGAGGGCGTACGGAAAGTTCGCTTTGCAATGCAGGGGAGAGGAAAGAGCGGCGGCAGCAGAGCTATTATTACCTGATGCTTTCAGACGATCTTGCAATTATGCTGACAGCGTATGCTAAGAATGAGCAAGAAAACCTCTCTCCTGAACAGAAGAAAGCAATTCTTGCAGCCCTTAAGGAGTTGAACAATGGCTGACAAAAACAAAGATTTTGGCGACGGCATCCTTGAAGGCCTCAAAGAAGCATTGGCTTGGAAGCGTGGCGAGGTCGCGCTTGAGGTTCGGAATATCGATCCAATGCCAGCCTCTCGCATTAAAGAAATCCGTAAACGCCACGCACGCTCAACAAAAGAGTTTGAACGTCGGTTTGGCATTCCCGCCGCCACAATGAACAATTGGGAGCAAGGTCGCCGTAAGCCCGACCCAACCGCGCGTCTCTTGTTGAAAGTGATTGAGGACGCACCGGACGTTGTGGAGAAAGCCGCCCACGTAGCTTAATCCTAGCTCCCCAACTCCTAGCGATACCTATTAGCGCGCAACCTCGAATAAGCTCCCTCTGTTTTTGATGGAGGGAATGATGAGATCACAGCTTTCACTGATGTGGCTTGCCGCCATGACTGCGGCGGCATCGGCGATGCCTCTCGACGGAACAATATCAACAAGTTTTCAACCAAATATGGAAAACGGCAACTTAGTTGGGTGCTCTATAATTTATAGTGTTATTGACCATCCTGAAATATTTGGAAAAAATAGACAAAATACATTTGCGGGCTCTATCGGAATAGGGCTCAACAGGGAAAATAAAAATTTAGAATTATTGGTGTTAACTAGCTGATTTGCATCAATAGGCGATTTTTCTTCTGGTGTTGAAATCGACCCATTTCATATAGATTCTACATATATATTGATATAGACTTTGCGACAAACTTAAAGTTTCAGCATAAGAAGCTTCAAGGGGCGCAAGGAGGAGTTATTAGCTGGTTTGATTTGGTAAAATCAGCCGAGATTTTATCTAACTCACTTGAAAAAAGAAAGTTACGCATCGGTTACAAGACAGAAAAGAATGACTTAGAAAATTATTTCGATGTCGATCTGTCTGTACTTGATACCAATGCCAATGGTGAGCACTATAGGGGAGAAAAGACACTCGACGATTTCCGTCACTGCAATGAATCTCTTTCGAGATCAATCAAGCTTCACGATTGATAGAGCTATCCATCTTCTAGGGATACCAATTAGCGACAGCGATACACTACATTCCCTTTAGTTTTGAAAGGAATGAAGATGTACGCAATCCTTTATCTTATCGTTGTCGCTGTCATGGCGCTGATCATGCACTTCATCAGCATGGGAACCACGTCACTCGTAGACTTTTTTGGTCATGGCTTTGGTTGGGGCACGATCTTCGGAATGATGGTGACGGGCGCCACTGCCCTAATTTGCCAGCGCATCGAGGCGAGAAAGTAATTGGTGCGTCATATTTCCTCCTTTAGTTGCTCGATCCATCGTAATGGCCTCAATGACCTTTTGAACCTGTGGAGCGCCCACTTTCATGTTCTGCAAAAGGTTCATAGCTTCAAGATATGCAGGCCGATTGCTGGTTAGTGCCTGTGCGATCTGCGTGTTCCTCTTTTCGATCGCCTGCTGTTGGATCAATTTCATCACATGACCAACGGTTCTTACTCCGGCTGCTCGCAATGCCCCTAATGCTCCTTGAGCAGAATACGCCTCCTTTACACCGAAAGCAGGGGGCGCGGGCGGTGCAAAGTCTCTCTGAGCTGCTTGTCGTGCTGCCGTGTAGCTATTGCCCAGGACGTCGTTTTTTGTCGTAGCAAACAATGCGTCCCTGTCGAGAAGATCAAGTGCATCTTTCGTACGGTCCTGACCGAACAGCATCCCCATTCGATCACGGTTCCAGTCGCCCTCTCCCTTAATTATGTTTTTGAGCGCAACCAAGTCGTTCGCCTTTGTCCCGATCTGACGGTCAATATCGGCACGGGCGGCTTGCTGCATACGGAACGTTTTTGCAGATGGGCCAACCATTAGGCCTTCTGGATTAACGCCGTCCAGAACCTCCTGCTGGAGTTCCTCAGGTCGTAGCGCCTCGCGCCCACTGTCGAGCGCCTTTACACCGATCCGAAGCCCTTCATTCTGTCGTGCAAGTTCTCTAAACTGAGCGTCGGCCATTTTGATACCCGGAACATGCTGCGCCAAGCTATCATCGATCATCTGCCGCGTTTCAGTGAGTATTCTTGACACCTGCGGGTTAGCTTCATTCTTTTGAAGGCCATCAATTGCGTTTCTCGTCTGCAAGAGAGTGTAAGGATTGGTATCCAGCGTATTGCCGTTGTTCACGTTGAGCATATTGCGAATGTTCTTCGCGGCAGACTGCGCCGGTCCACGCAGGATAAAGTGCCAGATTATTGCCCGCTACGCAGCAACTCCACTATGCGCAATGATCTCCGGACTTTGTCTCAGCCCAAAACAAGATTGGTGATTTCGGGCTTCGTTGTGCTCAAGTATCAGCTTTTTGCAGGGCTTTACCACAAGTCCGTGCATCACCTCTCGGCAGATGTTGACAATGCCAATTAAAATATGACAAACGCGGTTAAGTATTTATCGTGCCAGATCTCATGCCATGCCTGCAGGCTTTTGGATCGCGGTCACTACAAAATCTTATCGTTACGACAGGTACGTGTGATGGTCCGTTCCTTGACTTCCTGGCTGAATGGCCTGTTTCGTCTTCATAACAGGGAAGCGGTACGTTTCGCTGCCCGATTGGTCGGCAGTCGCGACAATGGCGAGGAAATTGTTCAGAATGCCTGGCTAAGGCTGTGCGCCCGAACCGATACCACACCCATTGAGCATCCCCGGTCCTACCTGTTTCGTGCCTGTCGCAATGCAGCCATCGATTTTACATTGCGCCAACAGCGTGAGCGCAATTACCGTGTCGACCTGGACAGCCTCGACGAGGCTGAAGTTGCCGATAATACGCTCGAGCTTTACGAGCAACGGCGGCAATTGGCGGTCTTCGTCGTCTCGCTCAATGACCTTCCCACAGCCTGCCGCCTTGCCTTCGTCATGAACAAATATCAGGGCTATTCGCATCGCGAGATTGCCCAACAGCTTGGCATTTCTGTCAGTATGGTCGAAAAACACGTAGTCAGGGCTCTGATGCACTGCCGCAAATTCCTCACCGAAGATAGCGAGTGTTGATCAAAGCTTTGATGTTTTCACGCCTCTAAACCGTCTAGACAACAGGACGCAAGATGAGAAGGGACGGGATGCCCGCCAAAACAATGACGGAGGATCACCATGATCTTGCCGAACAGGCGCTACACTGGATTGTCAAACTCAATTCCGGAGAATCTGATCCCGAGCAGTTCAAGGCCTTCGCCGCATGGAGATCATCAAGCCTTTTAAACGAACAGGCAGCTGAGCAGGCGGAAGCACTCTGGAACGCCATGTCAGGGCTCCATGTCGACCCGAACAATGGACTGATGCGGCTATCGCCCATCGAAGCTCCGGTTTCCCGTCGCCATGTGCTGAAAGGCATTGCCGTTGTGAGTGCTGTCAGCACAGTCGGTGGCGCGCTCTGGGGCAGCGGACTTCTGCGGCAGATTTCTGCTGATTATGTTTCCATGACCGCTGATCTCAGGACCATCAACCTTGACGACGGCTCCCGCATTTTCCTCAATGCGCGTTCCGCCATCGATGTGAAACTCGCTCCGGCGTTGAGGCAAGTCATCCTGTATGAGGGGCAGGCCTATTTCGAAATCGCCGCAGATCCTGCCCGTCCGTTCGAAGTGCGGATCGGAGACTGTTCGGTGGTCGCCTTGGGGACGGCCTTTGATGTCTCCAAAAACCTAGTTGATGCTTTGGCCGAGGTTGCGGTGACGGAACACGCCGTGCTGGTGCGATCTCAATCGGGCCAAACCCGCCAAATCGCGGCAGGCCAGTCCGTCTCCATCGATAAAATGGGGGCCATTGGTCCGGTCGTCCTTCAGGAAAGCGCTGTGACAACTGCATGGAGGGACGGCGTCTATATCGCGCAGGACCGCTCGTTAGGCGATATCATCGCCGCACTTGCTGCCTGGTATCCCGGCCTCATCTATCTCCGTGACCCCTCACTTGCCAAACTCAGGGTCAACACCGTGCTTGATCTCCACGACCCAGTCGCTTCGCTTAATACGCTGCAGGCCGGGCTGCCGATCCGCAGTCGTCATTACTCCCGCTATCTGACGGTCATTCTGCCTGCCTAAGCGCCCTTCAAAATAGTGCGCTCGCCAATTGAGGTTTTTCTGAACCAGACCGGTCTCAGCTATAGACGGGCAGCATCATCGGACTACCAGCGCGATCCCGTCTGGCGTTTTGCGGACAGGAGAATATCATGAGAATGTTGATGAGGGTAAAATGGCTGAATGCTTTTCTGGTTGCCACAACGGCAATCATGCCACTTGTAGCCATTGGTGAAGGCTATGCTGTTGCGCAAACAGCGCAAAACCGGGTTCCCTATCATATCCCCGCTCAATCTCTCGCCTCGTCGCTCTCAGCCTTCGCGCGCGCCAGCAATTACAAGATTGCCTATACTACTTCCTTGACGCTCGGCAAGATGGCGCCAGCGATCGAGGGCAATTACACTGCAGAAGACGTGCTCGAAAGATTGCTGTCAGGGAGCGGGCTGTCCTACCGCTTCACTGGCGAAAAATCCGTGTCCATCGCAGCGATCGGCCAGCAGGACGCGGCATTTCAGGCGGAAGGAACGACGCTCCTTGACACGATCACCGTGACTGGCGGCCAGGGCATTGCGGCAGCAGATGCACCCTATTCCACGGCTGCACCCACCGCTTATATTTCCGAGCAGACCATTGATCGGTTTCGCGGCTCGAGTCCCGCCGATATCTTTCGCGGAACTGCCGGCGTGATGTCCGCTGAAGCCCGCAATGGAGCAGGCTCGATCGATGTGAATATTCGGGGCATGCAGGGCATGGGGCGAGTCAAAACCACCATTGATGGTGCGGAAAACGCCATCAATATCTATCAGGGCTATCAGGGTATATCCAATCGAACCTTTGTCGATCCTGACCTGCTGGCAGGTGTCGAGATCCAGAAAGGGTCTGATGCCGCATCAAGTGGTATCGCGGGCACCGTCGCCATGCGCACCGTCGAGGCCGGTGACATTGTCAAGGAGGGCAATCGCTTTGGCATTCGCGTCAAGGGTGGATTTGGCACCAATTCGAGCAAAACTGTCGGTGACACGGTTGCCGGATATCAAGTGATCAACAAGGGCTATGCCGGTCCCAAGATCGACGATCCGGAACTGCCTGATTATGACAGTCTTTTTGTGCCTTCGGTCACGAGTGGAGAGGGCACGATGAACCGGCCGGCGTTCCTGCAACCCACAAACGGTTCCGGTAGCATCGTTGCGGCAATGAAGGATGAGCAGGTTGAATTGCTTGCAGGCTATGCCTACCGCAAACGCGGAAACTATCATGCAGGCAAGCACGGCTCAGCGGCGCAAGTCAATGACAGGGGACCCACCTCGGTCTGCAACACATTGTCGTGCCAACTCAATCCCGATGACCCCTACAATTGGATGTGGTATCCGCAATACATGGAGCACAGCGGGCTCACCAATTACCGTGCCGGTGAACAGGTGCTCAATACTCAGCTTGAGACAGGCTCCTGGCTTTTGAAAGGCAAGCTCAAATTTGGTGACGGGCACAGCATTCAGCTCGGTTACACCGGGTTCAAGAGCATTTCTGGCGATCGCATGGCTTCCAATCTCAACGGGCTTGGCGCGCAGGCCCGGCAGCAAAGCAAAACCACCGATGCCGATATCCATACCGGCACTTTCAAATATCGCTGGAACCCGGAAGACAATGATGTGATCAATCTCAAATCCAATCTTTGGGTCACCCGTCTCGAACAGCGCAGCCCGCCGGCTTATGGCGGCAGCGCGAACGCACCCTCCGGATTTAAATCCGGTCCAGATCTTTTGACCTGGGGGGCTGATATCAGCAATGAATCTCATTTTTCTACAGCCTATGGTGATCTCGTTCTCACCTATGGGGCATCCTACAAGCTCGAGGATACCGCGCCATCCGAAGGCACGCGCAAATGGGATACCTGGCTTGATCTGCGTGATGGCAAGCGAGAAGAGGCTGCAGGCTATATCAAGGCGGGCTACAAGCCGGTGGACTGGCTGACGCTGAATGGCGGGCTGCGTTACTCCCATATGTGGTCACAAGACCGAAGCGATCCAGCCGTCAAGCTCCCGGAAATGGATTATTCGACCGCAGCTTTCAGGGAAGGGGGCTTTAGTCCTTCTTTTGGTGTGACGGTTGAGCCGATAAAGGGCACGCAGTTCTATGCCAATTATTCCAGCACACTGCGTGCACCCAGCATTATGGAATCGGTCACCGCATTCAGTATGAACGTGAATGCGGACACCAAGTCAGAGCGCTCCAATAATTGGGAGCTGGGTGTCAATCTGATCGAGGATAGTCTTCTCGCAGACAGTGATCAGACAATGGTCAAGTTAGGATATTTCAACTGGGATGTGCAAAACTATATTGCCCGCGAATGGTATCGGGACCCCAACAAGATCTATCCGGGCATGCGTATCATCAATATCGACCGTGCACGCTTCTCTGGACTTGAGCTCTCGACCCGCTATGAACTTGGCGGCTTCAGCGCGGAACTGGCTGCAAACTACTATCTCAATGTCGAGTTCTGTCGCACTGCGGATAGCTGTGAAGACAAGTCGCTTTACGCTGATTATTCCACCAATGCCGTGCCACCGAAATATGGCATCGATCTCACCTTGTCGCAGAAACTCATGGAGGATGCTCTCACCCTTGGTGGCCGCATCTCGCATGTATCAAGCAGAGCGATCGGCCATGGCGACGCCACCGCCCAGGGCATGTCACAATTTATCAGGCTCATTGAATGGGAACCCTATACGCTGGTCGATATCTTCGCAGAATATAAAATCAACGATAATTACACAGCCAGTGTCCGGGTCGAAAATCTGACGGATCAATATTATGTCGATCCGCTCAGTCTCGTGCAGCAGCCCGGACCCGGCCGGACATTCTATGCATCGCTGACCGCAAGCTTCTAGCGGCTGCGGGGCTGCTTCAAATCTCCAACACTCATGAGACCGGGTTTGCAGTTGAAGCTGCGTCCGGTCGCTTCCTGGTTCGATCAGGCGGAGAAAGCTGCGCGCGGCATCAATGAGATGCACGGCAATCATCAGCTATCGACGCAGATCCTACGTCCCTTGGATTGATAAAATCAAAGCGCCGCAGGCGCAGCTCTTCCGGCTCAGTTTCGATGGGCCTTCTTTTGCGCCTCGCGTGGGCTCATTCCGAATTGGCGCCGAAAGGCTGTGGCGAAGTTTTCTGGACGCGTATAGCCCGCGAGCAAACTTGCGCGTGAAACAGGCACTTCTCCTGAAACAAGCGCATGATAGGCAGTGTCGAGACGAGACCTGCGGATATAATCGAAGACGCTTGCACCCTCGCAAAGTTGAAACAACCGTTGCAGGCTGCCCGAATTGATACCGGCTGCGCGGGCTATCGTCGGCACATTGAGCGGTTCCGCAAGGTTCTCGGCAATGAAATCCTTTGCGCGCGCAAGCCGCAAACGGTCGAGCCGGTTTAAAGCAGGTGTCGACGGCTGCTGTGGTGCTGCCCGCGTCATCGCGCAAAGCGCCTCCGCCACGATTTCAACGGCACGGCTCTCAAAGAACAGCTTTCGCAAAGCGGGCGTCAAATGTGGTGGCATGACAATCTGCTGCAACAATTGAAGGGTTCGCGGCGTTACGGTCCAGTGATGACTGGCAAGATGATCCCGCAAAAAATGGGGGGTGTCACCTTCTGAGGCGGTCTGCAATCCGTCAATATCCAGCCATTCCGGTGTGGCCGAAACCACCAGATGCCGCAATCGCTGGCCGCCAGGCGAACTGCGCTGAAAGCTATCTGCGCGGGCATTCATGATCGCTGTACCCTCCAGAGCCTGAGCGTTTCCCTCAAAATGGAACGCTCGTTCGCCCATTTTCATATCGACTGCGCCGTCGAGGAAGAAAATACAGGAAAGACCGGCCGGTAAATGCGAGGAGGCAGTAAATGCCCGTTCCTCCGATGCGTCGCTCACATGCAAGAAAAGCCCCGGCCGCAATTCTTCATGAATGAACTGTCCCTCGATCAAGGTGTCTTCGGGTGAAAGCCGGTCGTCCGGACTTTCCAATGTCACGCCATCCCGCTGCAGAAAATCACGTACCAGCAGCTTCTTATGACTCGCGTCAACGGATGGTGCCGGAAGTGCGTGTTGGGGCGATGTCATCAGAAAAAACCCTTCAATGCGATTGCCACACCCGATGTTGCAACCCGCCTGACCCTTCGGTGAGCTCGCATGCTGCCTTGTCTGAACTCAGCCTCACGTTTTTTGCCTCCGGCAAAGGTTTTTCTGTCTTTGCCAAAGCTTGGCGACTTGCGCATAGCTCGATGCTTTCTCTATTCGTAACTTAATATGATTTTAAAGGTCAAGTTTAATCGGTTGTGTTTGCAACCGCTTTATCTGCGGCCTTGAACAAAGCATCAGAACGAGGTTTCCGTGACACAGTGGATTGCTGCCTATCATAATATCAAAAGGGCTCCGAAACGGCATCGCGCCGGACTGTCACGGCTTCTCATGCTCTCGACAGCCATCGGACTGCTGGCAACCCATTCCGCCCTGGCGCAACAACAGGACGAAGCCGCGACAGTGCTCGGAACGATCACCATTGATGCTAAAGGCGAAAGTCCGACGGGCCCCGATCATTCGATCGTCGCCAAGAAAAGCCGCGCTGCATCGAAAACCAGCACTTCTCTGCTGGAAACACCGCAGGCTTTGAGCGTCGTCACCCGGCAACAGATGGATGCACAGGGGGCGGATAGCGTGCCGCAGGCGCTCCGCTATACGCCCGGCATTCTTTCCGAAGCCAATGGATATGACATCCGCTACGACTGGCTCAATATTCGCGGCTTCAACACCTATGGCACCATCTGGATGGATGGGCTCGCACTTCCGGGTGACCCAAGCAGCTACGCAACACCCAGCGTCAATCCCTATGCGCTCGAACGGATCGAGGTTATCAAAGGGCCGGCATCTGTCCTCTATGGACGCACGATGCCCGGTGGACTTGTCAACTATGTCAGCAAACGCCCGCAGCAGACAGCAAGAAATGAGGTCGTGATCGGGACGTCGGCCTTCGGCGGCGTGCAGACATCGGTTGATTCAACCGGGCCGGTAACCAAGGATGGCGACTTTCTTTATCGCTTTGTCGGGCAATGGCGCAACATGCACACCCAGATCGATCAGGAACGGGATCGATCCTTCATGCTGGCCCCGAGTTTGACGTGGAGCCCTTCAACCGATACCTCGCTCACCCTGAGTGGCTATTACCAGCGTGATCGCGCAATCTTCAATCCTCGCTTCTATCCTGCGACAGGGACATTGCTCAAAAATCCCCACGGACAAATCCCGCGCGATCTTTATCTCGGCGACCCTGAAGCCAATCAATTCAACCGCGATTTCTATACGCTCGGCTATCAATTCTCGCACCAGTTCAATGACAACTGGAGCATCCGACAGAACCTGCGCTACAGCCGGTCGAGCCAGGACATGTTTCTTGTGCTGGTCAATCCCGCCTTTGCCTACCAATCCGACGGTCACACACTCAATCGCGCTTCGGGTGCCTCGGAAGATACACTGAGCGCATTCAGCGTCGATACCCAGGCTGAGGCTCGGTTTGAGACCGGCCATCTCGACCATACGCTGCTGTTCGGTCTGGAATATATCAATGCCAGCTCCGATCGCAATTTCGGCAATGCAACGGCAGGTGTGCCGCCGCTCGATTATCTTGATCCGCACTATGGCGGCATTTCCATTGCCTATCCCGCCTACACAGCCTCTGCCTTGCAGAAGCAGCGTCAGCTCGGTGTCTATCTACAGGATCAGATCCGCTACGATCGGCTGATTGCCACTTTGGGCCTGCGTTATGATCGGTCGGAAATCTCCACCTTTAACAGGCGTGCAAAGCCGGAACAGGCCTTTGTCGAGAATGAGGAAGGCCAGGTGTCGGGGAGGGCCGGGCTCAGCTATCTCTTCGACAATGGCCTTGCGCCCTATCTGAGCTATTCTACCACGTTCACGCCTTTACTGGGTGTGGATGCATTCGAAACGCCCTATAAGGCGCAGCAGGCCGGGCAATTCGAAGTCGGGATCAAATATGAACCGGTTGCCCACAACGCCATGGTGGCAATATCGCTGTTTAATCTTGATATCAAAAATGCACTGACGCCCTATCTGACAAGCGGAATTCAGACGGGCTATATTCAGTCTGGCCGGCAGCGGGTCCGTGGCGTCGAACTTGAAGGCAAGATGGAACTGAGCCAGGAAATCGAACTTCTGGGCTCCTATGCCTATTCGCATTCCGAAATACTTGAATCCAATCTCGCCGTCGAAAAAGGCCGCGAAATCCTCAGACTGCCGGAACATCAGGCAAGCATCTGGGTCCGCTATAGCCCGGCCTTTATTCCCGGCCTCTCGCTGAATGCCGGTATCCGCGGCTGGTCCTCCTATCAGACCGACAGCAAATATCTGGAAAAACTTCGCATTCCCGGCCAAACACTGGTTGATCTGGGCGCTGAACTTGATTTTGGCGCCGTCAAGAAGGAGCTCGAGGGGATGACGCTGCGGGTAAACGCCAGCAATCTGTTTGACAGGAAATATGTGTCCCATTGTCTCAACGACACGGGCGGGAGCTGCAATTATGGAGCAGGCCGGGCGATCAATGCCAGCCTGAGATATAGCTGGTGAAGATGCTCGAAACCCCTGGCGCATACCGTAGGTTCATCATCAAGCTGGGGCTTGCCTTTGCAGGCCTCGCTTTGCTGCTGTCTCATCCGGCACGTGCTGAGATCGTCATCACCGATGCTGCCGGCCGGACAGTGCGTCTGGAAGCCCCGGCAAAACGCATTGTCACCAATGAAAGCCTGCTACTGCTGTCACTGGCGCTGATTGATCCCGATCCCGTCTCGCTTATAGCCGGTTGGGCCAATCCGCAACGGATCGACCCGGGCATGTTAGCGGCGTTCCGCGCAAAGTTCCCCGCTATTGACGCGATCCCGACGGTCGGCGCGCTGCAGCCCACGCAGACATCTGTCGAGAGTATCCTGAGCGCCAGGCCGGATCTGGTTGTCATCCATCAGTGGCAACCGGGCTGGCAGGAGATCGTCGATCTGCTTGCATCCGCCGCCATTCCCGTCATCTTCCTGGATGGCCCGGTGAATGACCAACGCTTACCACAGGACGCCACAGCCTTTTCCATCGCACTGCTGGGCGAGGCCATTGGTCGTGCCGCTCCGGCGGCAGACTACGCAAGATTCGTGCGCGATCATTATGCAGCGATCACCGGATCGTTGCAAAATGTCACCACGCGACCCACGGTACTGGTGGATGGATTTGCCAGTTCAAGCTGCTGTTCGACGCCAGGCCGCGATAATCGCATGACCCAGAATATTGCGCTTGCCGGCGGGATCAGCATCGGTGCCAGTGCGGTTGCTGGTTATGAAGGCAGATTGAATCCCGAATATGTGTTGGAAACCGACCCGGCAGTCTACATTGCCACCGGCGTGCCACAAATATCGTCGCAAGCCAGTCTGACAATCGGCGGCAACGTCGCAAAAGATGTGGCACGCAGCTCGCTTAACACGCTGGTCGATACGACAATCCGACGGGACCTGCACGCTGTCGCGCAAAAACGCGTCCATGGGATCTCCCATCAACTGTCGATCTCTGCATTGAATGTGGTGATTTTTGAGTGTTTCGCCAAATGGATTAACCCCGAACGCTTCGCGGACATTGATCCGGACAAGACCCTGGCTGAGATCAACAAGCGTTTCCTCGCGGTAGAGCTCGACGGCACCTTTTTTATCTCCCTGTCTGATGAGCGCTGATTGCCAATGGCAAAGATCGCGGCGACCGAACTCGATCCTATTTTTTAAGTGCAGTTCGGTCCGGCCAGCCGTGCCAGTAGCCTTCTGACTCGCCTTCACGGCTGAGATCACTATTGACGGAAGGCTGTCACGAGCGAAAATATCCAGATCATTCGAACGTGATCTTCAGCCAGCCGCGGTCCGCACTATTTTGTTTTCAATCATTCAATTGCTGCTATCCTGCGATCGCGTTGGTGAATATCAGAACCACTCAAACGCTGAGCCCCGGCAGACTTCACGGTTTGCCGGGGCTTTTGTTGGGCATTCATGCGGGATTGACGCAATCCTGGGTTTTCACGGGATCACGAAGTGCCTATCAGCTTGAAATGTCTCATTCTATCCTCTGGCCTTTTGCGCGTCTTTCTGGGATGATCGGCGGCGCTGTCAACCGAACATCGTTCTGGCGATCGTGCAACCCCGGCCAGGTCGCGCGCTGACCTCCGGGGTTTTTTCTTGCGCTGCAGCTGCGCCAGCTGATGATCGGACACGGTAAAAGCGATATCATCTCGACGCCGCGTGTCAGTCACGGGGTTTATAGCAGAAAGCCATCCACAAGCATTGATGCTCAGTGGCGGAGCGAGGCTCATTTGGGAACAATATGGAGCGGTTTCAGTTAACCTGCTGAAACAATATAAGGAGCTCCGATGTTTAAGAAATCCTGGATTGCGGCTTTCAGTTTTGCTGTTGCTGCAACCTCCTTCACCCCGGTGATTGCTTCGCCTCTGTATCCGACCTCGGATGCAGCTATCAATTCATCACAAGTTCAGCAGGTTCAGCACAGACGAATTATCGACGAACGTCGTAACAATTGGAAACGTTCGCATCGCGACGGATGGCACAATGGTCATCGTGGCTATCGCGAACATCGTCGTGGCTATAAGCGCCATTCAGATGGCTGGTGGTATCCCCTGGCGGCATTTGGAGCGGGCGCGGTCGTTGGTGGCGCTTTGAACAATCAGCGGCCAGCAGCGCGTGGTTATGACAATCGTCATTATCAATGGTGTTCTTCGCGCTACCGCACCTATCGTGCGTCCGACAACACCTATGTCCCAAGTGTTGGTCGCCGTGCCGTCTGTAACTCACCCTATAGCTAAGCGATGCTGATAGAATGGATGCCTCACGACAACCCGTCGTGGGGCATCTATGCGCAATGCCCCGCCTATCGGCACATCATCCTCATCCCGTTCACCGAACTATTGCGCCTTCGCGTTATGAAATAGCAGTTGCCGTGAAGGTTTTGCCTCTGGTCGGATTGGCATAGGGCAACGCGTCTGCGCTTCATCGCTTCAATCGAGCTTCGCTTTGAGATCGGCTTTCCCAAGCGCTATGCATCAATGCCTGTCGCCACTCCGACGCAAGCTGCGCCATCCTCGGTTGTTCTGAGCTCCTATTCAAGACAGCCACGGCTATGCATGTGGGGGGCTGTGCTGCATCCCTGCTTCGTCAAGCGCGCACGACTGTGCCATAAGGGCAGAATTAGTCGCGGATTTCAATCAACGCGATAAGACCGACAGCAACAACAAGCTGCCTGATCAACTGAATGCAGACATAGCGATTGAGAAAAGCAAGTGAGAAGAAGCAGGTGAGCAGAAGTAAGGGGGGCACTCTGGTAAACCGTGATTGCTTGGAGGCAAGTATCACCAGAGTGCAGCGCTTGCAAAATGAATAAAGCAAGCGATATCCGCTTAAACCATAATGGCCTGATGCCAACAATCGTAAGAGTGTGGGAGGAATATCAGGGCTTGCTGCGCTTCGCCCTTGCTGGCATCCATGGTTTTCATCCCTGTATTTTTCCAGTGGTAGTGACCCGGTTGAAAGAAGACACGGACCTGGCACTGTCACCGGCTCGTGCGGATCAAAGGCCGCAGCGGTAGCATGGGAGTGAAATCCACCCTATCTGCGCAGGTGGAATGTCTGTCTGGAACTGGCCCCAATGCCCCCATCAAGCACCGGGACCTATGCGCCTCCGCATCGCCACAAGAGGCAGCATTCGCGTGGATCCATAGCAGTCTCTCATCATTTTAGAAGAAACCCGCCGAAGCCAGGGTCTAATCGGGAGACATGTTTAGCTGTTAGCCTGCACTTAGAAAAACATAAGCGCAATTCGCAAATTGTTGGGTGTTCACCAGCTGAGGACCGCTGAGATGAGGTTAGGCGCAAGATTAAGAGCATCGCCAGTCCCCTGGCAAAGGAAGAGAGGTGTTTGCAAACCACACACCCTGAAAAAATGCGCGTCGCATCAGCGAATATCATGCTCTGGCTTGCCGCAGCATCACCGCGTCGTCTGCCGCTCACCCCCCAGGAAGAAACTCCGCAATCTCGGGATGATCATTCAGGCCGAGGCTTCACCGCAAGGCTCACTTGTCCCCTGAGCCGTTCTCCTGCTTCTTGAACTCCATTGTATATCCCAGTCGAAACAGGACCAAGCCGACATATCGGATTGACGGATTCGTGCCCTCCATGAACAGTTGACTGACGCGGGATCTCGATACACGGAGAAGTTCAGCCAGATCGGAATGGGACATTGCCTTCTCCTTGAGAGCGGTCTTTAAGACCTCTTGAAATGCGATCACGTAATCCTCGGAAATATAGTTCTCGACGTCATCCCATCGCCGCATAATTCTTTTCAACTGTGCCTCCAGCAGACTGTTTGAAATAGGTGGCAAAACGCGAGAGGATCTGAATGAGACCCAATGGCATTTGGGTTCAAATCCTTAAGCTCTTCCTAGGAACAGCGTGTGACTCCCCTCACGGCATTCAATCTGACGCTCTTGCGCTGCGCGGCAAGAAACTTCAGCGACGTCCACGATGTCGCGCTGTATGCCATCATAGAGCTTGATGATGGTTTCTGCCACTGCTCTCCCGCATTCTTATAGTCACTTGATTTCAAGAGTATCGCAGCGCTTGAAAAAATCGCAGCATACGCGCAATTTCTGGCGCACGCCCGCTCAGCGCCTTTGTTTGAAAGAGGATGACCTGGCCTCAAGATCATCGAAAAGTTGTCACCCAATCGATAGCAGTCCTTGGCTGCTCACCTATAGGCCTGACCCGAAGGAACAAGCTGCGCCGTAGCACGTTTCATCTTTTTATGGAGAACGAGATGCGAAAGTCTGTTGTGTTATTTGTGTTGGCGGTGGCAGTTGTGCTCGCGTTCATCGTCGCAACGCCCTATTATTATGGGGCCAGCCCGCAGAACAAAGGTGAACAGTCAGCGCCTGCAAATTAGTCGATCCACTCAAACTCTCTCAAGGCGATCGTGTAAACAAAAGCCTCGGCTTGACCGAGGCTTTTTTTGGTCATGACTGCAATCGCCGCGTGTGGTTTCTTTGATATTTAATCTCTTTCCAAGCCAGCATTGTTACGAGATAGCTCAGAGCGGCGATGATAATTCCTTCAATGATCAGAAAATAGAGCATAATCCCCTCCTAGGCTTGCATTCTTCCGCCGCCAGATCTTTTACTGCTCATCCAGGGAAGTGCGACATCTGGCTTTTCCAGAATCCCACGTTTGCTGGCGAAGCCCCGAATGGCGCCTTCTGCTGCATCGACTGGTTTGAGGCCGTCGTGAGCATCGCAGCACGCCTTCCACGCTGTCTCATGGATCAAATCGCGGTCGTGCTCGGGCCATTGATCGAGAAAATCAAAAGCGTCCCCGAGACTGGCAATCTCGCGAACAAGAAAAGGGCCGTCCTTCACGAAAACAGGACTGTCAAACAAACGGTCGCTCATCGAAACCTCCATTTGATCGAACGTGTTAAGTCGGATTGACGGTCTCGATTTAGGAATGCGTTCTTAAGTTTCAAGATCTCCATCGAGTAAAATCGCCTGATAAAACAAGAGGGGAATTGCACGCATAGACGCGAGGCTTCGGGCTTTCTGGCGGTAGCAGATTGCATGGTCAAGCCATGGACTGCGGGAGCGGCACCTCCCACCGCACCAATCACTCTTCAGCTCACCATCCTCATATCGATAAAGCTGTGGTGGGTCTCATACCAAATCCTTTTGAGAACAGATACCGGTAACAAATTCGCGCCGGCTCCCACGATAAGACCGAGTGCATTTGCGGTACAGGCAGCGCGACGAAGGGCCATGCTTTGCAAGAGGATTCATCGCAGCAAAATTCCGCCGACCATGCCTGCGATCAGCATAAAACTGCGGGCATACCGAAGCCGGACCATCTGATGAGCATTGTAGAAATTTCCCGGTTCTTCTCAGGCAGCTGTGTTCATGGTCTCGCTGCCGCAGGCGGACAAGCTCGGATATTCCCTGATAAAATCAGATTGTGGCCACCCTTCTTGTATCAGGAAAGGACCGGCTGATGGTATCAACGCCTCGCGAGGCCAGCAGCGAAAGCGTATCCATCGAGCATTGGGACCACCCGAGGAAGCTATGATGCTGCGCGCGGATTGTCAGTGCTGGAACGCAGAGCTCCGCTTGCTGCCCGGCAGATTGTGGTTGCAGCGATGCTGCTGGAGAAGTCCTTGACCGCAGATCCCAGTGATTGTCAGGCTGTCAGTATCCGCCACCCTAAAAACCCCGGCAGCGGGTTGTTTATCGCCGCCTAGCAGAACCATTCTGCCGCATCATGCCCGCGATATTTCCGCAGGATTTGCTCCTTGTTACGGTGTTTTTAAAATCTTTGTTCAAACACGATTGGAATTCAGCACGGAAGACTTCTCTCCTCTACTATGCTGTTTGATGTGCAATGTCCTGACATGAAGTGTGGTTGATATGAACGAAATAGAGATTCTTGCCGCTTTGGTCGGCTTCCCATCCGTTGTTGGGACCAACAACAATGCGATTGTCGACTGGATCAGTTCCTATGCAAAATCGGTCGGTGCTGACGTCTCTGTGTTGACCGGACCGGAGGGGGACAGGGCTAATCTGTTGATGAGCATCGGTCCACGCAATGTACCGGGCTATGTTCTTTCTGGCCATACTGATGTTGTTCCTGCGCAAGAGGCAGAGTGGGTGACGGATCCGTTCAAACTGCACAGGGCCGGCGACAGGCTTTACGGACGCGGTACCACCGACATGAAAGGCTTTCTGGCCTGTGCGCTTGCAGCTCTGCCCATGCTCGCCTCCATGGCACTGAAACGGCCGGTTCATCTGGCCTTTTCTTATGACGAGGAAGCGGGTTGTCGGGGTGTTCCACATCTGCTCAAAGCGCTTCCAGATCTTTGTGCAAAGCCAGTCGGAGCGATCATTGGCGAGCCGAGCCAAATGCAGCCTGTCCGGGCCCATAAGGGGAAGGCCGCGGCGCGGCTTGAAATCATTGGCCGATCGGGCCATTCGTCGCGGCCCGATTTGGGATTGAATGCCGTGCATGCCATGGCAGGCGTGATTTCGAAAGCTGTCGCCTATGGGCGCAGTTTGGAAACCGGACCAGCCGACACCGATTTTGAGCCGGCCTCATCCACGTTGCAGTTTGGTGTCATCTCTGGCGGACAGGCGGTGAATATCATTCCTGATCGCTGCACGGCCGATATTGAAGTGCGGACAATTCCTGATGTGTCGGCCATCGCCTTGCTGGAACCGGTAAAGGCCGAATTATACGCTTTGCGCGACAAAGGCTTTGACGTTCTGTGGCACCCATTAAGCGCTTATCCAGCCTTCGCGATCTCAGATCAGAACCCACTCGCGGAGCTGATGGTCGCGCTGACGGGACAACAGACCGTGGCCGCCGTCAGCTATGGCACGGAAGCGGGTCTGTTCCAACAGGCAGGCATTGATGCGATCATCTGTGGGCCCGGTAATATCAGTCGCGCGCATCGTCCAAATGAATATATCGAATTGGCAGAAATGCAGGCCTGCAAGCAAATGATTGAAGGCCTTGCCGCGCATCTGGTCTCCTGAATCCGCAAGGCTGCGGAAATCACGCCAAGAGGCTTCTTTAACATGCATCGCGCAGAGCTTCGATGCTCGATGCGCCAGATTATTGCATCGGGTTGCCGGGTGCGGCTCTTCAGCTTGAGCGCATTTCAAACCTGCCCGCAAGTCAGGGCCGCTTTGAGCAGAATAATCGGCCGCTTTAGCCCGTTTGACGCAATTGCCCTCCGTCAGCCGGCCATTTTCAACCGAAAATGCGGCACGCCTTGCACTAGGCTTGAGGAGACAAATGCGAGGTGCGACATGACATTAAGCTTCGACCCCAAAACGCTTGAACTGCCGGTTTATCATTTTATCGGGGGGGAACGTCTGGATGCGACGGGCGGGCTAGAAATACACCGACCGTCGGATGGTAACCTTTATACCAGCTGCCCGATCGCCGATGAGATGCTGGTCGATCGCGCCGTCCAAAGCGCCAAGGAAACCTTGAAATCAAGCGGTTGGGCGGATAGTCGACCGCGGGAACGGCTGAATGCCATGCACCGCTGGGCAGACCTCATCGAACAGGAAGCGCTGGCACTGGCCCGGATGGAAGCGGTCTCCTCAACACGGCCCATTGCGCAGCTTATTGAAGGGGACATCGCCGTTACCGCTGAACAGATCCGTTTCTTTGCAGAATTTGCGGACAAGGAAGGCAGTGAGGTCGCCCCAACCAGCACCAACAGCTTTGGCATGACGTTAACAGAACCCTACGGCGTTATTGGGGCGATCACACCGTGGAACTTTCCGATTTCGATGGCGGGCTGGAAGCTTGGCCCGGCACTGGCGGCGGGCAACGCAGTGGTTCTCAAGCCGTCAGAAATCACACCCTTTACCACGCTTTATATGGCAGAACTCGCCGTTAAGGCTGGCATTCCCGCGGGCCTTATCAATATTGTTCTGGGGGATGGCCCCACCACTGGCAATGCCATCACCGGTCATCCGGATATTGCCAAGGTAAGCTTTACCGGATCAACAGCGGCAGGCGCGGCGATTATGGAAAATATCGCGCGCTGCGGTATCAAACCGATGACGCTGGAGCTTGGCGGAAAAAGCCCGCAGGTCGTGTTCGCCGATGCGGATATTGAACTGGCCGCTTCCGCTATCACCCGTGGAATTCTCAGCAATGCCGGACAGGCCTGCGTTGCTGGTTCGCGCGTCATTGTTGCAGAAGAAATTGCTGACGCTTTGAGCGAGGCGATCGCCTGTCATATGGCGAAAGTCACTCCAGGGGTGACCTGGGACGAAAAGACCCAATATTCGCCGATAATTTCCGAACGCCAGATCTGCCGTATCGACGAAATCGTGCAGAAAGCCATCCGACATGGCGCTCAAAAGGTTGTGGGCGGTAAAAGGATGGATCGCGACGGCTATTTTTATGAGCCGACGCTGCTTCGCGGCGTCGATGCAAGCTCTCCAGCTGTGAGCGAAGAAATCTTCGGTCCTGTTCTGACGATCCAGACATTCCGCGAGGAGGATGAAGCGCTGGCGCATGCCGATCATCCAACCTACGGATTGGCAGCAGGTTTGTTCACACGTGATTTATCGCGTGCAATCCGCGTTACCAAGGCTTTGCAGGCAGGCACCATCTGGATCAATCGCTATGGCCGTTCGCGCGATCATATCTTGCCAACCGGCGGTTACAAGAGCTCAGGGATTGGTAAAGATCTCGGGCGCGATGCCTATATCGCAAATCGCAAATCGAAAAGCGTGCTGATTGACCTCTAAAGTGCCTTACATATCCTGCGCGAAAATTCTTGGGACTTGCTGATTGCAGCAGCTGATAACGACAGGACGCGCGCGATTGCAACGCTCGACGCGCAAGATCGCGAAACGGTGTTGGCAAGGACGAAACGGAGATGAAAAGCCCCGTCTGGCCTGCAACGGCAAAGATCAACAAGCCGTTGCCGATCGGCGAACATCAGACACGAAAAACGGCGGTTTAACCGCCGCTTTTTCTCGCCGTTACGCATCCAAGCCTGTCGAGGCTCTTTGCGAAGAGGCCGGCCGACGGTCAGACGTCAGGACTGGGTGTTGAGGCAATATCAGCACGACGAAAGACCGTTTTAAGGTCGCTTAAGATGGGGCTTGCCCATCCGCATTAGCCGATGGTCGGGTGTTGCCTGCAAAAGGCTTCCTCTTCGGCTTTGGCAGCAAGCCTTCCCGTTGCGCTTTCTTCTTCGCGTCTTTTCGAGCCCGGGCGATAGCCGCTTCCTTCTCGCGAATGCGTTTTTCGGAAGGCTTTTCAAAGGCCCGGCGGGCTTTCATTTCACGGAAAACACCTTCACGCTGCAGTTTCTTTTTCAGAACGCGTAGGGCTTGATCGACATTGTTATCTCGGACAATAACTTGCACAATATCTCCTTTGTTGGCTTATAATAGTGAATCTCGGGCGATCCTCGCCGCCCTCAATCGCTCGGTTTTTGCAGAGGCCGCTGATTTTTCTTCATCCACAATGGCCTTTGCGGTGCGATCCGTTCGTGACTTCACGGTCGCGGGATGCTTGATAAGCGGCTTGAACAGCGTCTCATTCGGATATTCTACGGTCACTGCATAACTCTCCATGTGAAAACCAAACATGTAGCGCATGGGCTCAGCGCTTAAACGCCTGATAGCGTCGACATTTACAATCCTACCGATCCCAAGGTTAATCTCCTCGGATCGCAACCATTGACACCTCATCATGAATTCGACGCGCAGGCCAACAAAAAAGGGCCGAGCGTGCACTCGACCCCTTAAAAGTAAACCTCTTTCATCTCTGCCAGTACATCCGTGGTCAGAGGAAAGAAGAAAACCTATTAAGCAGCTTGCAGATTGCAGGCCGACATTTTGCCCGATTTCATATCGCGCTCCAGATCAAAGCTGAGCTTTTGACCTTCGAAGATTTCGCGCATTCCGGCGCGCTCAACGGCAGAGATATGAACAAAGGCGTCAGAGCCGCCATTGTCAGGCTGAATGAAGCCAAAACCTTTTGTTGAATTAAACCATTTAACTGTGCCAATAGCCATGATGAACCCTTTCGGTGAAATAAAAAAACAGCAAACGTCGCGATGACGCTAAGTGGAAACGATTTTTAAAGGGGGGTTCGATCAAGACGCGGTGCTAAACGCGCAATAAGCAAAACTCAACAAGAAAATATCGATGCTCAATACATAATATATGGATTGGAACTTGTCAAGTTATATTAAGGCGGCGCAAAATTTAGGATATTAGTCTGAACGAATACATATTCGGATTTGTATTTCACCACATCCCAAGTTGGGCGAGCCCTTGCACAAGATGCGCTCACCCAAATCAGACCGAGTGGATCACATCGTACAAAATGCCAGGCGGGGTGCAGGGAAGGCAGCGATATCAGCGCGATGGTCGCGCATCAAACCGGTCATGAAATTCTGCAAAACCAATTTAGACTGCTCAGAAAGCGGCTCGGGTAGCGGCTTTAACCTCGAGGTAACATACCCAGCTCTCGCCATCATCTGGTTGAGAATGCGGTTGTTGCCGTGACAACCGGCGAGATGTGTCGTGGAAGACATGATGTCCTCCTTTCAGATTGCGGGTCAGGATCATTGAATCCCCGCCAGCATGCCCAAGAAAAATGTAGGGCTGGCCATTCAGACTTATAGTGTGCGGCTAAAATAGCAAGAAGACAATTGGGGTAACTTAGAGGCATGATCTGCGTGACAACTCAAAACCAATACATGCATTCAGCATAGGAAAGCCGGACTAAATAGCCGGCAAACTGGCCTTTGCTCACACCGCCTTGGCAAAGAGTGCAGGTGCTGCAACTTGGGTCTGCCACCCGCTCATGGAGCCTCCATTCTCCGAGCTGTGCTGCGGCTCAGTCTTTAATGTTCGGCAAGCTCGAACGTCAAAGCGCTGTGGTTTAAGTTGTAATGGAGCAGTCCCTTATCAAATTCGATTGCAACGCACCGTCCTCGAGCTGAGTCGGTGCCCGGTCCTCGCCTTCGCTGCCGTCGAGTACGGCCGCGTAATCGGCCTCAAGCGACTTGGCGCGATGGCTTCACCATAACAATCCGTCTTGAATAGTGCCTTGGCTGATGTGGGAACTCACTTTCTAAAGCCGCTGCATGCCACGGCTATTCCTCTCTCATGCCAATGCAAAAAACCGCTGAATACGGCGTGAGTGCCGACTGTGTCGGCCCTTTTCGACGGCCACAATGATCCTCTCCCCGATCCTGGAAACAAAGGCTGGAAAGGCGATATCGGCTACGATCGGCCTTTGCTAGTTACCGGTGGGTTGAGTGGCGCCGGGTACATGGTCGGTCGGGATAATGCTTCGGCCTTGCTCGTATCGGGCGATCATCACCAGAGCACCCAGCGCGGCGATGACCGGTATTGCGATGCACAATATCCGCAGAACCGCGCCGACAATTTGAAAGAAACTGTGCGATCCCTGTCTCATGCTGCAATCCTAACAGCAAAGTCGTTAACTGAATACAAAGCGAGCCTTTAACCATTAAGGCAGCTGACGGAGGCGCAACCGAACCGCGAATAGGCGCATGCGCGGATTCACCATGCTGCTGGCCTGATCCGTATCAAAGCTATCGGAAAGGCATCGCGCGGCCCTCAATAAGCAGAGGCAAGAGCCGCGACTGCAGTCATTGGGGATGCCGCTGGGTTGAAATCGCGCTGAAGGCCTCGCTGATAGCATCGATCGCTTGTTTAAAAAAAAAGGAGCGTCTGGCGGCTCCTAGGGGCTTCTATTAGCGGCATTTTGACGGCGCGGTCGACCTTCACAAAGCCTGCTTGTCTTCTTCGCATGGGTTTAACCCCTTGGCTGGCCTCATATCGGGGTGAGGAAAGCGCATTTTGCGCGCTCGTTGAACAATCGAAGCTCAACCTTTCCAATGCGAGGTCGCAGCGATCGATCATCAAGACTGCGCGGTGATTGCCCGGTGCTGGACAAAAAAAGCCGCCCGGATTTCTCCGGACGGCTTTCAAACTCTCACACCGTGATGATTAGAATTTGTAGGCAACACCAAGACGAACTTCGTTGGTCTTGAACTTGTCGCGCACACCAGCATCCGGAACGCCAAAGTCGAAATCCTTATGACCGTAATCGGTATAACGATATTCGAGACGCACGATAACATTGTCGGTTGCCGCGTAATCAACACCTGCGCCAGCCGTCCAGCCGGTCAGCGTCTTGCTCTGCGACACGCTCACTTCGTCAATGCCATCTGTCGAAGACAAGGTGTTCTTCACGCTACCAAATGCAACACCACCTGCGATATATGGCAGGAAGCGATCCATTGCGACACCTGCACGGGCGCGAACTGCACCCGACCAGCGCAGCTTGCTCTCAAGGCTGTCGGTCACACCAAGATCAGTTTCCGAATAGCTGTCCTTGAGGTTGTTATAGGTGACGTCACCGTCAATACCCAGCACGAAGCTGTTGCCGAGATCGAAATTGTAACCGGCATAAAGACCGCCGAGGAAACCATCGGGCTTCACGTTGATCGCGGTGAATTCATTGCTGAAGCGCGACTTGCCCCAGCCATATCCGATCTGGCCACCGAGATAACCGCCGGTCCAGGAAAACACCGGAGCGGCAACCACTGGCACTGGCTCTTCATACTGAATGGCATCGGCAGCCTGTGCGCCAAATGCACCAGCAAGAATAACGGTCGAGGCAAGAAGAATGGACTTGATATTCATTTCTGATCTCCCAGCTCCCTTAAGAGCCCAAATTGTTCACTCACTTCAAGGTAGTGCATTGCACCAGAATGTCTGTAGCAACATGGCAACACCACCTACTCAAATGCGCGGTCTATATTTGACTTGGAAAAAACATCGCCAGGCCCTCAATCATGCGTTGCCTTCTGACCGATGCAGCCCCTGTGCGCGTGGCTCTGCCCGGCCTTGCTCAAAGGCGCTGGGCGCAAGACTGCATTCAGGCCCGCAGGTGAAACTGTTCTGGTCGGCTCATGCTGGAGAGCGCGGCAGGCCGCGACAGCCAACTATTGGCTCCCAGCCATGCCGGGCAGGCTCTGTGTCGACGTCAGGGCACCGGAAAAGAACGCTAGATTTGCGGCGGCAATCAATGCAGCCGTGTGCGCATCAGTCTGTGCCAATCGGGCGTCCAGCAGCCCATTATTGGTTTCATTCACCGTGGTGATGGTCCCAAGCCCATTGCGATAGGAATCGAGCGCGGCATCAAAGGCTGTGGCCGAGGTCGAAACCAGCACCAGCGCCGCCTTGTTGGCGGCAAGCGCCGTCTTCAGAGCATTGGAGGCCAGGACGATTTCGGCAACCGCATCGAGCTGGATATTGCGGAAGGTTTCACCCGCAGCATCCTGGGTCGATTGCGCCTGCTTGAGCTGCGCTGCTCGCAGACCGCCGTCGTAAAGCGGCATGGTGGCCCCAACCAGAATGCCAGCCCCCGACGACTGATTGCCGATCGAGGGCAAGCTGCCCGCATCAAAGCGGTTCGAACTTGACGACAGCGCGGCCGACACAAAAACCTTCGGCATAAATTCCGCCTGCGCCGCCTTGATGCCGGCCTTGCTCGCCTGCAACGCAGCATAGCTTGCAATCACATCCGGACGCCGTGACAAGGCGCTCTCCAGCATCCTTTGCGTGACGCCGTCAAATGTGGAGGGCAGCGCCCGGCGCGCCGAGCTGTCAATGTTGATTTTCAGCATGGCATTCACGCCCATGGCAGCCAGCAGTGCCTGGTAGGTATTATCCTGCTGTCCCTGCGCCTTCACCAGCCGCAGTTCAGACTGCGCAACCTGCTGGCGGGCAAGCGCCAGCTCGATGGTTGTGGCGCGTCCCTCATTGAGCCGCGCCTGAACCGCCGCCAGTACCGACTTGGCATTGCGCAGGGTCTGTTCAGCGATCCGGTGACCCGCCACCGATGCGCCATATTCGTAATAGGTGCGGCTCACATCAAAAATAAGCTTCTGATGCATGGCATTGAAGGTGACATTGGTCGCAAAGGAGCCCTGTCTTGCAACCTCCACCAGCGCATTGCGCTGACCAAAATCAAACACCAGCCATTGCAGCGCCAGCGCCGGGGTAACCCCTTTCAGCGTCGTGTCCACATCCCGTCGCCCGATGAGCGGAACGTCGACCGGGGTGCTTGTCTTCTGCACGCCACCAATTACATTGGCGGTGAGAACAGGCAACAGCGTGGCTTCCGCCATCCCGACCCCAAGCGCGGCCTGACGCGCCTTTTCCCAGGCATTGCGCGTGGTAGGATTGCTGCGCTGCGCCAGATCAATCAGTTGCGCGAGATCATAGGAGGGGCGGGTGTCGATGGCAACCGGACTTGCAATCAGAGCTAGCTCGGGATTGGCCGGCACACTGAAATCCTTGCGCTCGGCCAAGGATTGTGACGCGGCGGTTTTTAGACCCGGCTCCTTTGCGGCTTGCCAGGGTTGGTCAGCGGCCGAAGGCGCAAGCTTGAGGGCATCCACCGCACATCCCGCAACAGCAAGGCTCGCACTCAAAGCCCATGCGACAAACAAGAGCCTGGTGCTGCCTCTCATGCCCGCTCACCCGCAACCAGTGCTTCCAGACGTTCGAGACGCGTGCCGATCTGATTTCCCCCCGGATCCCTCGTCAAGCCTTCTGCAGCCTGCGATGTGTTAAAAAGACCAATTTCGTTGAAAGCCGCCTGTTCAATGCCCAGCGCCAGCGCTTCGAGCCGCCTGGCACTGTCATCAGCCTCTCCTTCACAGAAATAGACGTCCTTGTTGAGCGAGGCAAGTTGATCGCTCAGGCTCTCAAAGGTTTTTTCCATCGCCTCTGATGGTCGCAATCGCAAGGGTTCAAATGGCAGCAGATAAAAGCAATAACGCACCTCGCCCAAAAGCTGCTCTACCTCGGCTGCGGTGGTGATCATCTCCATGCGGGTAGCGGCAGGACAGGCGGCAATCTGTGCGATTTTTCTCGCGGCCTGTGCCAGATGCTGCCTTATCACGGTGACAACCGGTGCCGGCCAGATCAGGGTCGAGACGAGATAGACTGCAAGATTTCCGACCAGAACACCAAGAATACGGTCACGCGCGGTATCCATATCGGTGGTGGGACCAAATCCTTGCAGGACCGTCAAGGTGAAGGCGAGGCCGATTTGAACCCCGGCATAGGACAGCTTTTCGCTTCCCCCCGCAACCCAGGCGGCCAGCAGGGCGACAAAGAAGACCAGCAGCATCAGACCGCCAACGCTTTCCATCTGCGGCATCAGGAAGATAATCGAGGCGACGCCAATCACCGCACCAATCAGACAACCCGCGATCCGCAGCGCAAGCTTGTGCAGCGTGTCGCCGGCGGTTCCCAGCGAGGCGACATAGCAGGTCACCATCGCCGTGTGGATGCCCTGCCAATTGATCGCTGCATAAAACATATAGCACAGAATTGCTGCCAGCGTGGTCTTCAGCGCAAAGCGTTGATAAGCGGGATTTGTGAAAGCATCGGCGGCAAAAAAGCGCTCGCCCGCCCCTTTTTTATAGGAGGGTTCTTGCTGTCCTGCCAGCGTATTCAGCGCCTGACGGATGGCTTTGAAAGGTCCGCAAGGCAGATCGTTCTCGGCAAACCCTGGCGGGGGCAGCGGCTCGCCGCGGTCAAGCGCATCCACCATTGCGTCGATCTCGCCGGCAATGGACTGCCGGCTCTCAACGCTTGCCACTTGCGGAACCGCGCTGACCGCAAATAATAATTGATAGGAGGCGGGAATATCCGCCTTGATCTGTGCTGCATTCTGCTGCGATGTCTGATGCAGGATCTTCACCAGCATTGCCCGCTTGCTTTCGACGTCATTGCCTTCAGCAAGCTTGTCGGTAACAAGCGGCGAGGGGCCATTGAGCAGGGCCTCGCGCGCCAGCAGCAATCTGTCGCGCAATTCCTGGCGCAACAGCCAGACACTCCAGCCTCCAAAATACAGGCTGAAAACCGCAATCACCAGCATCGGCAGGATCGCCATTTCCCAGGCATAGCGCAGCGCAATCGAAATCACCCCATTGACCGGTACCTCGTTGACCAGCGTCAGAATGAAGGCGATGATCAGCGCCACAATGCTGCCGCCCTCACCAAGCTTGCTTGCCGCGCCCAGGAATATGAAGGCGAATGACACCGCGATCATGATTACAATGCGCAGTGATGCCGATTCCACCGTCCATTGGATGATCGGGATCATCAGGGCAATCAGCAGGGTGATGGCAAGGGTTGCGGCGATGGCCACCACCAGGTTTTCTGCGCCATCGGCCTTCATCAGGAAAATTACCAGATAGCAGCTGATCGCCGATTCAGGGATGTTGAACATCATCGCGATCCCCGCAACCAGCGCGCAGACGGCTGCCACCCGCCAGGCCGTGGCCATTCGGCCCGGGAAGGGCGCCAGGTCGCTGACTGTCTCGCGAAGGGCGGCGCTCAGCCCCCGTCTAGCAGGTGCTGCCATCATGCACTGTCACCACAGCCGAGGCGCCCGCTCGCGTCAGATCGGCAGGCGGATCGATCAGTTTCACCCGCACAGGAAAACGCTGCGCAATCCGCACCCAGTTCAGATTCTTCGGCACATAGGGCAGATTGCGCGGAATATTGATCAGCTCCTCCGAGGTCACACCCCAGCCAATGCCTTCCACCCGTCCCTTGATCACCACCGCACTATCAGCGAGAATGCGCACATGCGCGCAAGCGCCGACCTTGATGCCGCGCAACTCCGTCTCCGGAAATGTCGCTGTTGCATACCAGCTGTCGGTGTCAATCAGTGTGAATACCGACTGGCCCGGCGCGATGATCTGTCCGGTGCCATTGGTGATCCCGACCACCCGTCCTGCATGCGGCGCACGCACCACCGCATTGTCGAGATTATGCTGCGCCAGTGCCTGGGCCGCGCGCCGGGCCCGTACCAGAGCCTCGGCGCTGTCAAGCGATCCGACCAGTGTATTGGCGGCCTCCGCCTGTTTGACGGCTTGTGCCAGGCTGATCTGCGCATCATTCCGCAGCGTGGTTGCGTCATCGACCTGCTGGCGTGTGACATAACCCTTGGGGCTGAGCGCCGTCAAACGCTTCAGCGTGACCTCCGCAAGATCAAGATTGGTCCGCGCCCGCGTCACCTGCTGATCGGCGATCAGCGCATTTTGTGTCTCGGCCTTGGTGGCACGACGCTGGGTCTCAAGCGCTGCCTGCGCGATTTCGAGATCGGCTGTCGTCTGCTCCACAATGATACGCAAGGGCTCGGGATCAAGGCTGAACAGCATCTCGCCTTGTTTGACAGCCTGGTTCTCGGCAACATCGATCGACAGAATCCGGCCCGGCACGCTTGCAGCAATATTGACTATGCTCGCGCCGATCACCGCGTCATTGGAAAGCGGGTGGTCATGGGCCTTGCGCAGATAAAGCCAGGCCATCAAAACAGCGATGATCACAATGATGATCAGGATCACAATGCCGGCAAGGCTCAAGGGCTTCTTACTGTAAGCGTTGGTTTCCATACTCACCGACCATAGACGAAAAGAGCAAGACCACAGGCGATCGCAATAACTATCCCCGTATAGGTGATAAGACGAAAGGCCAGAATGTCGTCAAGGCCTGTGCGGATGAAAATAGCCCGCAACACCACCGTGACGATAATCGCGATCCCAAGACACATCATCCAGGATGGGAAATAAGCCCCGAATAAAGCAAATGACGGACCTGACACAGCTTGCGGTCTCCATTGTCCCTGCTGCACGCACCATGCGATACAGCTTCCTGCCCAAGGCCCATGATTACGCAATGCCGGCGCGCGCCGCAAGCCACACAGTGCTGTTTCAGCAATGACTTAAGTACCAGACGCAAAACAAAGATTCCGCTGTCTTGAACAGCCTGTGATCAGCTGATACCTGTTGAGCCACGGGCCTTGCGGTGACGCGTTCGATGTTTCAAAGGGGATGAAAAATGTCTTTTCTGTCAAATCTTCTACCACTGGTTTGTGACCTCTCGCCTTTGCAGGCGCCGCATGATCTTTTTTTCGCATGCACCGCGCTTTTGTTACGCGACGCCAATGCCGGTGCCTATGCCGGGCGGACCATGGAACTGTCGATGGAACTCCCCTATGTGATCGCCTCCATTCCCAAAGGCCACAGCTTCGCCTCAAGCGCCGATGGTCATCAACCCCTGCACTTTGTGAGCGACTACGCAATCTTTGCGATCGCAGTGCCTAATGGCAGCGTGGATGACCTCAAGATCGTCGAAGGCGTCAATGAACAGGGATTGAGCTTTAGTGTGCTCGCTTATGCGGGTGCCTCAGGTCCCGCAGACAATGCCGAAAAGACCAAAGCCATGTTGGCGGCAATCGATCTGGGTGCCTTTGTGCTTGGCCAATGCGCCACGACAGGGGCGGTCAAGGCGAAACTCGCCGAGAACCAGGTCCTTTTGACCGCACTGGCGCCGCTGCATGGGCCGACAACGCCGTTTCATTTTGTCGTGCATGATCGCGCCGGACAATCGCTGGTCATCGAATTCTCCGATAACAAGCAGAATGTCTATGACAATCCGGTCGGTGTGATGACCAATGGTCCTGCATTCCCCTGGCATCTCACCAATCTCAACAATTACACCTTTCTGAGCAATCGCGATCAATCGACCGGAAAATTTGGAGCGCTGACTGTCACCCAGCCCGATTCCGGCATTGCGACCGCAGGCCTGCCTGCCTCCAATACCTCGGTCGGCCGCTTCGTACGCGCAGCTTATTATGCGACTTTTGCGGAAAAGGCCGAGCCGGCCCGGGCTGTGCGCAGTCTCGCCCATGTCATGAATAATTTCGATCGTCCGCGCGGTATCACCATTGACCCGCCCCAGTCAGGTGGCCTTGATATTGAAGGCATTTCCGCAGCACCGGGCCAGGCCTACAAGACCGAATATACCTCCTGGACCGTGCTGGCCGATCTTGGCAATGATCAGTTTTATGTGCGCACCTATGATGCCTTGAATTACATCCGGTTTGACCTCAAGCGTATCTTTGCGGCAGCATCCCTCAAGGTTGTGCCCCCTTGATCAGATCGCCCAGATCGAAACATTGGATGCGACAGAAACCTTGTTGCAGTAGCACTGAGCCGATCCGGTCTGCGTTTGTTCAGTCCCGGATCGCTTTCGCGGCCTTGAGGGGCGGCTACGGGGGGGCAATAATGCGCGTGCCACGTGCGATCTCCGCCTCGGTTTGTCTTGCCAAAGCTGAAAGATCGACGGGCTTGCCTCGAAGTTTGCCGATCGCTGCCATCACCAGATTACGGGCAACATGATCGGACTTGTGCCCCATTCCGCGGATGACATGAAGCTCCGCGCCTTTAATTGCCCGGGCCAATGGCCTGGCGTGAACATCGAGGGAAACGATTTCGTCGCTGTCACCACTGATGATGATGCTCGGCGCCTTGATTTCACAATAATGCGGCGATGCGCCTGCAGCCCAGGCGCTCAGCGCCCCCAGTTCGCGGGCATTATGTCTGAATTGGCGCGGCCGCAGCGCCTGCCAGGCCTTGCTCTGGCCAATATAGGCTTTTGGCAGAGGATTGGGGTCGAACACGGAACGGGTGGCTTGGCGCAGCAGCAAGGCGCCAAAGGGCGGGGCGATAAAAAAACTGAACAAGGCCCCTAGCACCGGCAACCGCGCCACGCTGTTAAACCAGGAAATTCCGCCAACCCACGGATAGGCTGCAGGCGACAAAAAAAGCAGGCCCGAAACCCGCTGCGGATGCCGGACTGCGAAGGCGGCGGCGACCGCACCGCCATAGGAATGGCCGACCATGATCGCCTGCTCGATCCCGCGCTGTTGCATTAAAAGCGCCAGAGCATCGGCTTGCGCGTCCGGAAGCAGCATCGAGGCGGGACCAAATTCCGATTGGCCATGGCCGGGCCGGTCGACGAAGATCATTTCCATCTCTGGCGGACACAGCGCTCTGAAGGTGAAAAGCGGGTCAAGCAGGCTGCAACTGGCGCCATGAATGAACACAACCGTGACCTTCGGGTCTTGCCCGGCAATCACCACACTGCGCAGCCGAAAGCCGCCGACATCCACGTGCTCTTCTTCGTATTTCATCCCCGCATGCCCAATCGATTGCGTTGCAGCCGGTAAAGTCTGCGCGCCGCCGGCGCGTGTTTTGCTGCGCATTTACGATGACAGCCGCATATGCTGGAGAATATGCGCCATATCATAGGGCTTTGCATAAAAGGGAACCGGTGTGTCGAGCATCAATTGCGGGGTGGTGGACAAGCCGGAAACAAGAATGACCTTGATGGCCGGATAGCGGCGCTGGACAAGTTTTGCAAGCGCAACTCCATCTATGGCCCCCGGCATGTCGATATCGGTGAACAGGAAATCGATTGAGGGTTGCGTCGCCAGGATCTCGAGCGCCTGGCTGCCATTGCTCGCTTCAAGCGCAATCATGCCGGCATCCTCAATATCGGCGACCGCGACAAGCCGCAGCACAGGCTCATCTTCAACGACCAGAATTGTCTTGGGGCTTCGCGTCTCAGTGCGCATGTCACATCCCTAGGCTTGCGTTGGATGATGCATTATCATCGCCAATGGTGCACGAAACGTTGCCATTAAACCGGTTGACCGGTAATCGAGCTCCGACTGACCGGTGCCGCCCAGCCCCAACCGGATCAATCTCGACCCGAATCCGGTCTTGTCGGGTCGGGTAATCAGCGGCCCGAGCCGCTCTTCCCAGACAAGCTTTAAATGCGGATCGCTGCTGTCGCCATCCTGCACGCTCCAGGAAATATGAACCTCTCCCAGATCATTGGAAAGGGCGCCATATTTGAGAGCATTGGTGCCCAGCTCATGCAGCAGCAAGGCGATCGAAAGCCCTGCCTTCGGGCCCAGCGTGGTTGGCGGGCCGCTTAAAAACACCCGTGCTTTGTCCGCGTGAAGATACATTGCCTGCTCAATGACCTGACGCAATTGCGCCGAGGACCAGGACTGCTGCAGCAAAAGTTCATGGGCGCTGCCCAGCGCCTGAATGCGACCGGACAGGGCTTCCACCGCATCTCTTTGGGTGACGCCTTTCAGGGTCTGACCGATCAGCGCGTGCACAATCGCCAAGCTGTTTTTCATCCGATGGCTGAGTTCATGATTGAGAATGCGCTGTTCGGCCTCGGCATGAAATTTGGCGATCGCCGCATAGGTGCGATCGGCAACACCGGCTGCGAAATCGAGCTCTGCCTTGCTCCAGAAATGCGGCCGCTCGTCATGGGCAAACAAGACACCAACCAGCCTGTTATCCTTGATCAGCGGGACTTTGATGAACGAGCGGATATTCAGATCACGATAGATCGCTGCTTCGTCCTGCAGAAAAGCTTCCCCATGGGTGTTGGCCACTGCCACGAGCCGCCCTTCGCCAAGCCGGGCGATCGTTTGTGCGTAATCAGCGCTGTGATGGCTTTCCACCTGTCGCGCCATCCCCGGCTGAACATGCTCATATTCGATTTTGATCGATTGCCCGCCCGTGTCAATGCTGGCATAGCCGCTCCGATCAACGCCCAGGCCCTCACTGAGGATCTCAGACGCAATCCTTGCAATATCGTGCAGCGAGCTCGCAAGGCTGAGCCGATCCCCCAGTGCCAGCAATGCAGCCACCCGGGCATCCTTGCGCTTGGCATCGGTGACATCAATCGCCACCCCCACCATTTTCAGTGGCTTGCCGTGTTCGTCTTCCAGAAACTGGGCTCGCCGTGCAATCCATCGCAGGCGCTGATCCGAGGCCCGTCGAATGCGATATTCGACGTCAAGAACAGCCGATGCGCTGGTGCGGCTTTCGCTTGTGGATGCATGATGACGGTCCTCAGGCAGGATCAGATCCTCAAACAGGCGAGCCGGATAGCTCCTGGCTTCGGCGACGCCATAGATACGGCAGAATTCGCTGGAAACCGTGATCGTGTTGAGACTTGTATCCACCTCAAAAATGCCGACGCCACCCGCAGCCTGCGCGGCCGCATTGCGCTCATCGTCTTGTTTGAGTTGTTCGAGCCTGGCGTCGGTACTGGCGACGCGGACCTGTCTTTTGGAAGAAAGGCGGCGTTCCACCGTCAAATCATAACTGAGCTCGGCAATCCGCCGCCGCAACTCGAGCTGGGAGATCGCCTGACCTGCCAGCACCTTCAACGCAAATTCCTGCTCCTCGCTCAGCGTATTTGCCTGATGTCCCAGTACACAGAGCGTGCCAATCGGATAGCCGTTCTCGGATTTCAGCAGGGCGCCCGCATAAAACCGGATATATGGCTCTCCGGTCACCAGCGGATTGCAGCGAAACCGCGCGTCGCGTGTGGCGTCGGGAACCAGCAGAAAATCCTCTTCGAGAATTGCCTTGGCGCAGAAAGAACTGTCCAAAGGTGTCTCGCGCACCCCCAGTCCGACCTCGGCTTTGAAAAACTGTCGATCACCGGCGATAAAGTTCAGCACGCCAATCGGCGTGCCGCAGATCCTGGCAGCCAGAGCCGCAATATCATCGAATTCCTTCTCCCGTGGCGTGTCGAGAATGTCATAGGTCTGAAGCGCTGCAAGCCGCAGCGCTTCCCTGTTCCGATCATATCGCTTCATCTGATCCATCAAATCTTGCACCGGGGCGTGAACATATTGCGAACATAATAGCGGATAGTCATCCCTATGGATATAGATGAATAAAATATAAAATTATCTCCCAATGTATACTTGTAGACATTGGGAGAAAAATACTTGTTTTTACTTTGTCAGAAGTTTGCCAGTATTGGGGTTCGCACCTCGTTATTCCTGAATAAATGCAAGGATATCCTCGTTAAGGCGCTCCGCTGCAGTTGCAAACAGTCCGTGCGGCTCACCACTATATTCAATCAGTCGTGAGCCTGGGATCCCCTTGGCCGCTGCGCGTGCCGAGGGTTCGATCGGAACCGTATTGTCGTCGGTGCCGTGAATAATCAATGTCGGCATGGTGAAGGCTGCGAGGTCGTTGCGGAAATCGGTCTTGCCAAATGCGTCGATACAGTCATGGGTGGCTTTCGGGCTTGCCATGATGGCCAAAGCAAAGCTCCAGTCGAGCAACGCCTGACTGACCGGGCTGGTGACAAATCCGACCCCGTAAAAGGCCTTTGCGAATGACTGCAAAAACGCAAAGCGATCCTTTCTGACCTGGGATTTCATATCCTCAAAGATCTCGGGCGCCACGCCGTCCGGATTGCTGTCATCCCGCAACAGATAGGGCACTACCGAGGCGACAAGGGCCACTTTTGCCACCCGTTCGCTGCCATGCCTCGAAAGGTAGCGGGCAATCTCGCCGCCGCCCATCGAAAAGCCAACCAGAATGACGTCATTGAGCTGGAGTTTTTCCATGACCGCCGCAAGATCGTCGGCAAAGACATCATAATTATAGCCTTCGGCCGGATGCGACGATTGTCCAAAGCCGCGACGGTCATAGGTGATCACCCGATAGCCTGCCTCAAGCAGCGCCATTGTCTGAAACTCGAACATGTCGCCGGTAAGCGGCCAGCCGTGAATGAGGATTACGGCTCTGCCATGTCCGATATCCTTGACATGAAGATTGGTCTGATCGGCGGTTTGAATGAATGGCATCTCGGGCTCCTTTGCAACCTTCCCTAACAATGCCGGCACCGGCGTTAAGGTTCCTTGGGTTGAATCAGAAACCAGCCCGGTCGGGCTAAAAATCGGGCAATGGTTTGTAAAGGCTCGATGATTGCAGCAAGGCGTGCGCTTTTACGGATGCGGCACTTCTTCGCGCGCGCCTTCTGCAGTTTTACCGCGCCGCGATATCCGCCTTGTTCAAGGTCGAGGACCGCTGATTGCTCTGTTCGGTCGGGCGGATTCCGCTTCGCGCAATGCCTTGAAATAATGGGTCAAAGAGCCTTGGCAACCGGAAAGCCAAAGCAAGCACAATTGCGCTCGGCCGCCTCGGGCAGGGTGGCTAGAATGGCAACAGCCCTTCGACGCCACGTTCGACAGTGCGAAACGCCCCACCGAGCTCGATTTCAGCGCGCGACGATTGGGCAGGCGATCCGGCACAGCTTTCTTAGCGAGGGGGAATGGGGTGTGTGAAAGGACTGTGTTGACGCATAGCTCGGGAGGTCTTAGCTATGTTATGAGCGACACCTGTAACAGACCCATTATCCAACGCCTCGCGGTGATCGCGACCGGCGCTTTGCCCTTGACGCCGCAAAAAAGCCCCTCCTTTTCTCACAGCAAGAAGTGCGTGAAATGCCGCAATCACATCTGTTCAAGCCCATCACGATCCGCAATCTTGAGCTGGAAAACCGGATCACCATCGCGCCCATGTGCACCTATTCGGCCGTCGACGGCTGCATGACCGACTGGCACCTTATTCATCTGGGTCAGCTGGCTCTCTCGGGTGCGGCGCTTTTGACCATCGAAGCGACAGCCATCGTGCCGGAAGGCCGGATCAGCTATGCCGATGTCGGGCTCTATGATGATGCCACCGAAACGGCGATGAAGCGCGTCCTCGACGGACTTCGCGCCTGGACGACGATGCCGATCGCCATCCAGCTTGCCCATGCCGGACGAAAGGCATCAACCGATCTTCCGTGGCTCGGTGGCGGGCAGATCGCTGCGGATCACCCACACGGCTGGCAGCCAGAGGCCCCTTCCGCGGTAGCCTTCAATCCCAAGGACCCGGCGCCGATCGCGCTTTGCCGCGCGCGGATGGATGAAATCCGCGATGCTTTTGTCGCGGCTGCGCGGCGCGCCGCGCGACTTGGTATCGATGCGGTCCAGCTGCACGCCGCGCATGGCTATCTGCTTCATTCCTTCCTGTCGCCGCTCTCCAACCACCGCGATGATGACTATGGCGGCAGCCTTGAAAATCGGATGCGGTTTCCGCTGGAAGTCTTCGATGCGGTGCGGGCGGTGTTTCCGCAGGAAAAGGCCGTTTCGGTGCGGGTCTCGGCGACCGACTGGACGCAAGGCGGCTGGACGCTCGATGACACCATTGCCTTCGCTCAGGCGCTGGAACAGCGCGGCTGCGATGCGCTCAATGTTTCAACCGGCGGATTGCATATCACGCAGGATATTCCACTTGCGCCGAGCTATCAGGTGCCTTTTGCACGCCGGATCAGGGAAGCCGTCACCATGCCGGTTGTCGCGGTTGGCCTGATCACCGAGCCCGCGCAGGCGGAGGCGATTATTGCCACCGGCGATGCCGACCTGATCGGTCTGGCAAGAACCATCCTCTACGACCCGCGATGGCCATGGCATGCAGCCGCAGCCCTTGGAGCAACAGTCACGGCAGCCCCGCAATATCTGCGCAGCCAGCCCGCGACCCTCAAGGCTCTGTTCAAGACCTGATGGATCGACCATGCGCCAAAAGCCGGTGATCCTGCGGTGGAGCACCCCACCGATATCGATTACCGGTGAGCCGCAACGCCCTTTCTGACTATGTCGGGCGATGCCTGAAGCAAGCCGCAGGCAGATGCAAGGCCAGATCTTTCAACGCAGCCGGGCCCAAGGCGCGCCGCCTTAAATGCGTGGATGTCAAAAGCCAGGTTTTATGGTATTTGTTGGGGGCTGATCATCGACATTTGGAGGAGATTGAGATGAGAACGGCTATCTATGGCGCATTGATGACATCTGTCATCGCCCTTTCTTTGACAGCTTGCACCACCGATGAAAGGCGAACGGCCGGCTATGGCGTCGGCGGCGCTGCAGTTGGAGCGCTGGCTGGTGGCGCAATCGGTGGCAATGCACGGGGCGCACTCACAGGCGCGGCGATCGGTGCTGCTGCCGGAACATTGGTTGGTGTTGCGCAGACCCGCAATGGCGTGCAGTATTGCCGCTACCGGGACCATAACGGCCGCGTTTTCGAAGCCCGCTGCCGCTAGGTCGCCAAACCGTCTCTGACATGATCTCTCGCCAGCCTGGATGATAATCTGCTGGCAGTTGCCTTTTATTGAGCTGCATAAAATCGTCGATCCCACATGAAGGATAAAATGATGTGGCGCGTTTTTTTCATCACCCTGCTCATGATGGTCTTTGTTTGTTCTGACGCGGTCATTGCTCCCGCGCCGGCCTTTGCTCAGGGACGCTCCGTGCAGGTCGGAACCACCATCAATCAAGGTCACCGCATCGGTTGTAGCCAGGGCAGCAGATTGTTGCGCATGCGAGGGTTTCATACCGTCCGCACCCTTGACTGTCGTGGCAGCCATTTCCTTTATCGGGCAACCCGGTTGGGGCGGAGCTATGACATCACGATCAGGGCACGTGATGGACGCATCACCCATTCACGCCCGTTCAGAGTGCGCCGCTGATGCACCTGCTTGGCGGCAGGTCGACAGGGTGCGAGCATGACGTGAGCCCGTCATTGACACGGGATCAATGGGGGCCTGCGCCTGATGGGTGCTTTCGCGCGGGCGCGCGCAGTTTGTTTGCGCGGCGATTGCCCGGACATGCAATCGCGCGCTCAACCCCAACAGCCACGCTCGACGCAGGGGACGCCGTTTGTACCAGCGCATGATTGCTGCTATTTTTTTGCTGATCGTCAGCGGCTGCGCCGGCAACCGCGCGGTCACCGGGCTTGATCACCCCGCGCCACAGGACCAGAGCGGTGCTGTGGTTTCGCTCAATATTGCAAGCGTGCGGCAACGCGATGACCAGCCGTCGGTCGCCTACTCGCGCGCACGCGCCCCGGCGCTCAATCTATCGAGGATCCGCGTGCATGTCCCGCCCGCTCATCGTCCCGGTAACGTCGAGACATCCTCAGTGCGTCCCGATCCTCAAATCCATTTCCGCGCCTCCGATTACCAGCCCATTGCCGACCGGGCGGCAATGATCCGCACGCTCAATCAGCAATTGTCCGAACGTGCGCCAGAGCAGCGCGAAATCTTCATTTTCGTGCACGGCTATAATAACAACTTTGCCGAGGGCCTGTTTCGCAACGCCCAGATCGTGCATGATTACGGCGTCAATTCGGTTCCCATCCACTTCGCCTGGGCCTCGGCTGCATCCTTCACCCGCTATCTCTATGATCGTGACAGCGCCATCATCGCGCGCAGCGGATTGGTCGAAACTTTGGAAATCGCAGCCCAGACAAAAGCCAGGGGCATTGTGATTGTCGGACACTCGATGGGTGCGGTGGTGGTGATGGAAGCGTTGCGAACATTGGCGATTGGCAAACGCCACGACGTGCTGACGCGCATAAACGGTGTGCTGCTGGCCGCAGCCGATATTGACCCTGATCTGTTCCGTGCCCAGGTCGAGGACATCGATGAATTGCCGCAGCCCTTCACGATAGTGGTGTCGCGCCGTGACCGCGCACTCGATATATCCCGGCGACTGGCGGGTGGCGCAGCCCGTATCGGCAGCGGCTTTGATATTGCCTTCCTGCAAAACAAGAATATTCAGGTGCTCGATATTTCCCAGGTAGACCGTGGTGGTCACAGCCTGTTTGCAAGCTCCAACACCCTGATCAAACTGCTGGGATCGGGCTTTCTGCTGCGGCGCCTCATCACCGACGAATATGCGGGTTTGGATGACAGTTTCGTTGCCGCCGGGCAGGGGGCTTTCGAACAGGCCTCGCTCGCCCTGCATCTGCCGGTGCGCGTGATCGATCGCCTGCAGAGCCGCTAGCGCGACAGGCCACCATCCTCGATAATGAAGTCGATGACCCGATCAAGTCCGCTGCCGCGCGTAAGATCGGTGAAGCCGAAGGGTCTGCCGGTGCGCATCCGTTCCGCGTCGGCCTGCATCACATCGAGATCCACATGCACATAGGGCGCGAGATCGCTCTTGTTGATGATAAGAAAGTCCGATCGCGTGATGCCAGGGCCGCCCTTGCGCGGGATTTCCTCGCCCTGGCAGACCGAAATCACATAAAGGGTGAGATCCGCAAGATCCGGCGAGAACGTGGCTGCGAGATTGTCACCACCCGACTCGATGAACACAATATCGAGATCCGGGAATTTCCGGTTCATCTCGGCAATGGCCTGCAGGTTGATCGATGCATCCTCCCGGATCGCCGTATGCGGACAGCCACCGGTTTCCACGCCTAAAATTCGGTCCTCCGACAAAGCCTGGCTCCTTGCCAGGATCATGGCATCCTCCTTGGTGTAGATGTCGTTTGTGATCACCGCGATCGAATATTGCGCACGCAGTGCCTTGCAGAGATGTTCGGTCAAGGTCGTCTTGCCAGAGCCAACCGGTCCGCCAATTCCAATGCGCAATGGTCCATTGTTCGAAGCCATCAAAGCTTTCCTCCCAAGACAAATTGACAGGCACTACCGCGATTGCTCATGCTCATGCTCATGCTCATGCTCATGCTCATGCTCATGTTCTTGACTGTGGCTGTGACTATCGGCGTGACTGTGTGGATGACCAGGGCCATCGCCCCGACTGTGATCATGACTGTGATCGTGCCTATGATGGTCATGACTGGCGTGGCCGGAATAGGCACCGCGCAGCGGATTGAACGGTGCCAGAATCTCGGTGACTTGAGCCCCCAGTCCCTCCAGCATGGTCTTGATGACATGATCGCGCAGGATCAAGATCCGTTCAGGCGAAATCTCGGCTGGAAGATGTCTGTTGCCGATGTGCCAGGCAAGCTCACTCAGCGCCTTGTCACTTGAGGCAGTGATCGCATAAAGCGCTTCATCCATGGCCTCGATCAACACCAGGGCGCCATCCTCAAGAATGAGCGCGTCGCCGCTTTTCAGAACAACGGGCTCCGGCAGATCAAAGAAAATCCGGTTTCCATCCGTTAGTTCAACAGCTTTGCGACGCAGATGCCGCCCATCATGGGCAAGGATCAGCCTGCCGGTTACCGCCATGCCCTCGTCCCGACTGAGTTCGGAACCAGGTCGGATCGCTGTCACTTTGCGCATAGGTCCTCCACTAACTTCAAAGTGTTACGAGAAGAAGACAAGACTTAATCAGGACCAAACAATTCCCGATACAGGCACAGGCCCTTTTATAATTAAGCTTGTAGAAGACAAATTGTCGAGTTATTGTCTTTCAACTTTAGCTTTTTTAGCATTTTCTTGCCGGATATCCCCATCGCATCGAAGTTCTTAAGCTCCATGGGAGTAGCAGTCGTTGATGAGCAAAGGGTGGCATGCCGAGCTCGAGCTGTGGTTCGAGCACAAAATCTCCTCCACCCGGCTCGTTCGGCGGCGGCATGTGGGTCCGCTTGCTGTGCAACGTCCGTTCTACCCGGAAGCCGATGGCAGCGCGCATGTCTATCTCCTGCATCCGCCCGGTGGGGTCGCCGCCGGCGATATCCTCTCGATCAATTGCCATCTGGCCGATCGCTCCAGAACTGTGCTGACGACGCCGGGCGCCACCAAGTTTTATTGTTCGCAACAGCAAAGAAGTACTCAGTCGACCCACATCGCGGTCGGGGCGGGCGGCATATGCGAATATCTCCCGCAGGAAACCATTGTCTTCAACGGCGCCCGCGCCGCAATCAACACCAGGGTCAACCTGACCGGCGATGCACGTTACCTGGGATGGGATATTGTCTGCCTGGGCAGGCCTGCCTGCGACGAGCGCTTTAAGCAAGGCGAAATCCGCCAGCGTCTTGAAATCTTTCGCAATCAAAAACCGATCTGGTTCGAGCAGTTCTCTCTGAAGGGCGGCGACGCGGCCTTTGACGCCGCCTTCGCCTTCAATTTCCAACCCATTCTCGCAACTCTGGTCTATGCCGGAGAGGCCGATGCGGACGCGGTTGATCGCATCAGGGCGGCACAATCGGGCCCATGCGCAAGCCTGTTCTCGGTCAGCCGGCTCGATCGGGTGATCGTCTGTCGCTACCTTGGGGGACGCATGTCGGAGGCCAAGCAGCTGTTGCGACAGGCATGGGAAGTCCTGCGGGAAGCGGGCCTCGGCAAGGTGGCCGCCCCACCCAGGATCTGGGCCACATAAATCAGTTTGTTTGGAGAGGGTAAGCCGATGGAATTACTGCCACGCGAAAAGGATAAACTGCTGATCTTTACCGCAGCACTGGTTGCCGAGCGCCGCAAGGCAAGGGGACTGAAGCTCAACTATCCGGAAGTCGTGGCCTATATTTCGGCCGAAATCCTGGAGGGGGCAAGAGACGGCAGAACCGTTGCGGAACTGATGTCGTTTGGTGCGACGCTCCTCACCCGCGATGACGTGATGGAGGGCGTGGCCGAGATGATCCATGACATCCAGGTCGAAGCGACTTTCCCGGATGGAACCAAACTCGTCACCGTCCATAACCCCATTCCCTAGGAGGGTCGCATGATACCCGGAGAATATTTCATCGAAGACGGGTCGATCACGCTCAATGCGGGTCGCGAAACCCGCAGCCTGCGGGTCGAGAATAAAGGTGACAGACCGATCCAGGTCGGCTCGCACTATCATTTCTACGAAACCAACGAGGCGCTGATCTTTGAGCGTGAAACCACACGCGGATTCCGGCTCAATATCCCGGCCGGCACTGCGGTGCGTTTTGAACCCGGACAGGATCGGGTGGTCGAACTGGTGGCGCTCGACGGCGCTCGAGAGGTCTATGGCTTCAATGCCCGGGTCAATGGCAAGCTCTAGGAGGGACAGATGGGAAGCATTTCCAGGCAGGCCTATGCCGAACTTTACGGTCCCACCACCGGCGATCGACTGCGTCTGGCGGATACCGAACTGATCATCGAGATCGAGGAAGACCGCTGCATCTATGGCGAGGAAGTCACCTTCGGAGGCGGCAAGGTCATTCGTGACGGAATGGGCCAGGGGCAACGTCCCGCAGCCGAGACCGCCGATCTGGTCATTACCAATGTGATCATTCTGGATTATTGGGGGATCATCAAGGCCGATGTGGGTATCAAGAATGGTCGCATTAGCGGGATCGGCAAGGCCGGCAATCCCGACATTCAACCCGGTGTTGATATTGTGATCGGTCCCGGTACCGATGTGATTGCCGGTGAAGGCAAGATCCTCACCGCCGGTGCCATCGACACCCATATTCATTTCATCGCCCCGCAACAGGCAGAGGAAGCGCTGGCCAGCGGAACCACCACTCTGGTGGGGGGCGGCGCCGGTCCCACTGTGGGAACACTGGCCACCACCGTTACCGCCGGCCCCTGGGCGATCCACCGCATGCTTGAGGCCATCGAAGCGCTGCCCATCAATGTCGGCCTGCTTGGCAAAGGCAATGCGAGCATGCCCGAGCCCTTGCGTGAACAGATCCGGGCCGGGGCGGTCGGTCTCAAGCTGCATGAGGACTGGGGGACCACACCGGCTGCGATCGACACCTGTCTGACCGTCGCCGATGAGGAAGATATTCAGGTGGCCCTGCACAGCGATACGCTCAATGAGAGCGGCTTTGTCAAGGACACTTTCGCTGCCATGAAAGGCCGCACCATCCATAGCTTTCATACCGAAGGTGCCGGTGGCGGTCATGCCCCCGACATCATCACAGCGGCGGGGGAGGAGAATATCCTTCCCTCCTCCACCAATCCAACCCGTCCCTATACGATCAACACGGTTGATGAACATCTCGACATGCTGATGGTCTGCCATCACCTCAGTCCGAAGATTCCCGAGGACGTGGCCTTCGCGGAATCCCGGATCAGACGCGAGACCATCGCCGCCGAGGATATTCTTCATGATCTCGGTGTCTTCTCAATGATGTCATCGGACTCCCAGGCCATGGGCCGGATCGGCGAAACCACCCTGCGCTGCTGGCAGACTGCCCATAAAATGAAGGTCCAGCGCGGCCCGCTTCATCCCGACAGCAGCCGCAATGATAATTTTCGCGCCAAGCGCTATATCGCGAAATACACCATCAATCCGGCCATCACCCATGGTTTCGCCCATGAAATCGGGTCTGTGGCGGTCGGAAAAAGAGCCGACCTCGTGTTGTGGAAGCCCGAATTCTTCGGGGTGAAGCCGAGCCTGGTCATGCTGGGCGGGATGATTGCAATGGCACCGATGGGCGATCCCAACGCCTCCATCTCCACGCCGCAGCCGGTTCACTACCGGCCGATGTATGGGATCATGGGCCGGGCCATCGGCTCGACCGGCGTCACCTTCGTGTCCAAGGCCGCGCTCGATGACGGGATTGGCGAAAAGCTCAAGCTGCAAAAACAGCTGGTCGCGGTCAAGGGAATAAGGACAATCCGCAAGAAGGACATGATCCACAATGGCCTGACGCCAAAACTGGAGGTCGACCCGCAAAATTATCAGGTGCGGGTCGATGGAGAACTGATCAGCTGCGAACCGGCTGACGTGTTGCCGATGGCCCAGCGCTATTTTCTGTTCTAGCAAAGGGGACAGGAGGAAGAGGGGAATACCCTATGCCCGTTTCAAATGTGACTGACCATCCTTCCCTGCGCTTTGTTGACTGGACCTTGCGCGGCATCTCCCAGGTTGTGTTTCAGAATAATCCGCTCTCGGGCCTGATCATTTTGCTCGGCATCCTGTTCAATTCCTGGATCTACGCCGTGATCTGCCTTTCAGGCGTCATGGCCAGCACGCTGACCGCCCTGCTGCTCAAAGCCGACAGGGCGCTTATTCGCGACGGGCTTTATGGCTTTAATGGCTGTCTGGTCGCTCTGGCGCTTGTCGCCTTCACCAGCGCGGATTTTCAAACGGGTGCCTTGCCGTCCCCGGCCATGGCGGTTTATCTGCTCTGCGGCGCTGCCTTTTCCACCATGGCCTTTGCAGCCATTGCAACGGTGATGGCACCCTATAAGGTCGCCCCGCTGACCATGCCCTTCGTCCTGGTTGGCTGGCTGCTGCTGTTTGCCGTCCTTAAATTTGATGCCATCGATGCCGGTCCGATGGCAAAGCCCGTCTCTCCGGAACAATTCTCCTACGCCGCTCCCTATCTGTTGCCTACCTGGTATATGGGGATCGGAACCGCGATCGGGCAGATCTTCTTCCAGGATAACTGGATCACCGGCTACATCATCCTATGCGCCATCGCCGTCAATTCCCGCATTTCCGCAATGATGGGGCTGTTGGGTGCCGGCACCGGTGCTCTGGTGGCCGCTCTTTTCGGGGGGCCGGAAGGCGCCATTCGCGATGGCCTGTTCGGCTATAATGCCGCGCTCACCGCCATGGCCCTGGGCGGTTTCTTTCTCGTGCTGAACTGGGGCAGCTTTCTCTATGCACTCTTTGGTGCTGTCATCGCCACCTGGCTCTGGGCTTCGGTTGCAATCTTTCTCAAGCCGATTGGCATGCCAGTCCTCACCTCGACATTCGTTATCGTCACCTGGATCATGCTTTTGGGGCAATATGCCTTCAAAGCGCTGATACCGGTGCTGCCGGCCGAGGCAACCACACCAGAGCAAAATCGCACGGCCTATCGCAACGCCAGCCGCTCAGGAACGGAATAGCCGGCTATATTGGGTTTCATGCCAGGCACTGGCCATCGCCAGTACCGGCGCCACATTGCCAATATCCTCATCGCTTATGGTCGCAGCCTTCTGCGCCGCAGTCTCAATAGCATCAATGGCGGCAATGAGAATCCGCTGACCCGCCGTATGGCCGAGTGGTACCAGGCGGATCGCAGCCGTCACCTGACTTTCCACCACCGCCCACATCAGACCCCGCAACGCATCAAATGCGGTGATATTCCATTGATGGGCAGCAAGCGCAAAGGCTGCCGGATAACTCACATGGCCACTCAAGCTCAAGCGCTCCGCCCCGCCGTCGTTCAAACTGTGCAGCAGTGACAATAAGGATTCCGCCATTCGCCGGTCTTCCAGTTCCAGCTCATGGCTTTCGCGACTGGCGCCAAGCCAGTCATTCAAGCGCTCGAATTCGGCCTGGTCCTGTCGCTGCAAGGCCTGCATCATCCGCCAGAACAGCGCACCATCAAGCGTCGCGTAGCTGTGTTTGAGCAGCCCGATGATCCAGGCGGCGCAGCTTTTTTCATCCGTGACGATTTCTGCGTGCACTGCCCATTCCAGTCCACGCGAATAGGAAAAGCCCCCCACCGGCTGGTTGGGGCTTACCAGCCGCAGCAGATGCAGCGCCGAGGTGGGCGACAGACCATGGCGCGCGTCTGCCTCATGGCTACTCTCAGCGCCACGCTCCAGACCGGTTGAGGCGTCGGGTTGCCGTCGCGCAAAAGTCGGGGAAACGACGCGCACCTTATCCAATGGCCAGATAAACCCCGCTCAACGCGGCCAGTGAACCGGCAATGCGGACGGCAAGCTGCCCGGTTCTTCCCTTTGCCAGACTGCCAAGCGCAAGACCGACCGCAATACCTGCTGAATGCAGCAGGGCGGTGGCAAGCGCGAAGCCGGTTGCATAGGAGAAGAAACTGGCGCTGCCGATTTCGCCGCCATGGGCAAACCCATGGAAAAATGCGAAAAAGCCAACAATCAGTGCGGCATTGCGCGTTGAAGCATGAAAGGCCAGCGCCACCAGAAGTCCTATCACAATGACCGAGGCGAGAATGACCGGTTCCACATAAGGCAGCGGCAATCCCGAAAGCGCTGCCACAAAGCCCACAACCATCACGCCGACAAAACTCAACGGCACCGCATAAAGCGCGCGTCCACCCAGCATCGCCGCCCATAGACCCACCGCCACCATCGCCAGAATATGGTCCGCGCCGGTCAGCGGATGGGTGAAGCCGGCGGCAAACGAGCCATGTTCCGCAGGGTTCAAATGCGCGAATGCAGGCGTGCTTGTCACCATGAACAAAAGAGTTGCATAAACCGAAGAGCTTTTCATTGTCGCGTCCTTTCGACAAAAGAGCACAGGTTAGAACGAACCAAACATCGATCCCAGGATGAAGACAGCGGCCAGCGAAATGATCACCCCGACAATCACCGTCATCACCATGTCAAAATAGCTCGAGGCATGGGTCTGCTTGCTGATCTGCAACAGCAACAGCACGGTACCGTTATGCGGCAATGCATCCAGCGTTCCGGCACTGATCACCGTCAGGCGATGCATCAATGCCGGATCAATGCCATATTGGTTGGCAAGCTGCATATATTGCTCGCCCAGCGCATTGAGCGCGATCGCCATACCGCCCGAAGCCGTGCCTGTTAAAGCTGCCAGCGCGTTCATGGCGACCACCAGTGATACCAGCGGGCCGCCGGGGACCTCAAGTACCGCATCGCGCACCAGCGTGAAAGCCGGCATGGCAGCAACCACCGCGCCAAAGCCAACAAGACTGGCAATCGTCAGGATCGGCAGAACCGAGGAATTGGCACCGGCATCCAAGCTTTCTCGAATGGCCTTCAAACGGGTGAAATTGGCGATGATCAGGGTGATGATCGCAGCGGCAAGCGCAATCAGCACCGCCCATAGCCCGATCGCCGAAGAGACGTCAATTCCCCAGGGCGGTTGGCTCAGGAAGGAAAAATCCAGCCGCGGGAGAATGATCAGCGCCATCAGGAAATTGACGACAATCACCACCAGAAGCGGCAGCAGCGCCACAAAGAAGGAGGGCTTGTCGGTGGCGCGGACGCCATGGTCAAGCTCGGCCGGATCGAAGTCCCCGGTCAGGGTGGATTGTTCCCTGAGTTTCTCGGTGATTTCCACCTCGTTTGGCTCATCAACATAGTTTTCGCCCGCCAGCCGCGCCCGCGCTTCCGCGCGCTGCAACCACCACATGCCAAAGGCCAGCGTGATGATGGAGGCAATGATCCCCAATCCCGGCGCGGCAAAGGTCGTGGTGCCAAAATAGGGCATCGGGATGGCATTGTTGGTCGAGGGCGTGCCCGGCATCGCCGACATGGTGAAGGTGAAGGCGCCAAGGCCAATCGCTGCCGGCATCAGTCGCGCCGGTATATTGGCCGCCTTGAACATCTCCCGCGCCATCGGAACCAGCACGAAAAACGCGACAAACACACTCACCCCGCCATAGGTCACCACGGCCGAAGCGAGCACCACCGAAAGCATCGTACGCTTCACGCCAAGCCGCTCTGTCAGCGAATGGGCGATCGCGGTGATCGATCCGCTGTCATCCATCAGCTTGCCAAAAATACCGCCCAGCAAAAACAATGGAAACCAGCGTGCGACAAAATTCGCCGTCCCGGACATGAAGGTGGTGGTCCAGTTCGCCAGCAGCGGCTCGCCGGAAATCAGCGCCGCCAGCAGGGCTGCCGCCGGCGCAAGCATCAATACGCTCCAACCGCGATAGGCAAACCACATAAGAAGAACGAGGCCGAGTAATATTCCGAGCAAACCCATATTATCTGACCCCTCAGTCGATACTGGTAAGAATGCCTGCGAAATTTCCTTCATAAAACAACTTTAATTTGGAGAATACAAGCATCATAATGAAACGATATTTGTGACAGCGCTGTTATTGCTCGAATAAAGTCGCAATCAACTGTTGAGTCCCAAGTCCTCGCAGCCATTCGTGAAGTCGGAGCAACCATGGATTCTTTTCTGCTGCCACAAGCCGTGGACTTGACCGGCCGCAGGCAGCGAGCCGTCGCAGCCCTGCCTTTCGCTCTCGTGTCCTGTCCATACCGCAACGCCCAGCGGGCAATCAGGCCCGGGCGCCACGCTCCAATAAAAGAAGCGCTTTGATGACGGAAATTCTCGCACTGCAATCCATCATGCTCAATCTTTGTCTGGCACTGCTGCTCGGATCGGCCATCGGGCTGGAACGCCAGTTGCGGCAACGCCATTCCGGACTGGTCACCCATGGCCTGGTGGCGCTGGGGGCTGCCGCTTATGCCTCTCTCCCGCATGCGCTGGGCATCGTTGCCGATCCGCGCATGGGCGCCCAGGTGGTCACCGGTATCGGCTTTCTGGGGGCCGGTCTCATCATCAAGGATGGGGCCAGCATCAAGGGCCTGAGCACGGCAGCGACCATTTGGAGTACCGGCGCCGTCGGCGTGCTCACCGGCTATGGCTTCTGGTTTCTGGCGATCGAGACCGCATTTTTCATTGTCTGCCTCAATCTCTCGCTGCCCAAGATCGGCACGCTGGTGGACCGCTATTCCTTCGTCACACCGCAGAGCGAACAATATTACCGGGTTCGGTTCCGCTGTCCGCCTGAAAGCGAAATCGCGGTGCGCGCCTTGCTGATCCAGGCGCTGGATCTGAAAAAACTGCGCTTTCACGCCATTCGCAGCCATCGTCTGGAAGGCAGTGATGACATGGAAGTCGAGGCAACTCTGTTCACCGACAAAGAACAGGATGCCGCTGTGGAGGCGCTGGTTGCCCAGTTAAGCTTGCGTTCAAGCATAATTTCGACCAGCTGGGTAAAACTTGATGAGAGTGACTGGCCGCATCAGCATTAACTTTGCCAATATTATGCTCTGTACTCTCAAATACAAACGTGCTCATATGAGCAGACCATCACATATTGCCAGCAAGCAGTCAGTCCGTTTTCAACCCTGTGAGGATTGAGGGATGAATGTTCCCCAATTGCTGAAAATGCAACGCAGGACCGTTGAGCAGCGCAAATGGCGCGGCTTCCTGCTGCTGGGCATGCTGCTGCTGCTGGGCGGGGTGGCCTGCCTGCTCTTGCCGGTCTTTTCGGAATTTGCGGCCAGCACGGTGTTTGGACTGGTGCTTGTGGCGATCGGCGTTATCAAGATCATCCAGTCCTTGTGGGTGAAGAGCTGGGCCGGATTTGTCTGGCAGGAATTGTCCGGCGCCGTAGAGCTGGTCGGTGGTATCATGATCTGTCTTAATCCGCTCAAGGGCGCGCTGGCAATTACGCTTCTGATCGCCATTGTGGTTTTTGTTCATGGCTTTCTTCAGATCGCCATGTCGTTGAAAATCCGACCCGAGAGCGGATGGTGGTGGTTCACCTTGTCGGGGATCATCGCCTGGATGGCCAGTGCCGCGCTTGTTCTCAAATGGCCGCTGATCCGCGAGCTGCCTTCGGGGTCGATCGCAGGCATTGCCCTGCTGATCGCCGGCATCGCTTATGTGGGAATTGCCTTTACGACCAGAAATGCGTGACTGAACACCCACCATCTTGAGGGAGATCCGGCGGTGAAAAGGGCTCTGGTTTATCGAAATCTGAAGGGGGCCCTGCTTCTGGCGGTTCTCATCATGGCATCGGCCACCGCAGGCAAGGCGCAACAGCCGCCAGCCGAGCCAGCACCCGCTGTTGTTGTCGAGACCGTCGCTATCGCCCCTGCTGCGGCACCGCAACGGTTCAACGGACAAATCGAAGCCATTGAGGCGGTCGATATTCAGGCGCGTATCACCGGCTTTCTCAAAGCCAAGGCCTTCGAACAGGGTGCGCGCATCAAGACCGGTGATCTGCTTTTTGAGATCGAACCCGATGCGTTGCAGGCGGCGCTCACGCTGGCGCAGGCGCAGCTCGCGCGCGCAACCGCCAATCAGAACGCCACCCGCCAGACGCTGCAGCGCACCAGAACGCTCGCCAATCGCAATACCGCCTCGCAGGCGGCGCTCGATGACGCACAGGCCGCCTTCGATATTGCGAGCGCCGACGTCAAGGGCGCGGAGGCCAATCTCAACACGGCCCGACTGAACCTGTCCTACACCCAGATCCGCTCACCGATCGATGGCACCATTGGCCGCTCGCTGGTGACGGTTGGCAATCTCGTTGGTCCAGGCAGCGGAGCGCTTGCGCGCATTGTGCAGCTCGATCCGGTGCGTGTGGTGTTTTCTGTCACCGACCGGGCCCTTGTCAGCCTGCGCCAGCAGGAAGCCGCCGGACAGACCATCACGCCGCAACAGTTCAAGCTGAGCCTTGTTCTTGCCAATGGCAGCACCTATCCGCAGCGTGGAACCATCCAGTTCATCGACAATGAGGTCAGTACCCAGACCGGAACCGTGGCCGTGCGTGCGCTGTTTGCCAATCCAGATCAGATCCTCGTACCGGGTCAGGTAGTCGCTGTTCAGCTTCTTGATGAAGCCATCGGTGAGCTTCCCGTCGTTCCGATGGCGGCAGTGTTGCAGGATCGTCAAGGCAAATATGTCTTCGTGCTCGGTCAAGACAACAGGGTGTCGCGACGCCCAATTGTCACCGGTGCCCGCATCGGCAATCGCTGGGCCGTCACAAGCGGCGTCAAGGCAGGCGAACAGATCATCACGCAAGGACTGCAACGCATTGCCGATCAGCAGCTGGTCTCACCGCGCGAAGCCAATGATAACGAAGGGGCGGAACAATGATTTCCGAGACCTTCATCCGCCGTAGCCGCCTTGCCATCGTTATTTCAATCCTGATCTCGATTGCCGGTGCCATTGCGATCTTTGCTCTGCCCATCCAGCAATATCCGCAGATCTCGCCCCCTACCGTTACCGTCTCCGCCTTCTATCCCGGTGCCAGTGCCGAAGTCATCGCCGATGTGGTGGGCGGCCCGCTCGAAACCGCCATCAATGGCGTGGATGACATGATGTATATGTCATCCACCAGTTCCAATGCCGGACAATATGCGCTTTCGGTGACGTTTGAAGTGGGTACCGATCCGGAACTCGCCCAGATCAATGTGCAAAATCGCGCGCAGCTGGCGATCTCGCGCCTGCCTGCCGCCGTCGCCCAACAGGGCGTGTCGGTGCGCGCCCGCTCGCCGGACTTCGTGCTCGGTATCGCGTTTTATTCCCCCGATGACAGCCTCAACGCCCTCGAGATCACCAATTTTACCACCACAACCATCGTTGATGCGATTTCGCGGGTGGCCGGGGTCGGTGAGGCAAGCGTGGTGGGGGCTTCCGAATATTCGATGCGGGTGTGGCTCAACCCTCAAAGAATGGAGGCACTTGGCATATCGGTTGATGAGGTTTCAGCCGCAATCCAGCGCCAGAATATCCAGGCGACGCTCGGCCAGGCGGGGGCGCCGCCGATGCGGGAGGCCACCGAACTGCAATATACGCTGGTCGCGGAAGGCCGCCTGCGCGATGCCGAGGAATTCGGCGCCATCGTCATTCGTACCGGCGCAGACGGAGCCAAAGTTTTCCTGCGCGATATTGCACGGCTGGAACTGGGTGCCCGCAATTACGCATCCACCGCAAGTTTTGCCGGCCATCAATCGGCGATGCTGCAGATCAATCAGGCCCCGGGTGCCAATGCGATCGACACCGCCCGGGCCGTTGAGGCAGAGCTTGAGCGTCTGTCGGCACGCTTTCCAGCCGGCCTGCAATATCATGTGGTCTATGATGCAACGCGCTTCGTCAAGGCCAGTCTGCAACTCACCACGCGAACGCTTCTGGAAGCCTTCCTGATCGTTCTCGCCGTCACATTCGTGTTTCTGCAGGACTGGCGCGCCACCCTGATTTCCGCCCTTGCCATCCCCGTCTCGATGCTCGGGGCCATCGCGGTGCTTTTGGCGCTCGGCTATTCGCTCAATATGATATCGCTGCTCGCCCTCGTCCTGGCGATCGGACTGGTGGTGGATGACGCCATTCTGGTGGTCGAAAATGTCAAACATGTGCTTGATGATGCACCGCAAATCAGCGTCATCGACGCCACCCGCACGGCCATGCGCCAGATCACCGGTCCCATTATTTCCACAACGCTGGTGCTGCTCGCGGTCGTGACCCCGACAGCTTTTCTGGAGGGAATTGGCGGGCAGCTTTATCGCCAGTTCGCTGTCACCATTTCATCAGCCCTCATCATCTCATCCTTTGTCGGTCTCACACTCAGTCCGGCACTCGCGGCGCTGCTGCTCAGACGCGATCAGACCGGTTTTAAACGCGGGCCGTTTGCCTGGTTTACCCGCTTCATGGAACGCACCCGCGATGGTTATGGTCATCTTGTCGGGCTGACAGTCAGACACTGGTATATCCCGCTTGCCGGCATTGTTGCCTGCTTTGCCGGCGCCTATCTGCTGTTTGCCAATCTGCCGGCAACGTTTCTGCCCGACGAGGATCAGGGCGCGCTGTTTGTGGATATTCAGCTGCCCAGTGCCGCATCGCTTGAACGAACCAATCGGATTGTCGAGGATGTGCGCAAAGTGCTCAGCGAGACTGCGGGTGTTGCAGACGTCATTACCGTGTCAGGCTTCAGCATCCTGCAATCCACCAGCACGCCCAATGGTGCCATGGCGGTTGCAGCCCTTGCCCCCTGGGAGGAACGCGAGACCCGGGCCCTGCAGCTCAACAGCATTATCGCCTCCCTGCGTAGCCAGTTCATGCAGATCCCGGGGGCCAATGTCGCAGTCTTCGCGCCGCCGGCCATTGCCGGCATCGGTTCGGTTGGCGGTCTCGATTTCCGCCTGCAGGCCCTGCAGGGCCAACCACCCGAGGATATCGCACAGGTCACCAGCGCTCTGCTTGGCTATATCAACCGGCAAGCGGCTATCGGTGGGGCGGCAACCACTTTCAACGCCAATGTGCCGCAAATCTATGTCGATGTGGACCGGGCGCGCGCCGAGGCGCTTGGCCTGAGCGTCTCCGATATCTATGCCGCCATCGGTGCCAATTTCGGCTCCCGCTACGTCAATGATTTCACGCTCAATGGACGGGTGTTCCAGGTCAATCTGCAGGCGGATTCCGACTTTCGCGCTCATGCGGAAGATATTCTCAAGCTTCATGTCAGAAATCGCACTGGAACCCTGGTCCCGCTGCGCGGTGTGGTGTCACTGACCACCGTGTTGGCACCCTTCGTCATCACACGGTACAATCTCTCCGTCTCCGCCCAGATCAATGCCCTGCCTGCCCCCACCGCCAGCAGCGGCGAGGCGATGAGCGCAATGGCGGATGTTGCGGCAACCGCGCTTCCCGATGGCTATGGCTATGAATGGTCCGGCCTGTCGTTTCAGGAAAATCGCAGCAGTGGCCAGGAGGCTCTGGTTTTTGCGCTCGCCTTCCTGTTCGCCTATCTGTTTCTTGTGGCGCAATATGAAAGCTGGAGTCTGCCGCTGGTGGTTATCGTGTCATTGGGCGCAGCTCTGCTGGGCGCCGTCGCCGCCCTCAGCCTGTTTGGACTGCAAAACAGCCTCTATGTCCAGATCGCGCTGGTGTTGTTGATCGGTCTCGCCGCCAAGAATGCCATTCTCATCGTGGAATTTGCCAAGGAAAAACGCGAGAGCGGCCTGAGTGCCGGTGAGGCCGCCCGGCTGGGCGCTGAACAGCGTTTTCGTGCGGTGATGATGACCGCCGTCTCCTTCATCCTCGGGATTTTGCCGCTCGTTCTGTCCTCAGGCGCCGGCGCCGGCGCACGCCAGGCCGTCGGTGTCACGATTTTCGGGGGCATGGTCGCCGCAACCACCATCGGCCTGCTGCTGACGCCGGGCATTTATTTCCTGGTGCAGCGGCTGAGCGAAGCCGTCAGCAAAGCCGAACCTGCGCTAAAATCGGACAATCCCTAAGGCTGTCATGGGTGCCCGTCGTGACTGGGATTGCGTAAATCTGGAGCCCCGAAACTCTGGGAGGATAACACTCTTGGCCGATGAACCTGAGGCCGATGAAACTGGGCCGATGAAACTGGGAGGGCACGGGGATTTTGGGGGGAGGACCAGGGGTCAGGATCAGGGTGCAGGCCTGCCATCGCGCAAGCGAGCAAAGCTTGCGCCACCACGCGCAATTATCGCGCATCAAGCGCTGCCTGATCTTAAGCGCTGTGCTTCCTTACTCACGCTGCGATGCGGCGCTGACAAGCAGGCGCCGACTGGCCCTTGCTCTGACAATATTGTGCCCATCAAGGCTGCGGATGCATTTCCTATAGTTTCAAAATAGAATAGTTCCAATAATCTAAAAGTATTATTCAATATATTTCCAATCGCTTCGTTATATGGACTTGATTAATGAAAATTACCGCTAGATAATTTTAATTGAAATCGAGGCTTGGAGGCACGGATGCATTGGCTTCACTCAATATTTCAGCAGGCTCCGGAAATAGCGCTGTTCCTGTCGCTGGCAGGCGGCTACGCTATCGGCAAGATAAATTTCGGCAAGTTTCAGCTTGGTGGGGTTGCTGGTGCATTGCTCGTCGCGGTGCTCATCAGCCAGGTCGGCGTTGAGATTGATGATGGTGTGAAGGCCATTCTCTTCGCATTGTTCATTTACGCTGTCGGCTTTGAAAGCGGGCCGCAATTCTTTCGCTCGCTGGGACGGCAATCCATCCGCGAAATCGCAATGGCTGCGGTGCTGGCGATCAGCGGGCTTGCGACCGTGGTCATCATGGCCCGGATCTTCGGTCTCGACAAGGGCATCGCTGCCGGCATTGCTGCCGGTGGGCTCACCCAGTCGGCAATCATTGGCACGGCAAGTGCCGCCATTTCAAAATTGGGGGTTGCCGCCGAGGAAGCGCAGCGGCTCCAGGCAAATGTTGCCGTGGGCTATGCTGTGACTTATATTTTCGGCTCTTTCGGCGCGATCATTATCTGCGTGAACCTGCTGCCCAGGATCATGGGCCGGACTATCCGCGATGATGCGATCAAGGCGGAAGCCGCACTCCTGTCCGGTCTCAGGGTTTTGGGGCAGGGGGAAAGCGATGCCGCACCCGATCTGGTCGGCCGTATTTACCGCGTAAAAGAGGCAGGCGGGAAGACAGTTGCCCAGAGCGAGGCACTTGTCGGACGTGATAGTCCCATTACGATCGAACGGGTGAAACGGGCAGGCAAGATCATCGGCGTGACGCCCGATCTCACGCTTGAGGACGGGGATGTCATCCTCGTTGTCGGGCGCCGCAAGGGCGTTGTTGCGTCGGGTGGGAAAATCGGAACGGAATTACAATCCTCCGACGGGATGGATGTGGTCGTAGCGCTTCATGATGTGACGATCACCTCTCATGACTATATTGGCAAGACCGTCGCAGCCATCAGAGACGGGATCAGCCCTGATCTGCGCCATGGTGTCTATGTTGTGGGTGTCAAACGCGCAGACAAGCCTTTACCACTCCGTCCGGACACCGTGATACAGGCCGGCGACGTTGTCTCCCTTTATGGTACCCAGCAGGATCTGCAACGCGCCGCACAATCCATCGGCCCCGTCCTGGTCGCAAGCAACAAGACCGACTTCGTGTTTCATGGCCTGGGGATTGCGCTTGGCCTGCTGATCGGGCTTGCGGTTATTCGCCTCGGCTCGATTCCCCTGACTTTGGGAAGTGGTGGCGGCGCGCTGCTGTCGGGATTGCTGTTTGGCTGGTATCGCAGTCGCAACATGACCATCGGCAATATGCCAAGCGGTGCATCGACCCTGCTGCGCGATCTTGGCCTTGCCGGCTTTGTTGCGGTTGTCGGCCTGCAGTCGGGCCTGCAAGCGGTGCAGACCATCATGAGCAGCGGCTTGACGATTTTTCTCGTCGGCATGGTGGTCACCATCCTTCCCTTGATCATCACGCTGTTTTTTGGGCTCTATGTGCTCAAATACGATAATGTGGCGATATTTGCCGGGGCACTTTCCGGATCGCGCAGCGCAAATCCAGCCTTTGGCGAAGTGCTCGACAAGGCAGGAAATTCCATTCCCACCACCCCGTTCGCAATCACCTATGCGCTGGCCAATGTCTTCCTGACATTGCTCGGACCGCTGGTTGTGGCTTTTTCATGAGGAACAGAACATGGTGAAGACTGATTACAGCAAATTTGCCAAGCTCAGCCCGTTTGAGCTGAAAGACGCGCTTATCGCAGTTGCCTCGGGTAAGAAAAACCACGCCATGCTCAATGCCGGACGCGGTAACCCCAACTTTCTCGCCACCGTGCCTCGGCGCGCCTTCCTGCGGCTGGGCCTTTTTGCAGTTGCTGAGGCGGAGCTCTCCTATTCCTATCTGTCGAACGGCATTGGTGGATTGCCAAAAATTGAAGGCATTGAGGGCAGATTTCAACGGTTCATTTCCGACCATAGCGATCAGGAAGGGGTGAAATTCCTCGGGCGCACACTGTCCTATGTGCGCGATCAGCTCGGCTTGTCTGCCTCTGAATTCCTGCATGAAATGGTGGAGGCTATCCTGGGTTGCAATTATCCCGTCCCACCCCGCATGCTCAAAGTCAGCGAAGAGATTGTGAAACACTATCTGGTCCGCGAAATGATCGGCGGCTATATGAGCTCTGAAACGATCGATCTGTTTGCGGTGGAGGGTGGAACCGCCGCAATGACCTATATTTTCGATACACTTAAACAAAACAGGATTCTCGAGGAAGGCGATACGGTGGCAATCGGTATGCCGACATTCACGCCCTATATCGAAATTCCGGAGCTGAACAATTATCGCTTGAAGGAAGTGCATATCAATGCCGACCCCAGGCAGGGCTGGCAATATCCGCAAGCCGAACTCGACAAGCTGCTCGATCCTGCCATCAAAGTGTTCTTCCTGATCAATCCAAGCAATCCGCCTTCCGTCAAGGTCGATCAGCGCGGACTTGAACAGATTGGCCGTATCGTTAAGGAAAAACGTCCTGACCTGATCATTCTGACCGACGATGTCTATGGGACCTTTGCTGATGACTTCAAATCGATATTCGCGGTCTGCCCCTATAACACCATGCTTGTCTATTCGTTTTCCAAATATTTCGGTGCCACGGGCTGGCGGCTGGGGGCGATCGCGATGCATAAGGACAATGTGCTCGATGCGAAACTCAAAGCACTCCCCGCAAATGTGCAGAGGGAATTGCGCGGGCGCTACGCATCGCTCGTTCCTGATGTCGCAACGCTTAAATTCATCGACCGTCTGGTCGCCGACAGCCGCACCGTGGCGCTCAACCATACCGCCGGTCTTTCAACACCGCAGCAGGTGCAGATGGTGCTGTTCTCCCTTTTTGGCCTGATGGATGAGAAGGATGCCTATAAGGCCCAGCTGAAGAAACTCATTCGCAATCGCGAGGCCGCTCTCTATCGTGAACTGGGCCTGCCACCGCAGTCCGATGAGAATGACGTCGACTATTATACGCTGCTCGATCTCGAAGATATCGCAAGGCGGCTTTATGGGGATGACTTCGCGGCCTGGGTCAAAAAGAATATCTCGCCCACAGAACTGCTGTTCCGCATTGCGGATGAAACCGGGATTGTCTTGCTGCCGGGGACCGGCTTCGGCACCCTGCAGCCGGCAGGACGCGCTTCCCTGGCCAATCTCAATGAGTATGAATATGCCGCGATTGGTCGTGCGCTCAGACACATGGCCTGCGAAATACATGACAATGACTATCAAAAGCGCACGGACGATCAGTAATTCAATACAAGAAAGCCCGCCGGTAAAACAGCTGGGCCAAAAAACAGGCTGGCCGATGTCGCTTTTTGCCTGCGGACCTCAAAACCGGTGACAGACTTTGTTCGAGACTGGTGATCAAGATCACAGTCATTCCGGCAGTGGCTGCTCACTCTGAATTGGGCCTCACAATGGCGGGCAAAGCAATGCAGCCAGAAGACGTGCGTGCCTTCTGGCTGCAGCAGCGTCAGAGGGTGTCATTTCTGCGTCGGCATCGTGGTCTCAACGCTCGCCGTCGTCTGCGGCTTTTCCATCTTTGTCGATTGCGCGCTATGGTTCGGGCAGTCCGCCATCGCAAATGTCACGGACAAAACGAGCGCTGCTGTCGTCAAGAAAGCGAGTTTCATTGCTGTCTCCTGGCTTTTGTTCGGTGATTGACCCGGCCATTCTAGCAGTTTTTGCACAGCGAGTCTGTTCACGTCTGACTTGTCCATCCTGCCTCAAGCCAACCCGGACCGCGTCTGAATGGGTCTATTCCTTGAGATAATGAATATGCGGGCGCAGCGAATGGCTGGAGATTTCCACGCGCGCATCGACCTGAAACACGTCCTTGAGAAGCCTCTGATGGATCACCTCTTCGGGTGTGCCATAAGCCACAATCTTACCTGCCTTTATCACCAGCAAAGCATCACAGAACATCGCCGCATGGTTGAGGTCGTGCATGGCGATGATGCTGGTGATCGGCAGACTGGAAATGAGTTTCAAGAGGCTCATCTGGTGCTCAATATCAAGATGATTGGTCGGCTCGTCGAGAATGAGTTCCTTTGGCTTTTGCGCCAGAGCCCTTGCGATATGGGCGCGCTGCTTCTCGCCTCCCGACAGGCTCTGCCAATGATCTTGTCGCTTGGCCTGCATGCCGGTGCGCGCAAGTGCATCCTCGACCGCATTTTCATCCGTCCCCGTCCAGCCAGAAAACATTGACCTGTGTGGAAAGCGGCCGAGCCTGACCACGTCAAGCACCTTCAGATTGGCATTGGTGGTGGCATGTTGCTCCACAAATGCCACGCGCTGCGCAAGCTTGCGCCGGGATATCGTGTTAAGATCAGCCGCATCCAGCAGCACCCGGCCACTGCTCGGGCGCTTCAGCCCGGCCAGCAGCCGCAGCAAGGATGTCTTGCCGGAGCCATTGGGTCCCAAAAGCCCGAGCATCTGTCCGGGCTTTGCCGCAAATGACACGCCATCCAGCACGGTCTTGCCGCCAATTTTGAAGGTGATATTGTCCGCCGTGATCGTCATGATGCGCGCTGAAACCGGTAAAGAATGATCGAAAAGAACGGCACGCCCACCAGGGCCGTCACCACGCCGATCGGAAGAACCTGCTGCGGAACCAGGGCGCGCGAGGCAATATCGGCCAGCACCATGAAAATCGCGCCCCCGATCGCGCAGGCCGGCAGCAAGCGGATATGCAGCGGGCCGACCAGAAAACGCGCTGCATGCGGCACAACCAGTCCGACAAAGCCAATGGAACCGACCATGCTGACAATTGTCGCTGTCATCATTGCGGTCAGTGCAAACAACACAATGCGGGCGCGGCCAACATGCACACCCAGCGATGCCGCGGCCTCGTCGCCAAAGGCAAATGCGTCCAGCACCTGCGCATAAAACAGACAGATCAGCAGCCCCAGGCCAATCACCACCCCCACCAGCATGAATTCTGGCCAGCGCACCCCACCAAAGCTGCCAAGCAGCCAGAACATCACATCGCGAGCCTGCTGGGCATTGCCGGATGTGGTGACGATATAGGAGGTCGCGGCATTGAAAAGCTGCGAGGCAGCGACCCCCGCAAGTATGGTGCGATCGGCGCCACCGCGCGTTCCATTGGAGAGAAGGGCGACAAACAGGAACGCAAGAAACGCGCCGGCAAAAGCGCCCGCTGACAGGGATAGCGCACCCGCCCCCAGACCCAGGATCACCACGGCAACCGCGCCAGTGGAGGCACCCGCCGAAATGCCGAGCACATAGGGTTCGGCCAGAGGATTGCGCAACAGCGATTGCAGGATCGCACCCGACAAGGCCAGACCTGCGCCGCAGAAGGCCGCGACCAGGGCACGGCTCAGGCGATAATCCCAGATCACGGTCTCATGAATGCGGTTGAGTTCAACCCCACTCCAGCCGAGCCGATTGGTCACCGCAAAAAACGTCGTGGACAGCGGGATCGGCAGATCGCCAATCCCCGTGCTGATGCCCACCACGAATAAGATTGCCAACAGCGATAGCAGGAGCACAACAGCGCCCGTCGCAGCTGTCCCAACGCTCCGGCGATACGCCATCACTGAAGCAGACCGAGCGCTTTGAGCTGTTCGGCGACCTGCTCCGCGCCATAAAGAGTGCGGATTGTCGGGTTCATTGCCTGGCCGTCCATCACCACAATGGCACGGTTCTTGACCGCCGGCATTTCCTTGACCGCCGGGTCGGAATTCAGGAATGCGATCTTGGCTTCCGGCTTGTCGAGTTCCCAGCGATTGCGGTCCAGATTGGCGACAACGATGACATCGGGATTGGCAGTGATAATGCTTTCCCAGCCAAGCGTTGGCCATTCGGCTTTGGCCTTGATGGCATTTTCACCACCCAGCACATCGGCGATGTAACTGGATGCACCATTGCCGCCGCCCAGATAAGCGTCAGCGGAAGGCGACTGGCTGGAGAACCAGAATAGGTAACCAAGCTTCTTGCCACCCGTTACAACACGGCCCCGCAGCGCGGCCTCACGCGCCTTGAAATCGGCGATCAGCGCCTGGCCGCGATCGGCCACATCAAAAATCTGCGAAAGCTCGTCAATCTCCTGATAGAGCAGATCCATCGTCCATAACTGATCGCGGCTGCCGTATTCATCCTTGACCTCAATGGTGCTCAAACAGGTGCTTGGCGACAGATAGCTCGGCACGCCAACCTTGTCGAAATCCTCGCGTTTGGCGACCTTGCTGCTTGGACCCACCAGGCTGGGCAGCGCTGCGGCAACAAAATCCGGGTCCTGCGCAAGCAGCGATTCAAACGTCGGGAACTCGACGGTCAGCAGCTTGACTTTGGCATTGGCGCTCGCAAGCTCTGGCAGCACCTTGCTTGGCCAGAATGCGGTGGCTGCCATTCGGTCCTCAAGACCAAGCAAAAGCAGGATCTCGGCGCTGTTTTGTCCAAGCCCGATGGCTCGCTGCGGGGCCTTGTCAAAGCGAATCTTGGCGCCGCAATTCTCAAGCACCAGCGGATAATGCGTCGAAGCCGCCGCCGCAAGGTCGAACGGGAATGCCAACAGCGCCGAAAAGCCCGCTGCGGCCAGAAAAGACTTCATTGTGATCACGGGGAGAGGTCCTCGGTTTCGTGCAGGGCGTATCAAGGCCTGTTCGGCCCGGATTTCCTATAATCCGAATGAACGTCGCAAAACAAGACCGGAGAACTCATATTTATCGGCTTTTGCGGCGGCCAGATTCTCACCTCCAGACGGTCCCAATCGCTCCGGCACCGTCGGGCCCAGAACCCGCTTAGTCGGGACAATAAAGCCGCGCGCCGTCATCTTTTCCAAATAGCACGCAGGGTCCCTGCGACCCGCGCGGATCATAGGCATAGCCTTTGTCGGTCAGGGCCTGGGTGATGTCGCGGATGCCGGCAAGCCCATAAAGATGATCGTGCAATTCGAGGAAAACGCGATCAATACCTGGCAGAGCAGCGTTGGAAAGCAGATCGCGTTCCGCTCCCTCAATGTCCATGACGAGAACGTTGATGGCGTGAGCGGTGATGAAATCATCAATATTGGCGGATGGCAGTTCAATGCAGCTCTGATAGGGCCCTTGGGCTTCATCCATCGATGACATCCACAGATCCTGCCTGACATAAAAGACATGCGATCGCGGCTCTCCTGCAGTGAGAATACCCTGGTTCAAGACGACGTTGTGGATTTCATTGGCCGCAATCACCCGTGCGGCGAGGGCTGCGGTGGCAGGGTTTGCCTCAAACGCCCAGACTTTGACATCAGCGATGCCGGCGATGGTTGCGGTGATGACGCCGATGCCCGCGCCCAGTTCCAGCACCCGGTCGCCGGGTTTGACCGCCTTGAAGACCGACCGCGCCTCCTTGGCCTCATAAGACTGGTTTTCAAGAGCCTGCCAGATGATCGGAGAAACCTCCTCCGATGTGATCGGCACACGAATGCCATGTACGTTCAACACGTCTTTGCCCGGTTTCCCTGCGTCTGACGCAGTCGAGTTTGCGATGGCACCTGACCTAGCTGATTTGCAAGGCCGCCGCCAGCGCTAAGCGATGCGACCGATTGAGAGGATCAAATCGCCGCTTTCAGATCGTAGCGGTTGCTTTGATGCATATTGCGGAGTTTTGATGCCGGAACCGGTTTGCCGATCAGATATCCCTGCACCTGATCGCAACCGAGCCGCTTGAGACATTCAAACTGTTCTTCGGTCTCGATCCCTTCGGCAATGGTGATCATTTTGAGGCTGCGTCCGACGCCGGTCACAAGTTCGACAATCGCCAGCGCGTCAAGGCGCGTGGTGACATCGCGGACGAAGGAGCGGTCGATCTTGATCTTGTCAAACGGAAAGCCGCTCAGACTGCCCAGAGAGGAATAGCCAGTGCCGAAATCATCCATGGCAATCTGGATGCCGAGCGCCTTCAATTGCCGCAACGTATTGAGCGTCTGCTCATTCTTGTCCAGCAGGACAGATTCGGTAATCTCGAGTTCCAGCCGATCGGCTGCAAGCCCGGTTTGCTCCAGAACCTGCGTGACACTCTCAATCAGGCCCGCGCTGCGAAACTGCACCGGCGAAAGATTGACGGCTATCTTTAACGGCCTGTTCCATTTTACCGCTTCAAGGCATGCCGCCCTGAGCACCCATTCCCCCAGCGTATTGATAAAGCCGATCCGCTCGGCAACCGGGATAAACTCCATTGGTGAAACCGCGCCACGCACAGGATGGTTCCAGCGAACCAGCGCTTCATAGCCACAGATCTCCCTTGTGTCTGTCCGCGCCTGCGGTTGATAGAAGACGGTCATTTCCCCGTTGAGCAGCGCCTTTTGAAGATCCGCTTCAAAGGATTTCTTCTCGCGCAACCGGGTTTGCATCTGCGACCGGAAGATACTGGCATGGCCCGGTCCGAGCGCCTTGGCTTCATAAAGCGCAAGATCGGCATGTTTGAACAATTCTTCCGTATTGGGCTCGCCCTGCGAGATCGCGACACCGACGCAGGTTCCAATCTTTATTTCCAGCTCGCCGATCAGATAGGGTCGGCTGATGGCCTCCATCAAATCCGATGCAAGTGAGAGCGCGTCCGCTTCGGAAATGCCGGTGGTCAGAAGCGCGAACTCGTCGCCGCCCAACCGGCAGACCACGTCACCATCCCCACCAATCTTTGCCAATCGACTGGCAACCGCCTGCAGCAAGGCATCGCCGACATCATGGCCGAGCGTGTCGTTGACGTCCTTGAAACCGTCAAGATCAAGAAGCAGGATCATTGCCGACTGCCGGCCGCTCTGCGCTGCGCGTAGCCGCTCCTCCAGATCTTGCCGAAACAGCACGCGATTGGGCAAACCCGTCAGCGCGTCGTGATGGGCATCATGTTCAAGGCGGTAATTCTGGGATTGCAACTCGCCGGTCGCTTGCTGAAGGTCATTGGTCAGCCGTTGCATCTTGCCATGCGCGCGATCCAGCAGCTTGTTGTGGCGCAACAACAGCAGCACAAGAACAACACCACACAGGATCAAACCGGCTGCAAGTCCTGTATAGATGAGATGCAGTTGCCGCACTTCCGCCTGAGCAGTGTCGATGAGGCCGACATCATACTCAACCGCTGCGGATGCAAGCGCAGTCATCGGGCCGTCAAGCGTGGCCATGGCCTGCAATTGCTGTTTGAGCGTCTCGCCATCCAACTGCTCGAAACCGGTGTCAAGCTCGTGCAGGCGGCTGCTGAGCGCAAGAAACAGCGCGCGGCGCTGCGGATCATCATGAATGAAGGCGCGCAGATTGCCCTGCTGGAGCAACTCAAGGCGTCCCAGCATGATGTCAAGCCGCAAACGCGCCTCTTCGCGCTGCTCATCGGTTGGATCAAGTGCATAGGCGGCCAGGACGTGCTCCAGCCGCATATATTCCGATACGGTCTGGCCGATCGACCAGGAATCATTATAGCGCGAGAATTTCTGAAGCGCAGTCTGTCGCTCGGCAATGACATAGGCAATATAAGCCGTTGCCAGCACGAAACAGAATATAATCACGCCCAGGATACGTCTCACATTTTGCCTCTATTCAACGATGAGCTTGGCTACCTGCCACGCAGAGCGCGTGTAATAGGTCTGACTCTGGAGCTGCGGGTCGCTGTCATATGGGTAAATGATGAACAGCGGCCCCTTGTCGCGGACCGCCATGTAATTGCCATCGCGCTTCATCGCGAGAATGACGTTGAATTTCTTGAAATCCTCCATCGGCAACGAACTGACATAGTCGTTCAACGCCACCGCAGTCACCTTCGTTCCCTCGGCGCCGACCAAACGCATCAGCTTGTCGATGGATACGCCCTCAAAACGCACACGACCATCATACCAGGGATTGGCCGTTTCAACGGTTTCAAGGCCGAGCGCTTCCAGCATGTCGCGGTCAAACTGGGCAGTATCGCCGACATTGGTATTGGTAATCTTGCCGGATATCACCAGGATGGGCTTTCCTGCAGGCCTGGCAAGCGGCTCAGCTTGGGCGCCGCCATTCCATGACAGGGACAAACACAAGCAGAGGGACAGGCAAAGGGATAGGCAAAAAAAGGAACGAATAAGCTTCATCGCATTTCTCCATGATAGGTAAGATCAGTAAAGAGAATTGCCTAAATCAATGTGAAGATGGCATATTTTATCTATATATTCACGTGCTTATATAATCCGGTCCCGCACTATTTCCAGTTTGTGCACAAGTCCTGCCCCGTCGTGCGGCACAACCCATTCGGCATTGCGCGTGAGCCGGGTGTTCCACCGCATTCCACAATCAGAATTCTTTGATCCGGCTGTGATCGATTCCGTATTTGAGAGGCGGTCGGCCGATCAAGGCTTTCTCATCACCATCTGATCGTTGCGAAAAAATGCTGCCTGCCGGCAAACCGGCGATAGCGGCCAGGACTGCTGTCAGGTCGGGCTTGAGCAGAGCGGATCTGTGGCAAAGGGCGGAGGGAGGAAAGGTGCTTGACAGGCAACCTACTAGAAGGTAGATAGCGATATGACCGCATATTCAACAACCGCCGATGATATTCTTGCCTGCGCAAAACGCCTGATCCTGAAGGGCGGCTATAACGGTTTCAGCTATGCCGACATCGCGGCGGTGGTGTTGATCCGCAAGGCCAGCATTCACCACCATTTTCCCAGCAAGCTCGATCTGGTGACCGCTCTCATTCATCGCCACCAGACGGAAACGAAAGCAGGGTTCGCCCAGCTTGAGGCCGCGATCGCGGAACCTGACGGGCAATTGCGCGCCTATATCCACTATTGGCGCGACTGTATTGAGGGCGGGGAAACGCCGTTTTGTGTCTGCGCATTGCTGGCAAGCGAATTGCCGGTTCTGCCTGAGCCGCTAATTGTCGAGATCGAGGCCTATTTCAAGTCCTTGTCGCGCTGGTTGACCGCCGTACTGGAGCGCGGTCAGGCGGATGGCTCGCTTTGTCTTAAGCAATCGCCGCAGATCGAGGCGGAAACCTTCATGGCTGGCGTGCATGGCGCCATGCTCTCGGCACGCGCCTATGGCGATCCGAGCATGTTTTCGAAAATTACCGAACCGCTTTTGCAGCGCCTGACCGAGCAATGATCGAGTGATGATCGCGCGCTGATCCCGAAGGGCGCGATGGGCGCCCAATTGCTCTGAAAATCTACCTTCTAGTAGGTATACCCGTTCATCAAGCCGCTTGTTTACTGGAGTTTTATCATGTTTGGAATTTCCCCCCTGGGCTGGTTGCATACGCTGGGCAGTCTCCCTGCAATCCCGCTGGCCCTATATATGTTCCTGCGCTACGGTCGAATTGTGCCTGCATCCTTGGCGGGCAGGCTCTATCTGCTGTTCATGCTGATTGGCGCATTGACCACCTTTCTCGTCGCGCGACAGGCGGTGAGCGCAATCATTGGCGCCGTGACGCTCTTAGTCCTGATCGCCGGCTACAGCGTTGGCCACCTCAGATTTTTGGGCGCTGCGTCGCGCTATATCGAAACGCTGCTGCTCAGCCTGTCAGCCTTTCTGCTGATGGTGCCAGCGGTGAGCGAGATCCTGCGCCGTGTTCCCGAAGGCCACCCTCTGGTGAGCGACTTGCAATCGCCGCTATTGCTCGGGGCCCAGGCGGGATTGCTGGTTCTTCTGGTCCTGGGCGTCACGGCGCAGTTCATCGCTCTCGTCCGTCGCAAAGGCCGGCCGCTTTAAATGTTCCCGATGCGCCATCAGCCGCGTCTGCTGCCGCGCCTCGCGATGGCCCGAAAAGCTTCCATTCGGGACGAAATGATCCGCGTTCAGCCAAGCGTGCTTGCCCGCTGTTCTAGTCGTCCTGGCGCTCCAGATAGGGCAGGTCATATGGCTCGATCGTGCCGGCAATGGTTTGAACGCGCAGCATCGCGCGCTCATGTGAAATCTTGAGATGATCGACCAATGCCGCCTGCGCGCCTTTGAGATTACCCGATTGCAATGCATCTACAATCGCCAGATGCTCCGGCAAAAATGGCTCTGTCTCAAAAAGTCCGGAGGTCCATTGATAGAGGAAGTGGTGGGCGACCAACAAGGTCTGTGGCAGTCGCACCGCTTCCAGAAGCGCCTGGTTGTCACAATATCCAAAGAGCTCGACATGAAGCTCCTGTTCCAGCGCGTCCAGCGTTGCCGCGCTCACCTGCGCGGCGAGCGTCGCCGCCTCGAGATTGGCGCGTAACCTATTGAGCAGACCCTCGGGAAGACGCGGCAGCGCCTTCTCAAGCGCCAGCGGCTCAAGAACCCAACGCAGTTCGAACAGATCATGCAGGCGCTTGTCGGTCAGTGCCGGCGCAAGCCAGCGACCGCCTTCCGCCTTGTCGATGATGCCCCGCTGCTGCAAACGCGCCACTACGTCACGTGCAACCGTCCGACTGACACCATAATGCCTGGCGAGCGCCAGTTCATTGACCCGCCAGCTGGCAATCGACGTGCGGGCAAAAATCTCCCGCTCGATCTCACTATAGATGCGTTGCCAGCTCGGCAGAAACTGGATCGGGCCGCGCTTGGCAGCGCCTCCCTCATCAAAGCCTGTCTGCCCCCCAAATGCGGACACCACATAACCGCGGCGGCCCTGTTCCTTTGCGAGCAGGCCCTGCGCTGCAAGTTCGACAAGTGCCTGGCGCGCGGGCGCGCGACTGATGCCGAAATGCTCAGCCACCCAGGTCTCGGACAAGCGCTGGCCTTCGACCAGACCACCATTGGCGATGTCGAGCGCAAGTCTGTCGCGCGCACTCTGATAAAGCCTGGGTGCTGCACCCCGCATCACAATGTCCTTCCACTGATCGGCCGCATTGCTCTCGCTATCCGCGACTGCGCAGATGAATAGGCCGGGCCACAACCGGTTTCAGATCCAGAAAGACCACGTTCAACGCATTGAGTAAAGTGGCCTTTCGCATTCTTGCCGTGCTCAATCGCTGAGGACGGAGCACGACAAGAGGTGATCCTGCATGGCCGCTGAGCGCCAGGATTTTTCATGGCGGACTGCGTTGACAGAGATTATTGTATAGTGCATGCATAAGACATTATGAGCTGGAGGAGTACCATAATGCAGCTGTCTGATCATGAGGCCGCCTTTTCACTCGGCGCGCTTGAGCGATTTTGCACGGAAGTTCTCACCGCCTGTGGCGCTGATGATGCGACCGCAGATGCCGCAACCCGCGCCATGATGCACGGCACCCGCCTTGGCGTGGACAGTCACGGTGTGCGTCTTTTGTCGCATTATGTCACCGCACTGCTCGGCGGCCGCATTAACAAGACACCAAGCCTTCGGGCGGTCCGCAGTTTCGGAGCCATCGAAACGCTCGATGCCGATCATGCCCATGGCGCTCTTGCGACTTTTACCGCGATGGCGCGGGCCACCGCGCTTGCCGATCAGTTTGGTATCGGTGCTGTCGCTATTCAGAACAGCTCGCATTTCGCCGCCGCCGGCGCCTATGCGCTTGAGGCCGCGCGTCAAGGTTATATTGGCATTGCGGTCTGCAATTCCGACAGCTTCGTGCGCCTGCATGACGGCGCCATGCGTTTTCATGGCACCAACCCTATCGCGGTCGGCGTTCCCACCACCGGACCCCAGCCGTGGCTGCTCGATATGGCCACAAGTTCAATCCCCTATAACCGCGTCATGCTCTATCAGAGCCTCGGCGTGCCGCTGCCACAAGGCGTGGCCTCCGATGCGGATGGCGTTGACACGCTTGAGGGAAAGAAGGCCGCAATGCTGGCACCAATGGGTGGTGAATTCGGCTTCAAGGGGGCAGCGTTGGCAGGGCTTGCAGAAATTCTCAGTGCCGTTCTCACCGGGATGACATTGAGTTTCGATATCGCGCCGATGGGCGGGCCGGATTTTTCCACTCCGCGCAAAATGGGGGCCTTTGTCCTTGCGCTCAAGCCGGACGCCTTTATCGACCCTGCGCTGTTTGACGCCGGCATGACCCGCTATCTTGACACGCTGCGCACGTCGCCGGCCCGACAGTCCTGCACTGTCATGGCGCCCGGCGATCGCGAATGGCAGGTGGCAAAGCAGCGTGATGCGCACGGTGTGAAGATTGATCCGGTGACGATGCAATCATTTGCCGATCTCGCTGCACGCTTTCGCGTCGCCCCGCCTGCGCCGATTGAACAATCGGGCTGATCAGCACCATTGCCCCTCAGAGACGAGCGAAGATACATCCCGGGAGGAAATTGGGAATGGACACTTCAAAAAAGGCGCCATCTGGTGCCACACGCTTCCGTTATTTCATTCTTTTCATGTGTTTCATCGGTATTGCGATCAATTACCTTGACCGCGCCAATATGAGCGTTGCTCTGCCTTTCATCGATCAGGAACTCGGCCTCAACCTCACCAATACCCAAAAGGGTCTGATCCTGGGTGCGTTTTTCTGGGCCTATGACGGCATGATGCTGTTTGCTGGCTGGATCACCGACAAGCTGGGCGCGCGCAAAAGCTTTTCACTTGCCGCAGTCTGGTGGTCGGTCTTCACCGCGCTGACGCCGCTTGCCAACAGCTTCTGGAGCTTTTTTACCGTTCGCTTCTTTCTTGGCGCCGGCGAGGCACCGGCCTATCCCGCAGCAACCAAAGCGGCATCGCGCTGGTTTCCCAGAAACGAACGCGCCTTTGCAACTGCTGTCATTGATTCCGGCTCGCGCGTCGGGACTGTCCTGGCATTGCCCATTGTCACCTCGATCATCGCCTTTGCGACATGGCATTATTCCTTTATCATCTTGGGCGCCATCGGCATCGTCTGGGCGCTGCTATGGTATAAAACCTATCGGGATCCCAATGACCATCCACGCGCCAATGATCTCGAGCGTCAATATATCATCCAGAATGGCGCCCGTACCGATGACAATGACGATCTGGAAGCCCAAAAAATTCGCTGGATCGATCTGTTTCGCTACCGCACCGTCTGGGGAATGATGCTCGGCTTCTTCTGCCTGAACTTCGTCATCTATTTCTTCCTGACGTGGTTTCCGACCTATCTGAAGACCGCCCGTGGACTTAATCTCACCGAGCTCGGACTTTACGGCATGTTGCCCGGGCTTGCGGCGGTGGTCACCGCCTGGATCGCCGGCCTTCTGGCCGACCGGGCCATCCGCAGCGGCACCAATGTCACCACCGTGCGCAAGACGGTGATGGTCGGCGGCATGCTGGGCGGTGCAGCCATTCTGCCCGCCGCGATGGTTGAATCGCTCTACGCCGCGCTGTTCTTCCTCGCAGTTTCCTATAGCTCTCTGGCCATCGCCGCGACCGCGATCTGGTCGCTGCCGGCCGATGTTGCGCCAAGCTCGCACCATGTCGCATCGATTGGTGGCATTCAGAATTTTGCCTCCAATATCGCCGGGATCATCAGCCCGTTTCTGTTCGGATTCCTGCTCGATCAATTCGGGGGAAGCTACACACCCTCCTTTCTGATGGCTGCGATCATGGCGGTGGTTGGCGCGTTTTCCTATGCCTTTATCGTCGGCCGTGCCGAACCGCTTCCTGTGCTGCCGCCGCGGCATTAGAGCGCCGTGCGCCCTACCGGCGCCCAGACCTCGCCCTGCCAGATGCAATTTGCTGCATGATGCCTTAAGCTGATAGAAGTTTAAGGCATTATGCCGCGAGCCAGATCATCCATATCTCAGCCACTATGTTGCGGTTGAGCGGTTTCCTGTTCAAACAAATGCAGCGCCTTCACGCAATCCTCACGCCCCGTCTGGTCGCACTGCTTTTGCGATCAATTGTCAATTGAGGCGCCGTCAATCCTTCGTTCGCGCCAGGGATTTTGACCATTAAGCAACCATCCGATGCTCTGCTGCCAGAAGCCCATGCGATGACGGTCGTGAAAAAGATCAAAATGCCCGATACGGGCGCAGTGATAATCATCCGGCGAAATCATGATTAACTGCGCATCCGCAGCGCTATAATAGCTGAGCGCGCGACGGATTGCCCGCTCCGTGGCCAAGGGGTCATCGCTCACCGCCACGGCGAGAATGGGTGCACGGAAACTGCTCAGAGTGTTGAGCACCTCACCGCGCAATGGCTCTGGATAGCTTCGCTCAAAACGGGATCGACGCAAACTCCATTCATTGGCAACGCCTTTGGGCAGATCTTCAAGCCAGCCCAGCCGCTTGCCAGGAAAATATCCGAACAATGCGGTGAGCGCCGGCATGACCACATGCCACTTGAAGAAAAGCTGCAGTCTCTGGCTTCTCTGATAATCGCCCCACCACGCAAATTGCGCACCCACGGTCAGCATCCGGCTGACCAGGATATTGCTTGGCGCAAGACCAGGCAAAAACCCGCCAATGCTGTGACCGATCACCTGTGGAGAAAGCCCGCTTTGCTCATAGGTGAACCGCAGCACCGCCTCAAAATCCTTCTCGCCCCACTCACGCCAGCAAATCTGACTGTGCCTGAGGCTTGCCGGCCGCGACGCACCGATCCCGCGGTAATCATAGGTCAGCACCTCAAAGCCGTGCTCTGAGAGAAATTGCGCATAGCGATGATAATAGGATGCGCGGACACCCGTTGCCGGATTGATGATGATGACGCCGTGTTGTCGAAGACCCAGCGCGGCCCATCGATGTCCGTGTAACCGGACACCGTCAACACAATCGATCACGATGCTTTCTGCTGGTCGCTCCATCACGCCTGCCGCTTTGCTGTTCGGGTTCAGACGCGAGAATGACGATTATTCCACCTTGAGTATATTCACTAGGCGGTATACATGATGTCGATGGCTTTAGACAGTGTATCCACACGCGACCGTATCATTGAGGCGGCATCCCGGCTCTTTCACCAGCAGGGCATCAAGGCGGCAAGCGTTGATCTCATCGCCGAACGCGCCGGCCTTACCAAGCGTAGCCTCTATTATCATTTCCGCAGCAAGGATGATCTGATCGCCGCCTGTCTAGAAGCGCGCGACGCGCCAAATCTTTCAATCCTCAAACAATGGTATGCCCGCAGCCCCGGGGATGTGGCCCAAAAGGTCAATGGCATTTTCTTGGGTCTCGCACGCGCCGCGCGCCGCAAAGACTGGCAAGGCTGTGGGTTTCTGCGCAGTGCGGTCGAACTTGTCGAGTTCCCGGGCCATCCGGCCCTGGTTGCGGGAAGGGCGCATAAGAAGCGGGTTGAAGACTGGTTGTGTTGCCTTTTCGCAGAGGGGCTAGACATTGTCGATGCGCGCAGGCTCGCAGCTCAGATCATGCTCTTGCTCGACGGCGCCTTTGCCACCGTGCTTCTTCATCGCGAACCGGCTTATTTCGAGACGGCCGGGCTTGCTGCCATGACACTGATCCGCAACGCCAACCGCTGACTGCGGCCCATTTTAGAAACGCCACTCACTGAGGGCCGGGCGCAACGGTCGGGGCCATCACCTCGGTCCAGTCGTCAATGAAACGCTTGCGCTGTGCGCCGTCCTGGGTTGCAAGCAGAGCAGGGCCAATGCGCACCAGCCGTCCCACCCCGCTTTCGATCAGCGATGGTGGTCCATCCACGCCTGAAGGCAGGCTGCCATCACGCGAAAAGAAAAATGCCTGTTCACGCGCCACCCGCCGCCCGCGTTCGGACAGCAGATAATCGAGAAAACGCGCGGCCAGCGCCGCCTGACCGGCCTGTTTTGGAATAAAGGCCGCGCGACTTAGAACCAGGGTATAATCGCGCGGCAGAACGATTTTGAGCTTGGGATTGCGCAGGCTTGCCGCATAGGCATAGGATCCGATGATATTATAGCCGATATAGATCTTGCGCTCGTCCAGATCGCTCAGGATCGAGTTGTTGCAGCACCGCAATTGCGTGTCCACACGGCTCATGCTCTCCAGCAAGCGCCCATAGGCGGTCGAATTCTGCTCCGCGTCAAGAAAGGCCAGCAAATAGCCAACACCCGATTCCCGAAGGTCGTAGGTGGCGACATGACGGCGGTAGAATTCCTGTTTGCGCCGCAACAAATCCGCGAGTTCGGCCCGGGTATGCGGCACCTCCTCCGGATCCACGTAATCGCTGTGATAGACAATCACCGATGGCTCGAAGGTGAAGCCATAGACCTCGTTGCGCCAGTTATTGAAATGATTTTCAGCGCCGCGCGTCTGCGCCGAGACATGGGCCAGCGCGCAGCCGTCATTGGCGAGCTTCACCATCTGATCCACCGAAGAAGACAGCAACAGATCACCGAAATTGCGGCCTTCACGACAGGCGCTATCTGCCTCCCGATACAGCTCATTGGTGACAAAGTCGGTATAGTCGATTGCAACATGCGGCTCGCTGACCTGAAAATCGCGCAACAACGGCTTGAGCGCCGAGGTGTCGGCCGCGCCATGGATCACCAGGCGGGCGCTTTCCGTATCAAGCGACGGAAAATGGGTGGTCGTTCCTTCATCCGACTGGGCCTGCGCATAGCTTGCCAGTCCTGAAAGCAAAAAGGCAAAGAAATAAAGTCTCACCGTCCATCCTCCCCTGCGGGCGGCAAATCGAGGATCACCGTGAAGCCGGTCTCGCCCTTCTCGCGAAAGCGGATGATCCCGTCATGGGCCGATGCAACCTCCGCCGCGATGGCAAAGCCAAGCCCCGAGGCCGCGCCTGCCTTGGGCGATGCTGCGTTGAACCGGCGTACCATCTGATCCCAGTTTGCGGGCGCAATGCCCGGTCCGTCATCCTCAACCTCAACACAGATCCGCCCATCAACGCGCTGCACGCGCACTTCCAGCCGCGAGATCGCGCCGTGGCTAAGCGCATTGCTGATAATATTGGCGATGGCTTCGCGCAGGCTGACAGGATCCCCTTTGACCATCAGCCCGGTGTCGCCAGCCTCAAATGATATCACCATGTCGGGGTCGATTGTCAGCGGGACCGCATGGTGAAACGCCGCGCGGCTCACCTCTACCAGGTTGATGACTTCCAGCTGCACCACCCCTGCACGATGAATGACCATGGCATGGCTGAGCAACTGGTTGGTCAATTGTGCCAATTCGCCTGTTCTGCGCTTGATGCGCCGTGTGCGTTCGCGATCAGCTTCACTCATGGCATCGGCATCCAGCATATCGACCTGGGCGGCAAGTGCCGTCAAGGGTGTGCGGATCTGATGGGCGGCATCGGCAATGAATTGCTGTAGTCGCACCACCCGCAGATCCAGCCGTGTCATGAAGGAATTGATCGCACCGACAAAAGGCCGCAATTCATTGGGTGCTGGTGTCTGCATCGGCGTCAGATCCTCCGGATTGCGTTGCCGGAGCGCGTCGGCAAGGCTGGTGACGGGCCGCAGCGCATAGCGCACTGCAAGGAATGTCCCGGCAAGTCCGAGCACAACCATCACGCCGACAATCAGCATTGCGCCTTGTGTGACTTCCGCCGCAAGAGCACGCCGCGCCTCGGTGGTTTGCGCCAGCACCACATAGACCCAGCCCGCCTCGGCCTGATCGGCCAGCGCCCGCGCGACCGTGATCATCCGCATCTCGGCCCCGCGATAGATTTCTGTCGCAAGTTTCGGCGCACGCCGCGCGGCACCAAGATCATCATGGATATTCAAATCCGGATACCCGCTCACAACCGCGCCATCGGGCCCGACAATGCGATAAAAAATCCTGTCTCTTTCCGCAAATCCCAACAGTTCAAAGGCAGAGGAAGGCAGATTGACGATCAACTGGCCGTCAATCTGCGTGACCCCCTCGGCAATCTGCATGGCAGCCCCCTGCAGCAGCTGGTCATAGGTCTTGTTGGAAGCCGTCTGGCCGTAAAACCAGGCCGCGGTGATCAGAAGGCTCGCCCCGATCACCAGAACAAGGCCAACCCGGATAAACAGCCGCGAGAACAGCGAGGGTTCATGCGCTTTCATCGATCACCAATTGATAGCCCATCCCGCGTTGCGTCATGATCGATACGCCCGATCCCTCGATCTTCTTGCGAATTCTGCTGATGTAGAGTTCAACCGCATTGTGATTGACCCCTTCATCGAAGCCAAACAGCGTGTCCATCAGCTCATCCTTGCTGAACAGCCTGCCGGGCCGGCTGGCAAAAACCTCCAGAATGGCGATTTCACGGCGCTTGAGCTGGACCTCGCGATTGCCGATCCGCACATTGCGGCTGTGCCGGTCGAGCTGAAGATTGCCGCAGACGATGATATTGGTGGTCTCGCCGCTGTTGCGGCGCAACAAAACCCGGACCCGTGCCTCCAATTCGCGAAAGTCAAACGGTTTGACCAGATAATCATCGGCACCCAGATCAAGCGCGCTGACCCGATCCTCAATCTCCGAGCGCGCAGTGAGAACAAGAACGGGAACCGTCTTCTTGGCGGCGCGCAGCCGGCGCAGGATGTCAAAGCCGCCAAGCCCGGGGAGCATGACGTCAAGAATGATCAGATCGTAATCGGTGAAGTCGAGAATCTCGGCGGCAACGAGTCCGTCCGTCTCCCAATCGACTGAATGCCCCACCCGCACCAGCCGTTGATTGATTGCCTCCCCGACATCCCGGGTGTCTTCAACCAGAAGGATGCGCATTGCAGATAGATTGCATAGAAAAAGGTCTCCGGCAACTAAAACCTACCAACTTATGACAGGTTCCTGACAGTTTCATCGTAGAATCTCTGTATTCAGAAAGGCTATTTGTAGGAGCGAATGGCTTTTCTATATCCTTGGGAGGATATCGATTTACTGAAAGCTTTAACCTGCTTGAATAAAGGCGGGAATACTTTATTTTGGCCAGATGAAATCGGTAGAAAGCGTCAAAGATAAAGTATAGTTTCATCTTTCGACGCGGCCATCTCCCAGGCAATCGTAATCATTCTGGGAGGACCTGCACATTGAAACGCACTCTATCTTATGGCTTGATCACCGGGACGGCATTGATCCTGTCTGCCACGTCTGGCCTTGCTGCAGCCGCCGAGCTTGTTGAAGCGGCGCGCAAGGAAGGGTCGGTGACCATCTATTCCGCCACCGACCAGGCCCAGGCCCAGGCGGCTCTCGATGCCTTTGCCAAGAAATATCCCGATATTCGCGTCGATTATAATGATATCGGCACCAATGGTGTCTATAACCGGGTGATCTCGGAGGCTGCGGCGCGGCAGGTGGGTGGGGATCTGTTCTGGACATCGGCAATGGACCAGGGCGTCAAGCTGGCCGTTGACGGCTATCTCGCACCCTACCAGTCGACGGAAACGGCCGCTCTGCCCGGCTGGGCTGTTTATAAAGACGTCGTCTATGCAACCTCGATCGAACCCATCGGCATGATCTATAACAAGACGGCGCTGGAAGAGGACAAAGTCCCGCAAACCCGCCAGGAACTAATCGATTTCATTACCAGCGGTGCCTATGATGGTCGACTGGCGACCTTTGATCCGGAAAAATCCGGCGTCGGCTTTTTGATCCAGACCAATGATCTCGACGAGACGCCGAACTTCTGGGACCTCACCAATGCTCTGGGGAAGGCCAAAGGAAAATCCTATTCCTCGACCGGCTCGATGCGTGAAACCGTCGTTTCGGGTGAAAACGTGTTGGCCTATAATTTGATCGGCTCCTATGCCCTTGACTGGGTCAAAAGCGCTCCCAATCTCGGCGTGGCCTTCGGCAAGGATTACACGCCTGCCTTCTCGCGCGTGACGGGCCTGCTCAAGGATGCTCCACACCCCAATGCCGGCAAGCTGTTTATCGATTTCCTGCTTTCGCAGGAAGGCCAGACAGCGCTTGCTTCCAAGGGAATGCCAGCACTGCGCAAGGATGTGACCGAAGGCTATAATATTGACAGCCTCAACACCCTGGTCGGCGGCAATCTCAAGCCGATCGCGCTTGATGAAACCCTGCTCAACTTTATGGATCCGCAAAAGCGGATCAAGTTTCTCACGCAATGGCGGGCGGCTCTGAAAGGCTGATAAGCCATTGCTCAGCCAGCAATGTCCGGCCGGCTGCCTGTCACCGCAGTCCAGCCGGACAGAACCGTCACGGTCACAGCCATCCTTCGTCGCAACGCACACCCGCATGCGGGCCTGTCGCTCAGTGGAGGGCTGGCCGGCTTTTCATTCATCATTCGTTTTCCCGGAGGTCAATCCATGCCGGCGGATAGTTATACCCAGAATCTCACCCACGCCACCGCCGCAAACGGTGGCAAAAAGACATTGCGGGCGCCAGGAGAGGCACTGGCGTTCCGACGGCTGGTTATCGGGCTGCTCACACTAAGCGTCCTCACCCCGATCACCCTCATCATCTATCAGAGCTTTCTCGATGGCCCGTTTTTCAGCGCCAGCGCCACGATCGGACTAAGCGCCTATCAATATATTCTCGTCGATCCGATGTTTTACGACGCCCTGTGGAACACGGTGATCATGGCGGTTGGCATGGTGGCGATCGCCGTCCCGCTGGGCGCGGCGCTCTCCTTCCTGCTGACCCGCACCGATGTGCGGTTTCGCAAGGCGCTCGAGGTGATCGTGCTGGTGCCAATGTTCATCTCGGCTTTGGTGCTCGCCTTTGGTTATACGGTGGCGATCGGGCCTTCCGGCTTCCTGTCGATCCTCGCACGAGACATTTTTGGCTTTGTGCCCTGGAATATCTATTCGCTGACTGGCATCGTCCTGGTCACCGGACTTGCCCATGTGCCACATGTCTATCTCTACGTCTCTGCAGCCATGCGCAACCTGCCTTCGGATCTTGAAGAGGCGGCCCGCATCACGGGCGCTCCGATCTGGCGTGTGTGCTACGATGTGACCGTGCCGATGGTGATGCCAGCCCTGATCTTCGCCACAGCGCTCAATCTGCTGATCGGCTTTGAGATGTTCGGCGTTCCGCTGGTGCTGGGCGATCCCAGTGGCATCAATGTTCTCACAACCTATATCTACAAGCTCACCACCTTGTTCGGTGTGCCGACCTATCAGTTGATGGCTGTCGTCGTCGTGCTTCTCGTTCTGCTCACATTGCCGCTGGTGTGGTACCAGCGTCGCCTGTTGCGCCATAGTCGTCGCTATGCCGCGCTGGGTGGCAAGGGCGCGCGGACCACCGTGATGCGACTTGGTCGCGCCGGTCAGATCCTCGCCCTCTCGCTGATCGGCTTCTGGTTGTTCCTGTCGGTGATCCTGCCGATCGGCGGCATTGTGCTGCGGGCATTCGTCGATGCCTGGGGGCAGGGCGTCAATCCCTTCGCGCATCTGACCACCCGACATTTCAACGCGCTGTTTGAGGTGCCAAGTCTTTATCGCGGCGTGTTCAATACCATCCTGCTCGCAGTGGTGGGAGGGGCGCTGGCGGTCGCATTCTATCTGATCGTCGGCCTCGCAGGCCATCGCAATCGCGATGTGTCAAACACCGTTCTCGACTACATGATCCTGCTGCCCCGATCCATGCCAAGCCTGATCATCGGTCTGGCCTTCTTCTGGCTGTTTCTGTTCATTCCTTTCCTGGTGCCTCTCAGAACAACGCTGATAAGCCTGTTCATCGCCTATCTTATTGTCGGTCTTTCCTACGGTTTGCGTCTTCTGCAGGGTACGCTTATCCAGGTCAGCCCGGAACTTGAGGAAGCAGCACGCACCACGGGTGCGACCATTACGCAGACCTGGCGCGATATCGTCATTCCGATCGTTCGTCCCGGGCTGGTCGGTGCCTGGGCGCTCATCATGATCGTGTTCCTGCGCGACTATGCCACCGGCATCTATCTGATGAGCGCCGGCACTGAAGTGATCGGGTCGCTGATGGTCTCGATGATCCAGTCGGGCGCCATGGACACCATTGCCGCACTTGCCTTTGTGAGTATCGTTCTTACCGGCGCAGGCCTCGGTCTCGCCCTTCGTCTGGGAGCAAAAATCCATGACTGAACTGACTGTCCAGAATGTTCATAAATACCTCGGGGGCCTGCATATCCTCCAGGGCGCGTCTTTTACGGCCGAACGCGGATCCATCGTGTCGCTGCTCGGCGCATCAGGCAGCGGCAAGACCACCCTGCTGCGCTGCATTGCCGGCCTCGAACAGCCGGAGCAGGGGCGCATCAGCATCGGTGGCAAGCCGATGATGGATGGGGCCAGGGGTCTGACCGTCGCCCCCGAAAACCGCAATATCGGTCTGGTGTTCCAGTCCTACGCGCTCTGGCCACACCGCACGGTGATGGAAAACGTCGCCTATGGGCTCAAGCTGCGCGGTATCAGCAAGGTCGAAGCCGGCAAGCGCGTTCAGGCGACCCTGGAGAAAATCGGCCTCGGTCATCTCGCGGAACGCTTCCCCGACCAGCTGTCCGGCGGCCAGCAGCAACGTGTCGCCATCTGTCGTGCACTGGTCTATGAACCCCGCGTCCTGCTGATGGACGAACCGCTGTCCAATCTGGATGCGAAACTGCGTGAAGAAGCCCGCTACTGGATCCGCAAGCTTATCCTTGATCTCGAGATCTGTGGGGTTCTTGTCACCCATGATCAGTCGGAAGCACTTGCAGCCTCCGACAATATCCTGTTGCTGCGCAACGGCGCGATTGTCCAGGAAGGCAGCCCGCAGGAAATCTATCAACGGCCGAAAAGTTTCTATGCCGCAGATTTTCTGGGCGCAAACAATGTCGCGCATGGTGAAATTCGCATGGCCGGCGACGCTGCGGCCATCCATGGCAGCGACTGGCAGCTGCAAGGCGTGATGATCGGACAATCGGATGAGGCGCGCGATAAGGCGGTTATTCGTGTCGAGCAGATTGCTGTCCATGACAAGCCCGGCGCGGCGCGGCAGCAAATGCAGCTCGATGCCTGTCTCTATCTCGGCGATCGCTGGGAATATCGCCTGCGTTCCGGCGAATTCGCAGCGAAAGCCTTCGGAGCGAGGGAATTGCCGGAAGGGCCGGTCTGGGTCGATATCCCACGCGATAGCGTGTGGCTGTTTGCTCGCGCTCCCTGATGGTGGTTGAACTTTGCGGGACTCGGCCGGCTTTCATCGGCCGCGGCCTTGCGAACGCAAGCAAAATCAGAAGCTTACCCCCGCTTCCGTCGCTTCGTTCCTGGTCGTATTGCGGCCAGGGACCCGCATGTCAGCGGGGTGCGGCGGCTCCTGGACGTGAAGCCGCCTGATCCTTTGCTTGAGAGTCTACTGCCGTTGTCGCGCTGTCGGCGCCTGCGCCGACAGCGCCACCGCCGCATCGCGGACAAGGCGTTCAATGCTCACCTAGCCCGTGGCTCAAAATTGATGAAGCGCTGCGCTCAACGAGATTGCGCAGCTCTATTTTTACTCAGGGCGGCTTTTTGTAAGATCAGCCAGATCGATCACGATGGATGCCGCCTCGTCCTGCAAGGCGTCCTTCGCTGATTTACGGGCCTTTTCCCGCGCAAGCTCGTCGCTCAAGCTGCGTTCATTGGCCTGTAGACCGTCATCAACGCTGCCGTCATCGCCATTCTCGCCCTCAACCCGCGCGCGCTTGGCCGCAGCCTCGATTTCTGCGCGCCGCTCATTCTCATTGAGCGATATGGTCGCCTTGTCGCGCTGTTTGGCCAGCGCGTCGACGTCCTCCACGAAACGTTGAAACTCCGCATTGGTCTTCACTCGCTCTTCGTGGCGTTGTTGCAATTGCGGAAGCAGAGCCTTTGCTGCTCCAAAGTTCCGGTATTTTGCCGCTTTGATTTCCGTCCATGGCAGGGCGTTATCGAAGCTTTCCTCGCCAACGGTCTTCAGGTTAAACAGTCCGGGCAATCTGATATCGGGCGTGACACCGCGCAATTGCGTGGTCCCGCCATTGACGCGGAAGAATTGAGCGATGGTAAACTTCAACTCGCCAAATTTTGGTGTCGGACTTTGGGCGACTTCATCCAGATTAACCACCGTCTGCACGGTGCCCTTGCCAAAACTCGGCTCTCCGATAACCACACCGCGGTCATAATCCTGAATCGCCGCGGCAAAAATCTCCGAAGCCGAGGCCGATCCACGATTGATGAGAACGCCAAGCGGTCCGGTCCAGGCAGCCTGCTGAAGCTTGTCGCTTTCCACCTGAATCTCACCCTTGGCATTGCGCTGCTGAACCACCGGCCCCTTGCCGACAAAAAGACCGGTAAGGTCGATTGCTTCACTTAACGAACCGCCACCATTGTTGCGCAGGTCGAGCAGCACACCCTCCACCTTTTCCTGCTTGAGTTCGCCAAGCAGCCGCGCAACATCGCGACTTGCACTGCGGTAATTCTTGTCGCCCTTGCGCCGGGCTTCAATATCCTCGTAAAAGGCCGGAAGCTTGATGATCCCGATTTTCCGGATCTTTTCGCCCTGTTGCAGACTAAACACCGATTTTTGCGCCGCCTGCTTGTCGAGGCTGATCTTGTCCCGCACCAGGCTTATGATCCTGTGCTGACCATCAGGGCCTGCCTCTGCCGGCAAAATCTCAAGACGCACAACCGAGTCCTTGTCGCCTCTGATCAGTTGCACAACCTCGTCAAGACGCATTCCGACAACTTCCTTGATCGCCCCGTCCTTGCCCTGGCCAACGCCCACGATACGATCGCCCACCGACAATTTGCCCGATAATTGTGCCGGTCCACCTGCTGTGAGTTCGCGGATCGTGGTGAATTCATCCCGCTCCTGCAGGACGGCGCCGATGCCCACCAGAGAGAGCTTCATGGATATGTCGAACTCAGCCGACGCATTGGCACCAAAATAATCGGTGTGGGGGTCGACCGATGTCGTATAGGCGGCCATGAACAATTGAAAAACATCGTCGGCCTTGGACTTGTTGGCGCGCGCCAGCGTGTTTTCATAGCGCTTTGTCAAAGTGTCGCGAATGGCAGCATCGTCTTTGCCGGCCAGCTTGAGCCGCAGCCAGTCGTTCTTGATCCGTTTGCGCCACAGCGCATCCCGCTCCGCAGCCGAGGCCGGCCACGGTTTCTTGTCGCGCGCAATCGAATAGGTCTCGTTGGAACTGAAATCGAATTTCTCATTGAGTAATTGACGCGCAAACGTCATGCGCTCATCAATGCGCTCGCCATAAATATTGAAGATCGCGAAGGGAATGCTCAGATCCTGGTTCTTGATACCGTCGTCGATCTCTTTGCTGCGCGTTTTGAAACTTTCAACATCGGTCTGCAGGAAAATAAGACGATCAGGATCAAGCGCATCAATGAAGCGATCCATGATACGGGCAGACAGCTTGTCGTCGAGCAAGACCGGCTTGTAGTGAAAACGCTGAAGAAACTCCGCCGTCAATTGCGCGGCTTCAGCCTGTTGCTGTGTGGGTTTAAGAACAGGTGCACTGCTTGTCTCGAGTGCTTTTACCGGAGAAACAATCGCCAGAATGAGAAAGAGAGAGATAAAACCAGTACGCAAACTTTTGTCCCGATATTGTGCTTCAGCTTCGCTTGAACAAACTACTTGAAGCAATAACTGCCGTTTGGCAACACGTTCGACAGAGATGCACCGTGTCAAAGCCCGCTTTGTTGATAGAAGGGGAATTGGCCGATAGCGTGACGCTAAAGATGTGCCTTAATCAACAGACGGGGCTTAATTCGTTCTGGCCGGGCTTCTTCATTCAGTTTTAGCATTATACGCGTTGCGGCAGCATTTTGCGGAGGAATTCGCCCTTGGAGGGGGCTTGCAAATGGCAACCGCCCCGGTGAGCGCCTTAAGCGTTTCGGTTGTATCAAACAACCCCGGTCGGATGAGGTTTCGACCGGGGTGTTCACGGCTTCGAGAAAAGTTCCTTCGAAGCCACGAAAGATAAGGAGTTAGGACGCGACCAACAAAGGTCAAGCACGCATCCCGCGCCAAGCGGGATAGTTTAGCCTGTCAACTGCCGCTCTCTTGAGGAACCTTGGTTCAATTCTGCCAAAGCTTTCGGTTCCCGTCGTCTATCGGACTTCCAGGACGTCACCGGTTAGACGATCAATCACCACCCGCATATCGTTGTCGCGGCGATCTAAACCGCGCACAACAAACACGCCGCGTCGGCGCGCGATGGTTTCCACTTCATCCATCCCTTCATCGCGCGCAATCCGCGCCGCACGTCGTTCACTGATCTCACCGCGATCGGGTCGGCGGTCACGCATCACGCGTCGTTCGCCATCTGGGTTGACCTGTATGCCATTGGGACCAATCTCGATGCTCTGCGCATAAGCGGGCAAAGCCGATATCAGCACCGATGCGATCATCGCGGCCATAGTCGAATATTTCATCATGACGCCTATCCTTCGAGCGTGTTACGCCAACCGGGATAAAACGGATTGATGGCAGGCGAGTTCCCTGGTCCAGGCTCAACTCTCCTAACAGCTGGAATATCTTGTGAATGTCGTGGTGTCGGCGAAAGTGGGCGCGTTTGTCTGTGGGGGAGCGTTTTACGCCACGACCTGCAATTCCGTGCAGACCCGGTTGCGCCCCAGGCCCTTGGCCCGATAAAGAGCCGCGTCAGCCCGCTGAAAAACCACGTCGAATTCACGGTCTGCAAGGGTGAAGAAGGCAATGCCAGCGCTCGTCGTGGTCTGAAATGGCCCGACATTGCCGTCAAAAGAACAAGCGGACAAGCGGTCCCGGATCGCCTCGGCGATTGACAGTGCGCGGAAGTTGGACATATCCCTGATCACCACAAGAAACTCTTCCCCGCCAAGGCGCGCCGTCAGTCCGCTCTCTCCAACCAGGCTGCGCAGAATATTGGCAAATTCCTCCAATACGCGGTCCCCTGCTGCATGGCCATGGGTGTCATTAATCGCCTTAAACCCGTCCAGATCAAAGGCAATCGCCGCATCACCGGCTTTAAGCGGCGTGGTCGCAAGCAGACTGAACACCGCACGCCTGTTTAACAATCCCGTGAGGCTATCGATCCGTGCTTCATTGGCATGACGCTTTGCAATCCGCGCCTGCGTGAAGCTCAAGGATAATGCGCCGATGCCGGTAATGCCGATGATCGCCATGACAGCATTCAGATCCTCCGCCCAATTGCTTGGAATTGTCCGCATGGTCCATTGCTGGTCTGCCACAATAACCAGGGCACACAGGACAAAGGAAACAGCAGTCAGGAAATAAAGGCCGACCATGCCAGAGACCGGTACGGGTGCCTCGTGATAAACCGACATGAAGGCGATCCCGATCCTTGTGAGAATGATGGCAGCAAGAATATTGAATATCGCAATGCCTATTCCGGCATAACCGATCATAATTGGCGTGATAATGACAACGGTCATGATCGCTGTCGCAACAACAAGCAGGCTGGTCGGAACAGGTATCTTGGAAACTGTATTGGCGCCGACAAGTAACAGCATGAAACCACAGGTCATGACGCTGAAAGCAATAATGGAGGAAGGAGCCAGCGCCAGATCGGAGGAATAATAGAATACAGATCCCACCCCCAGCACAATCATGCCCAGACAGCCCCACAATAAAAACCGGTCCCATCGGTTCTGATACCAGACTGTCAAAATTGTCAGCGCCACAGCCAGGGAACAAACGCCTGCGGCAAAGAAAAGGGTGTTCTGATCGAGTTCCAACGGTTGCTCACAGCGGCTGGTGGTGCATCCGCGACGTTCTAGCCTGAAAATATTAAGGAATCGAGATAAAAGCCGCCAAGCGCCAATACGAATTGTGGTCGTCAAAAGCCGGTGTTGTGTTTAAAAGGGCATCGACACGCGGTAAAGAATGGAAAGATCGAGCAGCAATGAGTCACCAACTCCATGATCCGGGCGGCAAGGTCCGCCTCAAAGTCAAATCTGAGATCAGGAGCGATGCTATTTTCTCCGCCTGTGGCCGTTATCGCCGGCTTCTCAAGCGGGAATGGGATGGCGCCGAGAAAGACGGTTACGTGCTATGGATCGGCATGAACCCCAGTACAGCCGATTTCAATGTCGATGATCCAACCGTGTTCAAGGAGCAGAAATTCACGCGCCGATGGGGCTATGGGCGTTTTGTGAAATGCAATGTCATGGATTATCGCGCAACCAATCCCAAGATGCTGCTTAAAGACGGCGTGATACCCTGTACTGCGGAAAATCTGCAAACCATTGTCGAACAGGCTCTGGGCGCGGAAATCGTCGTCATGGCTTATGGATCGCTGCACAAGAAACTGGCGCATCACGGTCAGGCGGTAACAGATGCGCTGCGGGCTGCCGGCGTGAAACTGAAAGCGCTCAAGATCACCAATAATGGTTCCCCCGGCCATCCGCTCTATCTCAAGGATACCAGCGAACTGATCGATTACTAGCCGCGCGACAGGCCGCGACCTCGGGGGCCTGCGGCAAGAATGGAAAGACACAAACGTGACGAACAAGCTTCTTCGCAACCAGGCGCAATTTGCAACACGCGCGGTGCATGTCGGTCAGGAACCGGACCCGTTGACAGGCGCGGTGATCCCGCCGGTCTATCACGCCACAACCTACGTTCAGGATGGTATTGGATCCAGCAAAGGCTTTGACTATAGCCGCAGTGGCAACCCCACACGCAACGCGCTTGAAACCTGCCTGGCGGATCTTGAGGGCGGAGAACGGGCCTTTGCATTTCCCAGTGGCCTTTCTGCCGCTGCAACCTTGCTGGAAACGCTGCCCGCCGGCTCGTCGATCGTCGCGCATAACGATCTTTATGGCGGTGTCTATCGTCTGCTTGCCGATGTGCGACCGCTTACAGCAGGCCATAAGGTCCATTTTGTCGATTTTTCCGACGAGACGGCCCTTGTCAAAGCCGTGCAGCAACACAAGCCTGCCCTGTTGTGGTTCGAAACACCCTCCAATCCGACCCTGCGGATTGTTGATCTGTCGATGGTGGCACAACTGGGTAGAAATGCCGGTGCTGTCACCGTCTGCGACAGCACATTTTCATCCCCCGCAGGGCAGCGTCCCATCGAACATGGGATCGATGTGGTTGTCCATTCGGCAACCAAGATGCTCAATGGACATTCCGATCTGCTGGGCGGCGTGGTGGCCGTGTCTGCGCAGGCACCCGCCCAACTGGGTGAACGTCTGCAATATCTCCAGAATGCCCTTGGTGCCGTGATGTCGCCGCCCGATTGTGCGCTTCTGCATCGCTCGCTTAAAACGCTGGAAATCCGCTGCATAAGGCAGGCGGACACCGCGCTTACATTGGCGCGGAGCCTGGAACGACGCGGGCAGGAACTGGGATTGCGCAAGGTTATCTATCCCGGATTGGCCAGTCATCCCCAGCATGACCTGGCCCGGCAGCAGATGTTCAATTTTGGCTGTGTGGTCTCCATCGATGTCGAAGGCGATCTGGCAAGGGTCGAGCGTATTTTGACAGCGACCCGCTATTTCCACTTTGCCGTCAGCCTCGGCAGCGTTGAAAGCCTTATCCAGCATCCGTTTTCGCTTACCCATGCCGTTGTCCCCGAAGATCAGAAAAATGACCTTGGCATTGGCCCACAATTGATAAGGATTTCCGTGGGTCTTGAAGACCCGGCAGATCTTGAGGCCGACCTCGTCCATGCACTGATTTCCAGTCAGAAAGCGTGAGCGCATTGCCCCGTTGCCTGTTGAGCAGCGGGGCGTGCCTCGCGCTATTCGGCCTTGTCGACGGTCGGCGGCGAGGCCAAAGCGATTTCCGCCTTGATCGTATTGGTAAAATAGCGTCCAAGCCAGGCCCGCGGCATGTTCCGCATGACGAAATTGCGTAAGTGAAAGGCAAAGGCACTTCGTGGAATGAACATTGCCGCCATTTTACGACTGCGTGCCTGTAACCGCCCGATGATCGGCCGCAGTTTCTGTTCATGGAGAACCAGTGCCTTGTCGAGGTCGGATTGCGCCAACAAAGCCTTTCCGAGCATTTCTGCGGAGGCAAGCGCCATGCCTGCCCCTTGACCGGAAACCAGTGTCAGACAATGGGCGCTGTCGCCTAACAAGAGCACGCGGCCCTGCGACCATTTCGGGAGCTCGACCATGGTAAGGCTGTCAATGAGCAGGTTTGATCCTTGCTGCTGTGCCTGCTCCAGCAGGGACCGCACTTCCGGATGGCTTTGACTGCTGAGATTTTTGAGAAGATCATAACGGTCTTCAGTTTTTTCGAGCCCCACGCTCTGATCGCGCCAGACATGCATCGCCGCCAGTCGTCCGCCATGCAGTGAATAATATTCCGCGAGATGGCCGGGTTCTGCATAGGACAGAAAATCGGTTTCAAAACTCCGTGGGGCTGCGACATCATAAACTGCAAAATAATAGCCAAGGGGCTGCAGGCAGCCCGGATGGCTCTCGTCGGATCCGAACAGCTTTTGCCGTGTCGAAGAGCGAAACCCGTCCGCACCGATCAACAGATCGGCCTGAAGAATTGCGCCACTGGCAAGCCGTGCTTCGACGCGATCACCTTTGTCCGTGAAGCTTTCGATGTGATCGCTAAAGCGGATCGATGCCGTGTCAGGAAGCGCATCTGCGAGAGCCCGGACCAGATCATTGCGACGAAGCGCAAGATAGGGAAGGTCGCGTATGAAGTCGCGATAGCGAAGTCGCAACAGCTCCTTGCCCTTCCGGTCCTTATAGATGTTCTCATTGATCGTGTAGGATGCAGCGTTGAGTGCCTTCAGCAATCCCATACGCGCCGCCGTCTGATAGCCCAGCCCTGACAGGCCCAGCATATAGCCGTTGTCACGCAGGCTTTCGGCCCGCTCGATGATGACGGATTGCCAGCCGGCTTTGTCCAGCCACCAGGCGGCAGCAAGACCCGCTACGCCGGCTCCATTGATCACGGCAACTGGCTTGGTCATGCGGCGGTTCCCTTTGTCAGACGGCGCTCAAGGATGATTAGGAGGGGTGGCGTCAGCATTGAAAGCGCAGCCGACATGACAAAACTTGCTGCGTAGCCGGCTTGATGGGCGAGAAGGCCTCCGGCTGTACCGAACAAGGCGGCGGCAATGGCGCTTGCGCTTTGGAACAGCGTGAAGTCGACCCCCGGCTGTGATGGAGATACAAGGCCCATCAGTCGCGCGTAAATGGCAACAAAGCCTGCGGCCATCACCGCAGTTTCAATCACGAATAGTGTCACCAGCAGCGGCAGATGCCTTATCCCGAGTGCAACGATCAAGGCCACACTGCATAGGGCGATGACATGGGCTGCAGCGATGGAAAAAACGGCTTTGACCGGTCCGCGCCGATGTACGATCCATCCACCAAGCGCCGCGCCGCAAATACCGGCCATCACACCACCCAATCCATTGAGCATGCCCAGCAGGGAAAGTGGAACGCCAGCATCGACAAGAAATGGGCCGGTCAGAGACTGGGTAAGACGGCCACTCATTTCAAACACCACAGCAAGAACCAGGCCGGTTCGAATATCGACGCGCTGAAACGCATCAACCAGGCTGGGCATGCTCGCCATTGCAATCGGCGCAACTGGAGCCTCCCGTGTCAAAAGCATCGGCAGGCTCATCAGAATCACCAGACAGGCGAGCAGGATGCAAGCAGCGAGCCCACCATGAAGCGCCACAGTCGTGACAAACAGACCACTGCCGAAAATCAGGCCGAGGTAACCACCGCCAACCTGCGCAACATTGCCTGGCCCGCGGCTGTCTTGCGCCAGTTGCTCGATGATAAAGGCATCGCAGGCAATATCGATGGTCGCCGAAGCGACCGCCAGGAGCAGGAGCAAGGCAATGATCATTGTGAAGCTTGCGGCGCCCGTAAAGCCGAGCGCAACGAGCAGAGCTGCGGTTATCACTTCGCCACAAACCATTATCCCGCGCGATCGGCGTCTGCCATTGGGCAGGATACGCAGGCGTTCGAGCGGTGGAGCCCAGAGAAACTTCAAGGCCCAGACAAGCATGACCAGCGAGACGAGGCTTATCTTGTCGAGCGCCACATTGTCGGCGCGCAAGACAGCTGGAATCCCCATGAAAGTGAGGCCTCCGACAAGGCTCTGCGCGGTGTAGATCCCGCCTGCCGCCATCAGAATGGGTGGCAGACTGGAAGCTTTGCCATCGGACATGAGCTTAGAAATCCTTGCGCAAGGTCAGGCCAAAGCTGCGACCTTTGCCCAGGGTTCCGAGCTCATAGGGGCCGTTCACAAAGCCCGAGGTCTTATAGCTCTTGTCGGCGATGTTCTGCACATAAAGCTGTGCCTTGAAGCCTGTTGCATTGGCAAAATCAAGGCTTGCATCAACGGTGGCAAATCCATCCTGACCGGTGGCATTGGCTTCGTCGAAATAGACTTTGGAGTTATAATTGACGCCGCCATTTGCCGTCAGCGTGCCATTGAAGATATCTTCGCTCAGCACATAGGCAATATTCACATGAGCAGTGACGTCGGGTGCATAAGGAACATGATTTCCATCATAGCTTACGCCGGTATAAGGGTCGGTAAAATCGGTAAATTCAGAGCGCCCGAAAGCGGCATTCCCGGTCAGCGTCAGACGATTTGTTGCACGCCATGTCCCTTCCAGCTCAAGGCCGGTGCTGCTCGCTACACCGGCATTGCGGATGAATTGCTGACCGATCATGCCAACATAGATCTGTTTGTCGGTGGAGCGGATATAGTAGACTGACGCCGATATATCGACCGCGCCACCCAAAAGCGTAGACTTTACCCCAGTCTCGAAATTCCATGCGGATTCAGCATCATAAGGCGCTGCATCGACAATCGAGGAAATGCTGTGATTGAAGCCGCCGGGCTTATAGCCACGCGAAATCACGCCAAACAGCCGGGTATCGGCTGCAAGTTCATAGCCAATGGCGATTTTCGGCTGAAGACTGGTGAAATGGGCCTTGTTGTCGAAATCGAAGCCATAGCCGGTTGCATATGTGTCTTCGCGATAGGCATCAATATGCGAGCGATCATATGTGGCGCGCAGGCCACCCGTCAGATCGAACCTGTCATTCACATGCCATGTGACTTCGCCGAATGCTGCGAGGCTATCATTGATGACATTGTTGCGAGCGTCGCCATAATAGCCAGAATAGCCGTTCTTGGTGCCGGTGAAATCGTCATGGCTGTACCAAAGCCCTGCCACCCCACTCAATATGTCACTTTCATAGGCCAGTCTGAGTTCCTGCGTGAACAGCTTGTCGTTCTGAGGCCAGAAATAACGCGAACCGGTGCCGGATGAAAAATTGCGCATGACATCGCTTTCCTGATAGGCGGAAATGCTTGAAAGCGTGACGTCCCCGACGCGATAATTCAACTGACCGGATATATTGGTGACCTTGCGCTTGAGAAGCGGCAGTTCGCCGTAGAGACCGCTATCATAAATGCGGTCATCCACATCCCGCTGGAAGGCATAGACCTCTTCGTGCGAGCGCAGCCATTCGCGTGAATAGGTGATCGATGCGTCAAAATCACCGCCAGTGGGCGCGTAGCGCAATGTCGCGCGGCCAAATCCATTGTCGGATGTATTGATATTGTTGTCGCCTGTGGTGCGATCATCCATATCGCCGGAGAAATGCGCAAATGTTCCGGCATAGTCGAGAAACAGCGTGTCGGGCGTTATGACAGCAGTTCCGCCAATCTGAATTGACGGCTCATCGACAGAAAGCGTCGACTGGACGAAGAAACGGTTCTCCTTGTTCTTCTTGGTGACAATATTGATAACGCCCGCATAGGCATTGGCACCGTAAAGCGTGCCCTGCGGGCCGCGCAACAGTTCCACGCGATCCACATCCACCAGCATCTGTGAAAATGTTGAAGGGGTCTGCGGTGCACCATCGACATAGATTTGTACACTTGGATTGAAATAGTCCGGCGAAGACAGGCCACGAATGGTGACATTGGAATAGATGCGATTGCCTCGATTGCCGATGCTCAATCCAGGAAAGACCTTCTGGAGATCGTCGACTGTCCGCACGCCGCGCTGTTCAAGTTGTTCTCCGCTTATCACAGAAACAGAGCCGTCAATCCTGTTCAATGCCTGCTGGCGTTTGGATGCGGTGACCGTGATTGTCTCCAGAACAATTCCCTGGCTCTCCTGTGCGAAAGCAGCCGTGCAGCTCACCGCCGAGCAACAGACCGAACTTGCCCAAATTATCGTTCTCACGTTACGCATATTGATCCACCGGAGCCGCCAGATTAAAACTTGAGTCCTCTATTCCACTTTACCGAGATATCGGCTAACGTTTTTTGAACACCGATTGACGCAAACGGGACTAATTGCCCGAAAGCCGAGCGAGAGATGACATTTTCAGATCCTTCCCTCCAGCAAACCGCTGATCATTGGCGCGACGCGGTCGATGATAAGATCGATCAGCTCGGCTGGCGCGCCTTCACCCGCGTCGAGCAACCCGATAGTGACGTCACGATTTTCATGATTGACGTGACGCCGGCTGAAGACACGGTGTTTCACCCGGAAGGTCCGGCCACCTTCTCGCTTTCGGTTTTCCTGGATGGCGACGGCACATTGTCTGTCGATGGTGCAGCCCCTTTCGCCTTGAAGCCAGGAGCCGCCGTGCTGTTTGCCTGTAACCGACAGACACGGGGTGAAAATTGCGTGCGGGCAGGGCGAAGACTGCGGGTCGTCGACATCCGTTTCGAAGCCGCTTTGCTCAAAAAACTGGGGGGTGTGTCTCTCGCAAGACTGGGTGGGCCGGTGATGACGCAGAACAGCTTGCCAGAACAGGATGTGTTTCTGGTCGGATTCAAGGCGCCACCCGAACTGATTGCAGCGGCAACAAGCCTGCTGCAATGTCGATATGATGAGGGTATGGCCCGACAGCTGCATCTTTACAGCAAGGCAGTTGAAGCCCTCAGTATCGGCCTTGATGTGGTTGCACGGGGCAAGACCGGCAAGCCTGTCAGAAATTTGAACCCTGATGAAATGCGCAAGCTTGATGCTACCGTCGCCATTATCGAAGCCCAGTACAGTACGGATTGGACGATCCCGCGCCTGGCGCGTGAGGTCGGACTGAACGAAAGACGGCTCAAGGAAGCGTTTCGCATGGAGATTGGCCGCTCCATCCACAGCTGTCTTCGCACGGCGCGTCTGAATGCTGCCGCAGCCTTGCTTTCAAGCGGTATGAGTGTCACCGAGGCGGCCTACACGGTGGGTTTTGACAATCTCAGTCATTTCAGCAAGGCATTCCGTCAGGAAAAGGGCATGCTGCCAAGTCGATATAGAGGCTGATAATCAAAGCGGCGTTCATGCCTCGGATTAATTACGGGCAGATCGCAGCGCACAATGCCTGGCGAAGGGGATACGTGTCGCATCAGCAGTTCTGAGGATGTGGCGCCACGTCAATCGATCCATTGAGGGTCCGATCTGCCCCTGATCGCGACCGCGCGTGTCACAAAGCCGAACTCCTGTCTCGTTGCAAAGGGCTTGTCAATGATCGCAGATGCCATTCGTTTCATTTTGTCCAATCTGCCCTCGATCCTCACGCTGGTCGCCTTTTGCGTGGTCTTGGCAATCCACAAGCGGGACCACACGGGGACCCGCCAGCTCAGCTGGCTTCTTCTGCTCGCCGTCGGGATCGATGGCGTTTGGGCCGGTATATTTCACGTGTTTTTTCCAGCAATCGCCTCGGCCCAGATTGGCTGGTCACCAAGCCCTTTCGAGACGGAAATAGGAATTGCTGATCTTGCCATGGGTGTTGTCGCGATAACAGCGTTCTGGTGCAGTCGCGGGTTCAAATGTGCAATCGCGCTCTACGCCATTCTCTTTTACATGGGGACAGCTATGGGCCATATCAGCCAAGCGTTGACCGCCGGCGATTTCGCACCGGATAATATCGGTCCTTTGCTGATTGCAACTCTGCTCAGGACGCTGCTTCTTATTTACCTTCTTAACAAGATCCGCCGGACCGGGTGATCGCGGTTGCGCGCTTGCATCATGACGGCATACTGGCTTGCAAGACCGGCGCTGAACAATGCAATATTGCTCGACAAGCCCCAGTACAGCAGCGCCGAGGCTGCCGCTCTCGTCAATCGCCTTATGCGGCACGCCAAACGCTGGGAGTCGTGTCGGAAGGAGTTCGTTTGATGACAGATAGCAGTAAACCACCAGTTCTGATCGTCGGTGCCGGCCCGGTCGGGCTCACTCTCGCTTTGGAACTGACCCGGCTGAATATCGCCGTCCGCATCATCGACAAGGCAGTTGCACCAACACAGCAGTCAAAAGCGCTGGTGATCTGGAGCAGGACGCTTGAATTGCTGGGAGCGCGCGCGTCAGCCTTCATTGATGCTGGCCTTGTGGTGACAAAGATCTCGATCTGCAATCAACAAAATCTTCTCGGCCGACTTGATGTCAGCGCGGTTCCTTCGGCCTATCCATTTGCGCTGATGATCCCGCAATCTGAGACCGAGCGCCTTCTTGAGGATATGCTCAACAAACAGGGTGTCCGGGTTGAACGCGGCGTTGAAGCGGTGGCAGCATTACAGCAGGATGCAGGCGTCCAGCTCGACACAATCAACGCAACGGGCCTACACGAAACGCTACACGGCCAATGGCTGATTGGGTGTGACGGCGCGCATTCGCTGCTGCGCAAATCAACCGGTGGAGAGTTTGCCGGTGAGACGCTCGATAGTCACTGGGTATTGGGCGATGTCCATATCGCTGATGCTTCACTTGCGCCCGAGGTATCGGTGCATTGGCATCGAACCGGCATATTGGTTGTGTTCCCGATTTCCCTGCAACGCTATCGCGTCATCGCCAATATTGACAGCAATGCGAGCGGCGAAGCTGTGCCGCCGTCGCTTGCCGATCTGCAGCGGTTGATCGATGAGAGAACCGCCTTGGCCTGCACGCTGCGTGATCCAGTCTGGCTTGCGGGATTCCGGATCAATGATCGCAAACTGCGCTCTTACCGATACGGACGAATTTTTCTGGCAGGCGATGCTGCCCATATCCACAGCCCTGCCGGGGGCCAGGGGATGAACACCGGTATGCAGGATGCGTTCAATCTGGCCTGGAAACTGGCGCTCGTCATCAAGGAAATATGCAGAGAGGATCTGCTCGACAGCTATTCGGCTGAGCGCAGCCTTGTCGGCGACGATGTGCTTAAAGCTTCGGGACGATTGACCAAAATCGCCATCTTGAAAAACCCGGTCCTGCAGATGTTGCGCAACTTTGCCGCCCATCACATCCTGGGAGCAGCTCCTGTCCAACATCTGATCGGCAGCGCGGTTACCGAACTGTCGATCCATTACCCGCAGAGTCCACTGAACGGGCCGGCTGCTGCCTGGGGGCCGCAGCCGGGGGAGCGTTTCATCAAACCGGGCACGCGGCAGGCAGCGCAACCCTCGATGGACGGTCGCTTTATGCTTTTCGGCGGCAAATTCCAGATGGCAGCGGAGACCCTATCGCGGTTTGCCAATCTGGTTGAGCCGCAGATTCACGAAAGTGATAGCTCTGACATTTGCTATCTGGTCAGACCCGACGGCTACATCGCCTGTGCCTCACAGGATATGCGGGTGATTTTGAAATATCTTAGCGACCTGGCGCCATAGCTTAATCCCCAGACGCGTGCCTGCCAGGCTGCACGATTGACATCGCGCAAAAATCACGCCCCAATGGCAGCTCATCCTCGCCCACCATTTCTATCTTCGGGCGCTGTCTTTCCTCGGGCAACAGGCCGCCGAAAAATGGTCGGCATTCTTGACGGGAAAGCCGTTCCGGACGCTTTGGGAAGGAGGCAGACAGCGGAAGCGCCTTTTCGTCATCAAACCAAGCTCCGGCGTAGGCAAAGCCGATATCACCGTGCCTATCCTGGGTGAATAGCCCGACGATGCGACCATCCCACCAGACATTGAGAACCCTTACCGTCATTTCCTCCGTTCCCCAGGAGCAAAAATATGGATCGAACAACCGAGCGTTTGTAGAACCTGCAAAACCTTTGCGATCTGTGCTGTTGGCTTGCCTGGGCGGGCTGAAGCCGTCGCTCGTTCTTCCTAGGTTGCTGCACTTACGATTTGCAACCGCAACAATCTGTCATTTCGCTTTCTCTCAAATAGCCTTACCTTTGGCTTGCACCCTGTTCGCAGGAAGCTCCCCGTATCGCGCGCCCAAGCCCCCCGCCCACACCCGCGATACGGGACGAGCGATTTTCTCTTCCAAACGACTTCGGCACCCGGACTATTGTTATGATCACACTAAAATAGTGGGATTATGTACTTCGGGATACTTGTTGCTCTACTGAGTAATTGCTGATAGAAGACCGGCCTCTGGGAGGAAAAGACCGCCTGGGCGCGCTTGCCGCTGCCGGGCGGTTTTCCATTCCTGATCCTGCGCATAACAGCCATGCATTTTTGCATGTTGTGAGACCCCGCCAAAATGCGTAGTTAGAACATGTTCAGTCTCACTCCTCCTCCCAGGGACTGAACATGAAGCGCGGCACTCCTCCTCCCAAAGCCGCGTTTTCCAGATCAGCCCGCTTCGCACTCCTCCTCCCAGCGAAGCGGGCTTTCTTGTCTCTGGAGCTCAGCGCCGGCCGCGCTTGCCTGCCACTTGGATGGTCGTTTTGACAGAATAATTCGGCGCGCGCGTCGCCACCGCGCCATCAATGATCATCCCATGACGAGGTGAAGTTCCGTGTGGAGCCGGTGCTTGATCCCCCGGTACTTCCTCTATTTCCTACACGCTATTGGGCAGTGTTACGGCGAAATCGCGTTTCCAGCGCCACGAAACCCGCATTGATCAGGATGGCAAGGCCCGCGACAATGAAACCGCCCTGCAAAACGAAGGCGGTGTTGCCAGTCAAGAGACCCGCCACAATCACTTCGCCCAACGTGCTCGCAGCCACCGTCGAGCCGATTGTGGCAGTCGACAGAGAGATGATCGCCGCCAGACGCACACCCGACAAGATCACCGGAAGGGCTAGCGGCAATTCAACATTGATCAGCAATTGCCGGTCTGTCATCCCCATTCCTCGTCCAGCGTCCACCACTGCGGGTTCCAGCTCAGTCAGACCGGTCAGCGTATTCTCGAAGATCGGCAGCAGGCCATAAAGCAGCAGCGCAATGAAAGCGGGAACCGAGCCGAAACCAAAGATAGGAACCGCGATCGCCAGAACCGCCACTGGCGGGAAGGTCTGGCCGATATTGGCGATGGCGCGCGAAAGTGGCAGAAATTCCCGCCCACCCGGCCGCGTAGTCAGAATGCCAAGCGTTACCGCAATGATGGTCGCAACCATTGTCGCAAGCCCCACCAGAACCAGATGATTGATTGTGAGCGCCAGCAGCGAGTTCTGCGTATAGATCGCGGGCGCATCGTTTCGTGTGAAGGGCGCCAGCGCGCCTGCAAACCATTCCGGCTTCATGACGAAGCAAACGAGAACGATCAGCAGTACAGTTTTCAAAATCCCACCCGGTTTCATGCAATGCTCCGGGCATGGTCTTCAATCGCCACTCGGGTCACACGGCCGATAATTGCGCCGTCGCGGCGCACGGGCAAGGCGGTGCGGCCTGACCAAAGGCTTGCCCCCAGCGCCTCGCGCAAAGACATATCACTTGCGATTGGATCGCCATTTGCATCACCAGGCTCGACAAGACCATCGACGGTGACAAGCGATAGCAGGCGGAACACCCGGTCACTGCCCCCGCCCAGCAGGTCATGCACAAATTGGGTTGCGGGGCGCGCGATAATCTCTTGCGGTGTCGCATATTGCAAAAGGCGGCCCTTATCCATCACCGCAATTCGTGTCCCAAGACGGATCGCCTCCTCCATGTCGTGGGTGACGAGCACAATCGTCGTCCGATAATGTTTCTGGATCGCCAGGAGATCTTCTTGGGCCTTGTCACGGATAATCGGGTCCAACGCCCCAAAGGGTTCGTCCATCAGCAATATCGCCGGATTGGAGGCCAAAGCCCGCGCCACCCCGATCCGCTGTTGCTGGCCGCCGGAAAGCTCATGAGGCATCCGATCGCGATAGACCGCCGGATCGAGATGAAACAGGGAAAGCAACTCGTCGACCCGGGCGGCAATCCGGGCGCGGTCCCAGCCAAGCAGGCGCGGCACAGTGGCGATATTCTCGGCAATGCTGCGATGTGGGAACAGGCCATGGCCTTGAATGGCATAACCGATGCCGCGACGCAGAATATGCGCACTCACCTCCCGATTGTCCTTGCCGTCAATCTTGATCACGCCAGCGCTCGGTTCCACCAGTCGATTGATCATGCGCATCAATGTGGTCTTGCCAGAGCCGGAGGTGCCGACAATCACCACAATCTCTCCTGCATTGACGGTCAAGGAGACGTCATCGACCGCCTTTTGTGCGCCATAAAGACGGGTGAGGTTGGCAATCTCAATCATGGGGTCTGTTCCTTATGCTGCGGCGCCCGGCTGATTTCAACAAGCGCGTCAAGCAGGATAGCGGCGATGAACGCCATGGCGACAGTCGGCAAGGCGCCGAGCAAGACAAGGTCGGTTGCCGTCTGGGCGATGCCTTGAAAGACGAACATTCCAAGGCCACCGCCGCCCACCAGTCCGGCAATGACGGCAAGGCCGATATTTTGCACCAGCACCACGCGGATCCCGGTCAATATGACCGGAAAGGCCAGGGGCAGTTCAATCGACAGTAGACGTTGCCGGCGGGTCATTCCGACACCGCGCGCCGCGTCCACCACCAAAGGCGACACGTTATCCAGTCCGGTTACCGTTGCCGAAACGATTGGCAGCAGCGCGTAGGCAACCAGAGCAATAAAAGCAGGGGCGGGACCAATGCCTGCAATACCCAGTGCGGCAGCGCCAGGCATATGGGTACCTACCCAGGCCAAAGGGGCAATCAGCACGCCGAACAAGGCCATCGAGGGAATGGTCTGGATGACGTTGAAAAACGAGATGATGGCGTCGCGCAACCGTTTGAAGCGATTTATGAGGATGCCAATTGGCGTCGCAATGAGAAAGGCTGCGATCAGCGATCCAATTGCCAGTAGCGCGTGGGTCCGAAGCGCACTGGCAAAGGCATCCCGTCGTGAGGCATATTCCTTGAGGATGGAAACATCCCGCCACACACCACTATAAAGGAACAGCCCCAGCAGTGCCACGAAGATAAACAATGCCGCCAACCGCGACAACGGCGCTAGTCGCATGCGGACCAGAGTGTCACCAATCGCCAGGGCCAGCGCAAAGGCGATCAGCCAAACGGTTCCTCCGGGAGAAACACGCGCATAATTATTGCCAGCAGGTGTCAGATAGTCCGCACTCAGCCCGATCGCTATCGCGACAGCGATCAGGGTTGCAATCAGAGCAGAAAGCCGCAGCCTGAGCGGTGAGCGCACCACCAGCAACGCCACTGTGATCAGGATCAAACTCATCAGAAAAACCGCCTGCGTGAATGGCAGAGCGTCAACAAGCTGCACCGGCGCCGTTGCCGCAACCCGATTGGGTCGCAGAAGAGCAAAGGGCTGGACTATCAGCGAGAGAATAAGGATGAGGGCTATCACCACCCCCAGTCGATCGATGCTGAAGCGTAAAGCGGCTGCAGTGTTTCGACCTGCGGTTATCTGCATGGTGGATCCTGTTCATCCATTAAAGCCATCCGCAGCGCCAACACCTGACGTTCTTCCCGCAGGCGTTGGCTACCGTCGCAGGATCCTGTCGGATCCTGATCCTAAAAGGCCGGGACTACTTGATGAAGCCGTTCTTGGTGAGATAATCACGGGCGACATCACTCGCCGGCTCACCGCCAACCTGAACACGCCCATTGAGTTCCTGCAGGCTTTCCAGCGTGAAGGATTCAAAAACCGGCTTGAGAATATCAGCAATCTGTGGATGCTCTTTCAAGACGGCCGCCCGAATGATCGGTGTGGGCAGATAGACCGGCTGCACACCCTTGTCGTCCTCAAGGACGATCAGATCAGCAGGCGCAATGCCGCCATCCGTGCCATAGACCATCGCCGCATTCGCGCCCGATGTCTGTTGCGCCGCAGCGGCAATCGTTGCGGCCGTATCGCCGCCCGACAGCGTAATCAGCTGATCCGGTTTGAGGGTGAATTGATAGGCGGTTTGAAACGCCGGCAGCGCGGTGGCGGAGCTGACGAATTCCGAAGAGGCCGCAAGCTTCACGCTGCCGCCATCATTGACATATTTGCCAAAATCGCTCAGCGTCTTCAGCTTGTTCGGCTCAGCGACATCGCGGCGCAACGCGATTGCCCAGGTATTGTTGGCATTGGCCGGTGTCAGCCAGACAATCTTGTTGGCGTCATAGTCGAGTTTCTTTGCCTCTTCATAGCCTGCCTGGGGTTTGTTCCACACATCCAGATCGCCCTTGTTGAAGAAGAAGGCAGCGTTTCCGGTATATTCAGGATAGATGTCAATCTGCCCCTGAGTAATCGCCTCACGCACGATCGGTGTTGCGCCGAGCTGGATCTTGTCGATCACCGCAATATCATTGGCCTTGAGCACCTGCGAAATGATGTTTCCCAGAACACCGCCCTCAGTATCGATTTTCGACCCAACCACCACATCAGCCGCAAAGCCTGGCGTTGCCGAAAAGACCATGCCGGCCAGCATGCCGGCCAAAATCACCGATGTTCTCATCCTATGTTCTCCCTCACAGTCATTGGCTGTTTACGTTTCAGGCTATTTAAAAACACCGGGCCGGGATATATCCCAGATTCCGAACAGAGGATGTCTCGGCAAATGCAACCCATCCCCACCGCGTTTATAGGCCTCTCAAACAATGCACCGCGAGAAACAAATTTCTACGCGCTATCTTCAGTGAGCAGCGAGACCATCTCATTTAACATCTTTGGTGCAAAAGTGTTCCGTCGCCAGACAAAGGAAAGTATCTGGCGATGCTCGGCGCCCAGAGGATATTGGGTGATGGGGAAGGGAAGACGCGCCACGACGGGTTCCGGCAGGATCGAAAGATAACCATGGCGGGTCACAAGATTGATGATGACTGGAATTGAATCCATCTCCATCAGTCGAAGCTTCGATGGCGTCAGCGGACCAAGCACCCCTTCAAGATAATGCATCGCATGCTGTCTTATCCCGCTCTTGACACTGGGAAGCGCCAATGGGTGCCTTTGCAGGAATTTTGCCACGTCACCTTTCAGTTCTGCCATGATGCGGTGATCGCCAATCAAGGCAAGCGGGGCATCAGAAACCACTCGGCCGTCAAATTCCTTTAAAAAATCGGCATGATCAATGAGGATCGCGTCGTAACGTCGGCTTTTGAGACCGGAAACCAACTCTTCCGCAGTGTTGGCCGAGATCGAAAGCGGCTGACGCGGATGCAGGCGTTCCCAACCAACCGTCAGATTGGCAAGGATCTGGGCGATGCTGCTTTCATGGCCCAACGGCATCACCGAACCGATCCGGCAGGTCACCTGCTGACGGCGAAACCGGTCGGTCGCCGCATGGGACAATTCTTCCCATGTGCGAATGATCGCCTCAACGAGCGTCATCACCATCTCGCCGGTTGCCGTGCAGCGCACGCCGGTTCGTGTTCGCAAAAGCAATGCGCAGTCGAGATTACGTTCGAGTTCTGAAAGCTGACGCGTCAATTGCGGCTGACCCACGCCCAGCTCTTTTGCGGCGGCACGTATGCTTCCAGTTTTTGCGGCGGCCACAAATCGGATAAGTGCGGAAAAGCGAATGGTCGGTCGAATGGCAGGGTCGCCGGCAACGGCAAGCAAGGAGCGACAAAGACTGGCCACCTCATCAAAAAGCTTCATTCGCTTCTGTGCTTCGAGCGTCAGACTAAGAACCGTGCCCTCGCGTCGCAATAGTGGAATGGCCAGGGCGCTTTCCATCCGCTCCAGAGCAGCACTAACGGTCGAAGCTGCTCGCCCTTCCAATCGCGCCGTTTCCCGGATGGAACAGGTTGATAATAACGAATGAATGGTCAGTATCGTCGCAATATCCAAGACAGCCCCCCGAATTATGTCCCAGCAGCGCAGTGCTTGCTCTGCCCGCAAAAGGTTAGCATCTTTTGCTGCGCGAAAGGATGGGATTTTGCATGGCTTTTCGCCAGTGTCATCCATTATGCGCTGAATGCTCTGTCCAGCAAGCCAGCGCTCACATGTCGGCAAAGCCGATCTCAAGGTTTACCGGTTTGATGTCAGCCTCGATATGAAAGTCTTCGGCGAGGGTGAACACCATCAAATGCTTTCAGCATGCCGGACGATCCGCGCGATTGCCACCGGATCCTCGATGCCACTGTCATAAATGCCATAGATGATCTTTGCGAGCCTATGCTGTTCGGCAAGGGTGAGGTTTGTTCTTCCCAATTCAATGCAGGTCTGGCGATAGGCGTGTTGCAATGACCTGAGTTGATCAGGATTGTAGGTTCCAAGGAAAGTATCGGAACGAAAAGGCATCAAACTCTCTCTTAATTTGTATAGCGGTTCGATGATCATTGATCGGTGCCCAATGATTGATCGGCAGGCGCCGTGCCCATGCCGCTCCACAAGCGAACACCTCAATAAAAATTATAGGTTTCGGCGATCTCATTGCCGAGCCGATTATTGCGCGTAATGAATTCGGTCAGAAACTCGTGCAGACCGACATCAAATATCGCACTAATGTCCTGATTTAACAGGCTGCCGTAGATTTTATCCGCAGTCGCATGGCAGGCAGCACTCTCGCCGTAGTCTTTGCCAAGAAAGCCGAGATGACCGGTTATGCACTGGTAGCAATGATTCAGTGAGCGCGGCATACGGCCATTCAGGATCAGATAATCAGCAACATGCGATGGGCGATAATCACCATCATAAACCCAGCGATAAGACCGATGCGCTGAAACGGAGCGTAGAATGGACTCCCATTGATAGTTGTCGAGCGTGGTCCCGACATAGGAGACGGCGGGCAACAGTACGTAATATTTGACATCGAGAATGCGCGCAGTGTTGTCTGCGCGTTCAATAAATGTGCCAAGCCCCGCGAAATCAAAGATTTCGTTGCGCAGCATTGTCCCATGGAATGCGCCGCGTATGAGTGCCGTTTCCCGCTTTATCTGATCAAGGAGCGGTGGAAGATCGGCCTCTTTCAACGGTTTGCAGAGAGATTTCTTCAGCGTCATCCAGGCTTCGTTGACACTTTCCCACGCTTCGCGGGTGAGCGCTGTTCTCACCATGCGGCCATTTGAACGCGCGGTTTCCATACAGGACATGACGCTGGAAGGGTTGTCCATGTCCCGCAGCAGAAAGTCTGCGACGTTTGCTGCATTATAAGCGTGATATTTGGCTGAAAATGTCTGGCTTGCACCAGCTGACACAACCACAGAAGACCACTCTTCCGGTGCATCCGAAGTTTTGGTCAGCGCCATGCGTAGCCCCGCATCCACCAGACGTGCCATGTTTTCGGCGCGCTCGATATAGCGAAACATCCAGTAAAGCCCATTTGCCGTACGGCCAAGAAGCATAGATCATTCCCCTTTTACGCTATCAAAATCGCCGCAGCGCGCGTTCCAGGTCAACAAAGGCGCGGAGATGTTGATGTCTCAAGCTTCCATTTCGCGTCAAAATTCGACCGCAGCACCATGACCGACAATCATCGCTCGAGTTTTAATCGTCGAGGACCCAGGTATCCTTGGTGCCGCCACCCTGGCTGGAATTCACAACAAGCGAACCTTCCTTGAGCGCCACCCGTG